>DASWCR010000130.1:0-6048 GCA_036389995.1 Candidatus Limnocylindria bacterium | reverse complement strand
TCGCGGCCGGCGTCGGAGCGGGTCTCTTTCCGGCTCCGGAGATCGACGAGGCCCCGGTGTCTACTATCGCCGCGGCCATCACGCTGGAAGACAGCGTCGCCCGCGATCGCTGGATCGAGGTCGCCCTCGCGGACGAGGCCGGTGCTCGACGTGTCACGGCGCGTGCCAGGCGCGCCTTTGCTCAGGCCGAGCGCGCTCTGAATGACGGGCATCTCGACCCCGCGATCTCATTGCTGGCGGAGAGCGCCGAGCTCCTTCGGCAGTCGTTCCTGCCATTCGGAGAAACGCTTGCGCGGCGCCGGCGTATCGAGCTCCTTCTCCGGCGGAACGGCGTCGGCGATCGCGAGGCCGCCCAGGCAGAGCTCTCGAACATCCTGCCGTACTGGCGCAAGGCGAAAGCTGCGTGGTACCTGGGTCAGCTCGAACGCTGGGCGACCGATCTCGGGCTCGTCTTCCCTGTGGAGGCGCCCGCGGCGGAAGCGTCGCCGACGCGCTCGCGCACCCAGTTGACCGCGAGAGAGCGCGAAGTCGCCGCACTCGTCGCGACGGGCCTCTCCAACAAAGAGATCGCAGAAAAGCTTGTCATCAGCGAGCGCACAGCCGAAGGCCACGTGGAGCGGATCCTGGGCAAGCTGGAATTCCGCTCGAGAAGTCAGATCGCAGCATGGCAGGCAGGTGGAGATCCGACCCGCTCGCCATCCTGAAGCGACACCTACGCGTGACAGAATCCGAACGTGGACCGAGCATCCCCGAGCGCATTCGTGCGGCGCCTGGCGGAGATCTGCGGGGACGAGAACGTGTTCTGGCGGCCCGAGGATCTCCTCGTGTGGGAATACGACGCCGGGTTCGATCGGCGTCCGCCGACGGCCGTCGCTGTGCCGGGTACGGCGGAGGAGGTCGCGGCGGTCGTGCAAGCGGCTCGCGCCGCCGGCGCGCCAATCGTGCCGCGGGGCGCGGGAACCGGCCTTTCGGGCGGGACGATCGCATGCGCGGACGCCATCGTGGTCGCGACGACGCGCCTCCGCAGCATCGTCTCGATCGACCGGGCGGCGCGCGTTGCGGTCGTTGAGCCTGGCGTAACCAATCTCGCCGTGAGCGTCGCCGCGCGAGAGCACGGCCTTTTCTTCGCTCCCGACCCAGCGAGCCAGAAAATCTCCACTATCGGCGGGAACGCCGGCACCAATGCGGGCGGTCCGCATGCCCTCCGCTACGGCTCGATGACCAATCACGTGCTCGGGATCGAGCTCGTCCTGCCAAGCGGCGAGATCGGGCGTTTCGGTGGCGCGGTGGCGGACCTCGCGGGCTATGACTGCGTCCCGCTCATCGTGGGCAGCGAGGGGACGCTCGGGATCATCACGAAGCTTTGGCTGCGCCTACTGCCACTTCCTGAGGACGTGCGCACGTCCGTCGCGATCTTCGCCGACATCGACAGTGGCGCGCGGGCGGCGAGCGCGATCATCGCAACCGGGGTGGTGCCAGCAGCGATGGAGATGCTCGACAAGGTCACGATCGGCGCGCTGAATGCCGCGTTCGACGTCCACCTTCCCGCGGACGCCGGGTCGCTGTTGCTCGTCGAGGTCGAGGGACTCAGCGAGGAGGTCGAAGACTGGGCGACGTCGATCCTGCGGGTCCTGAAGCAGAACGGCGCGACCGATGTCCGCACGGCAGCGACACAGGCTGAGCGCGAGCTTCTGTGGAAGGCGCGCAAGCTCGGTTACGCCGCACTCGCGCGTATCAAGCCGAACAACTATCTGCACGATGCGGTCGTCCCGCGCACGAAGGTGCCCGAAGTGCTTCGCGAGGTCAACGCGATCGCCGAGCGGTACGGCTACATCATCGCCAACATGTTCCACATCGGCGACGGCAATCTGCACCCCGTGCTGCTCTTCGACGCGCGCATCCAGCCGGTCGACCGCGTCATGGAGGCGAGCGCGGAAATCCTGAAGGTCGCGCTCAACGCGGGCGGCGCGCTGACCGGCGAACACGGCGTCGGCCTCGAGAAAAACCACTTCATGTTCTGGGTATTCGGGCCCGAGGATCTCGACGCCCAACGGCGAGCGCGCGACGCGTTCGATCCAGACGGGACGATGAACCCGGGGAAGATCTTTCCGGGGGGCGATGCCTGCGCCGACATCCCGACGGAGCGCACCAAGCGCGCGCTCGCGGAGGGCATGTGGGTATAGCGATGGGCCTCGACGCGCATGTCATCGACGGCGTGGCCCCGCGGAGCGTCATCCGCGCGACGAACGAGGCCGACGTCATCGACGCGATCCGTGGCGCGAACGAGCGGGCCGATGCGATCGTCGTCAGCGGGGGCGCGACCCGACTCGGCGTCGGCGACCCACCGGCGCGCTACGACGCTGTCCTCGATCTTTCCGCCCTTCGTGGCATCGTTGAATACGAGCCCGGCGATCTCGTGGCCACCGTTCGCGCCGGAACGACGCTGGCGGAGCTCGCTGAGGCCCTCGCTCCACGCGGGCAGAGCTGGCCGGTCGAGCCGGGTCTCCCCGAACGCGCCACCGTCGGCGGCACGCTCGCAAGCGCGGCTGGTGGCCCATCACGTCTGCGATATTTCCACCCGCGCGACTGGGTCATCGGCGCGCGCGTCGTCCTCGGCGATGGGACGCCGGTGCGCTCGGGCGGCAGGGTCGTGAAGAACGTCACGGGCTACGACCTCACCCGCCTCTGGAGCGGGACGTTCGGAACGCTCGTCGCCATCGTCGAGCTGACGCTGAAGCTCACCGCGATACCCGAGCGCACGGTATCGCTGGTCGCGGAGGTCGACGTTCCCGCGGCGCTCCAGATAGCCAACGATCTGCATGCGAGCGGTCTTCCGCTGGACGCGCTCGCGGTCGTCACCGGCGAAGCGGTCGGCGCGCTCGATGCGCGCGGTGAAGCGGCCCTCCTTGTTCGCCTGACGGGTCCCGCTGCCGCCGTGCGGCGGCTCGGTCGTGAGATCCGCGAGCGCGTGCGGTGCCACGACGTGGCGAACGAAGCGTGGGATCGCGTCGCAGCGCTCCCGCTCGGCGCAAAGTGGACCGCGCGCGTCGCGTGGCCGGCGGCGACCCGACCGGCAATTCAGTTCGGCGGGTACCCCGCCGTGATCTACCCGGCGAACTCGACCGCATATCTCCTCCGATCGATCGATCGCGCGACCTTCGGAAAAGTCCGCACCTCGCTCGAGGCGGCTGGCGGGATCGCCGTGCTTGAGCGGGCGAGCGCCGAATACAAGCGTGAGGCGGGCGGAGCGTGGGGCGCGCCGCGTGTGCCGCTCGGCATCGCGCGCGCGCTGAAGCAGCGTTTCGACCCGCGCGGAGTGCTCGCTCCGGGACGGATGCCCGCATGAGCGCCGTCTTCGACACGACCGGGCTCGAGCGCTGCATCCACTGCGGGCTCTGCCTCGAAGCCTGCCCGACGTACAAGATCACGCATCTCGAGACGGAGTCACCGCGCGGGCGCCTGCATCTCATGGGTGCGATCGCGGATGGGCGCATCGATATACGATCGAGCGACGCCACGGTGCTGCACCTTGACCGATGCCTCGCGTGCCGCGCATGCGAAGCGGTGTGTCCCTCGGGCGTTCCCTACGGTCGCCTCATCGAGGAGACGCGGGCCGGCATCGCCCAGGAACGGGGCATAGCGCCGCTCGGCCAGCTGCTGCTGTGGTCGGTCTCGCGACCCTGGGTCCTCCGCGCGATGGCCGCGCTGCTCCTTGTCTCCGAGCGGACCGGACTGCGGAGGCTCGCGCGTCGCTTGGGGCCGCCGCGCCTGCGGCGGCTCGATGCGCTCGCCCCTCCGGTGGGCCGTCCCGCCTACCGGCGCGTCGCGGTGGAATCGCCCCGCTCGTCCGTCGCATTGCTTTTGGGCTGCGTCATGCGCGCGTCCTACGGCGACGTGCACACAGCGACCGCGCGCGTGCTCGCGCACCTCGGCGCCGAGGTCATCGACACGCCGGGACAGACCTGCTGCGGCGCGCTTCACGCACATGCCGGCGACAAGGCGGAGGCGGTCCGCCTCGCGAAATTGAACATCGCCGCGTTCGAGGGCGCCGACGTCATCCTCGTGAATGCCGCGGGTTGCGGCGCCCATCTCAAAAGCTACGCGCACCTTCTCGAGGACCGGCCCAACTGGGCCGCTCGCGCCGCAGCACTCGCGTCGCGCGTCCGCGACGTGAGTGAGTACATGCAGACGATCGTCGGTGACAACACTTTGGGCGACCTCGGGATGCGCGTCACCTACCAGGACCCGTGCCATCTCGCGCACGCGCAGGGCATCCGAGCGGAGCCGCGCGCGCTGCTCTCGAGGGTGCGTGGCCTCGAGCTCGTGGAGATGGCCGGCGCCGACGTCTGCTGCGGGAGCGCCGGCTACTACAACCTCGCCCAGCCCGAATACGCGGACCGGCTCCTCGAGCCGAAGATCGACGCGATACTCGCGACGCGGCCCGACGCGGTCGTCACCGGGAATCCCGGGTGCATGCTCCAGCTCGCCGCGGGGCTTCGGTCGCGCGGGCGCTCCGACATTCCGGTGCTCCACGTCGTCGAGGTCCTCGACCGCGCCCTGTCCGGCCGTTGATCGCGCGCCGGGTCCTCACGATCTTTCTCGCGACCGTCGCCACGATCGTCGCCGTCCTCATGCTCCTCCTTATCCCCGTGTCGGTGACGCTCGGCCGCTACGCCAACGTCCTCGGCGAGGCGCTGATCCTCGTGGCGTGCGTCGGCTACGTCACGCGCGTCATGCGCGGCGACCGGCGCAGGCGCCGCGAGGCCGAAGCCGCGCTTCCCCCGGAGCGCCGGCCCGCTCGACGCGTGCCGAGGCGGCCGATCACGTTCCAGCTCCGCGAGACGCTGTTCGCATTCCTCGTGTGGTTCGTGCTGGTGGTCGCGTTCAACGCGTTCGTGGTCGGGATCGGGCCGGTCCCGAACGTGGGCATCGCGGTCTTCGCTGCGTTCATGCTCGCGACCCTCACGGTCACGGGCCGGCACATGATGTTCCGGATCACGGCGGAGGAGGACGCGCCGCCGGAGCGTTGAGCGCGACGCGCCGCTAGAGTCCGGCGGATGGACCTGGGCGTTCAGATCGAGCCGCAGCTCGGCTTCAAGTTCGAGGACGTCCTCGCGATCGCGCTCGACGCAGAGCGCGCCGGCTTCACCCGACTGTGGGTCTCGGACCACCTCTTTTTGGATCCGAACGCCGCGAACACCGACTGCCTCGAGGCCTGGACGCTCCTCGCGGCGCTCGCCGTGCGGACCGAGCGCATCCGCATCGGCCCGATGGTCACGTCGCAGTCGTACCGGAACCCGGCCCTGCTCGCGAAGATCGCCGCCGGCGTCGACGTGATGAGCAGGGGACGCCTCGAGTTCGGCCTCGGCGCCGGTTGGAAGGACGTCGAATACCGCGCGTACGGCTACGAGTTCCCCGACGGGCCGACTCGCGTGACCCAGATGATCGAGACGCTGGAGATCTGCACGCGTATGTGGAAGGACGAGCGCGCGACGTATCAGGGCAAGTACTACCGCATTGCCGACGCACTGTGCTCACCAAAGCCGATGCAGAATCCGCTCCCGATCTGGATCGGCGGATCCAAACCGCGCGTCATGCGCGCCGCCGCTCGCTCCGCCCACGCGTTCAACTTCAACCTCGGCACCTCGGCACAAACAGACACTCTCAAAGCGGCGATGCGTGAGATGGACGAGATCTGCAGGGCCGTGAAGCGCGATCCGTCGACGCTCCTCCGGAGCTCGTTCCTGATGGCGACGGTCGGATCGACGGCAGCGCGGAGCGAGGAATTGCTCAAGGAGTTCGCGAAACAGCAGAAGACAGATCCAGCCAAGATCCTCGAGCAGCGGCCGGGTCTCCTCCGGGAAACGCCGGAGCGCGCGCTCGCGCGGCTCCGCGAATACGCCGCTTTAGGGATCGCGCACGCCAACATCATGTTCCAGCCTTATGGAAGCGAGCGCGAGCAGATCGCCGCGCTCGCAGGGATCACCCCGAAGCTCGCCTAGTCGTGGAGCGAGCCGCGATCTGGCTCATCACCGGTGCGCCCGGCGC
>DASWCR010000129.1:0-3281 GCA_036389995.1 Candidatus Limnocylindria bacterium | reverse complement strand
GCCTTGTGGCCGCGATGAGCGGCTGGCATCATCAACACCGGGAGGGCGCTCAATGTACCGTCCGCAGAACCTCCGCATTCCTGGTCCCACGTTCGTTCCTCAGGCGGTGCTCGCCGCGTCGGCGAGACCCCTGATAAATCATCGCGGTCCCGAGTTCGCGGCGCTGCTCGCGGCTCTGACGCGCGCGCTTCAGGATTTCCTGCGAACCGAGCACGACGTCCTGCTCCTGACCGCATCTGGGTCGGGCGGCATGGAAGCCGCGATCGCGAACACGCTCTCGTCTGGCGACAAGGTGCTCGTGTTCAGCTGCGGCGCTTTCGGCGAGCGCTTCGCCGCGATCTGCAAGGCGTACGGAGTCGACGCTCGGCGCATCGACGTTCCCTACGGCCGCGCGGTGGAGCCCGATCTCGTTCGCGACGAGCTCGCGAAAGAGAAGGGCAAGGACGCCGCGAAGGCGGTCCTCATAACGCACAACGAGACCTCTACCGGGATCCTGAACCCGATCAAGGACATCGCGGCAGTGGTGCGCGATTCGGGAAAGCTCTTCCTCGTCGACAGCGTCTCCGGCGCCGGATGCGCCGAGCTCGAGATCGACGAGTGGGGCATCGACGTTTGCATCACGGCTTCGCAGAAGGCGTGGGGCGCGCCTCCGGGCGTCGCCATGGTGACGATGAGCCCGCGCGCCTGGAAGGCATACGAGAAGTCGAACCTGCCGAAGTCCTACTTCGACCTCGGCACGTACAAAGCTTCGCTCGAGAAGGCCCAGACTCCAGCGACCCCGGCGGTGACGGTCTTCATCGCCCTGCAGGAGTCGCTTCGACTCATGGCCGAGGAGGGCCTCGAGGCCATCATCCGTCGCCACCGCGATCTCGCACGCGCCACACGGCGCGGTCTCCAAGCCGTTGGTTTGCAAATGTTCGCCGACGAGCGTTACGCCTCCCCGGCCGTGACCGCGTTCCGCCCACCCGCGCGCGTCGACGCGCGGAACCTCATCCGCATCCTGCGTGACGACCACGACACCATCGTGGCCGGTGGCCAGGGGAAGATGGAAGGCCAACTTGTTCGCGTCGCGCACCTCGGCTTCGTGACGCTGCAGGACATCGTCGCGTTCTTCAGCGCGCTCGAGCTCACGCTCCGTGACCTGAACCAACCCGTCGAGCCGGGCGTCGCGATGACCGCGGCGCTGCGCGCGTACGCGGAGAGCCAGCAACAGCAGTCGTCACGTCCCGCAGCCCGCGCCTCGTCGACCGCACGGCCGGCGAACGACGCGGTCGCGACTCGTCGCTAGCCGCCGCAAGATCGTTCACGTCGCGGACCCTCTTGCCGAAGAGGGTCTCGCGCTGCTCCGCGCGCGCTGCGAGGTCCGCCAGACCACCGGCCTGAAGGAGGCCGCCCTCGCCGCGCGCGTCGCGGATGTCGACGCGCTCATCGTCCGGAGCGAGACCAAGGTCACCGCGGCAATACTTGAGGCCGCCGAGCGCCTCGTTGTCGTCGGTCGCGCCGGCGTCGGTGTCGACAACATCGACGTGCCCGCGGCGACGGCCCGCGGCGTCTACGTGGTGAACGCGCCGCTCGGCAACATCGTCGCCGCGGCCGAGCACAGCATCGCCCTCGCGCTCGCCCTCCTTCGCCGCGTCGTCGACGCCGACCGGAGCGTTCGCGCAGGCGAGTGGACGCGCTCGAAGTTCATCGGCCGCGAGCTCCGCGGAAAAACACTCGGTCTCCTCGGCGTCGGTCGCGTCGGCGGCGAGGTTGCGCGTCGCGCCAGCGGCTTCGGCATGACCGTCATCGCGCATGATCCGTTCGCGACGGAGGCATCGGCTCGCGCCGCAGGCGCACGGCTCGTGGACCTCGAGGAGCTCCTGCGAACCGCCGACGTCATATCGCTCCACGTGCCGCTCACCGAGAAGACGCGCGGGCTCATCGGTGCGGAGGCGCTCGGTCGGATGAAGCCGACCACTGTGATCGTGAATGCGGCACGCGGTGAGATCGTGGACCTCGACGCGCTCGCGGTCGCGCTCGAGAAAGGAACGATCGCCGGCGCCGCGCTCGATGTGTTCGCGACGGAGCCGCTTCCCGCAGATGCCGCGATCCGCAAGGCGCCGCGCACCGTGTTGACGCCGCACATCGCCGGATCGACCAGCGAGGCCCAGACCAACGTCGCGGTGGACGTGGTGGAGCAGATCCTCGACGTCCTCGACGGCAAGCCCGCGCGCTACGCCGTAAACGCCCCGCGCCCGCCCGCGGAGGAAGCCGGCGGGATGGCATGGCTGCGCCTCGCGGAGCGCCTCGGCTCGCTCACGGCGCAGCTCCTCGATGACCGGCCCGCGCAGCTCGCGCTCGGATACGGCGGTGCGGTCCTCGAGCTGGATCCGGAGCCGCTCCGAGCGGCCGCGGTAAAGGGCGTCCTCGAGACCTTCAGCGAGCAGCGCGTCAATCTCGTGAACGCGCTCGACCTCGCAAGGTCACGCGGCCTCGCGATCGCGGAGCGTCGTGAGACAGAGCCCGCGCGCTACGCATCGCTCCTCTCGGTGAAGGTCGGATCGACCGAGGTCGCCGGAACGCTCGTGCAAGGAGACCCCCGGATCGTGTTCATCGACGGCTTTTGGGTGGACGTTCCGGTGGACGGCCATCTCCTCCTCACCAAGCATCAGGACAAGCCCGGTCTCGTCGGACGCGTAGGCACGCTTCTCGGCGAGCACAACGTGAACATCTCATCGATGCAGGTCGGGCGTCTGCATCCGCGCGGCGAGGCACTCATGATCCTCACGCTCGACGACGCCGTCCCGGACGAGGTGCGCGCGCGGATCGGCGCCTTCGAAGACATCAACGCGGTGCGCACGGCGCGGCTCGGGGTCTAGAGGTACCCTCTCGCGGCCATGGAATCGTCACGCTTCGAACGAACGGTTCGCACCGAATCGAGCGAGATCTTCGCGATCTACGGTGGCGCACGCCGCGTCGGCCGCATCGATCTGCACTACGGTCGCTTCGAGGTGCACGGCACGCTCCTCCTCGAGGTGGACCTCACGGACGACGAGCTGCAGCAGGTGATCGATCAGATCGACGAGGAGCTCGTGCAGACGCACGATCCCGAGCGGGAGGACTTTCTTGTCACGGTGTTCAAGTCGGAGGAGCTCGGTTTCTACTCGGACGAGTTCGACGCGGACGACGCGGTTGACGACGACGAAGAGGAAGAGCGCTAGTGGCCCGCGGGCGACACGCCCGCGTATGCCGAAGGGCTACGGCGTCCCAAAGAACCAGCGCGGGATGCTGCCATGGCC
>DASWCR010000128.1:0-27013 GCA_036389995.1 Candidatus Limnocylindria bacterium | reverse complement strand
GTCTCCGCGCAGTTGGCGACGCCGTAGCCGACGAAGTCGACGACCGTCGCGGAAAAGGGGCAGCCGCTTCCCGTCAGCGCCGCCGTGGTGTTAACCAGCGCGACCTTTGCGCTCGTCGCGCTCATGGCGATCGTGCCGGTCGCGTCCGGGCTCGGGAGGTTCGTGGTTCCTCCGGCGCCGGCAGCCTCTTGAACGAGGTAGTACTGGCCCGAGTGGATCGTCCCACTGAGAGGTGTCGCTGCCCAGCTCGTACCAGCCGCTGAGGCGTACTGCACAGACCAGCCGGTGACATCCACCGCAACAGACCCGCGATTGAAGAGCTCGATGAAGTCGTTCTTAAACGTGGCGCCGGAGTTTCCACCACCGCCATAGACCTGGCTGATCACGACCGTCGTCGACACCGCCGCGGCGGGCTGGCTGAGCGGCACGAGCGCCACGAGCATCGAGACAAAGACAACGAAAGTCAGAAAACGGCTACGGAACATCCCCACCCTCACTCATGCGATTAGGCCCACGCGCCTCGGCCTCAGGCAGAGTACCGGAATGACCAGCATCTGGCTCGATGAAATCGCCCCTGATGTTCACCCACCGCTCGACGGGGACACGACGGCCGATGTGGCGATCGTCGGGGCCGGCATTGCCGGTGTCGCGACCGCGTACCACGTGTCGCGGAGTGGAGCAAAAGTCGTCGTGGTCGAGGCTCGCATGGTCGCCGAAGCGGCGAGCGGGCGGAACGCGGGCTTTCTGCTGGCGGGCGTAGCCGAAAACTTCGTCGCGGCGGCTCGCCGTTACGGTGAGGACCGAGCGCTGCGCATCTGGCGGTTCACCAGACGCAATCAAGAGCTCGTCCGCGCGATCGTTGAGCGGGAACGGATCGCGTGCGACCTCGCCTGGAACGGCTCGGCTCAGATCGCCGGTGACGCCGAGGAGTGGGCTGAAGTTCGCGAGAGCGCGGAACGGCTGAAGAACGAAGGCGTGCGCGTCCGTCTGGCGCCGCAGGACCGTGCGGCCATCTATGAGGAGGACGGCGAGTTCCACCCGGTGCGGTTCGTGCGCGGGCTCGCCGGCGCGGCGGTCGCGGCGGGCGCTCGCATCCACGACGGGACGCGCGCGATCGCTGTCACAAAAAACGAAGTCCACACGGACCGCGCTCGGGTACGGGCGGGAGCCGTCGTCGTGTGCGTGAACGCGTACTCCTCGCATCTCGTGCCGTTGCGGGTGCGGCCGGTGCGTGGCCAGATGCTCGCCACCGCACCCGTCGCGCGCCGCGTTTTCGAGCGGCCGGCCTACGCCAACCGTGGCTACCGCTATTGGCGCCAGCGTGCCGACGGCAGCCTTCTCGTGGGCGGATGGCGCGACACCGCAGCGGACGAAGAGGTCGGCGAAGACGAGCGGACGACCCGGCGCATCCAGCAACAGCTGGAGCGGTTCCTTCGCGAACATTGCGTCGACGCGAAGGTGACACATCGCTGGGCGGGAACGATGGGCTTTTCGCACGACGCGCTTCCATATGTCGGACGACTCGACAGTGGTGTGTTCGTGAACGCGGGCTTCACCGGCCACGGGATGGCGTTCGCAACCGCGACGGGCGAGCTCGTCGCCGACGTTCTGCGCGGCAACAAAAGGAATGAGACCGATCTGTTCGCGCCGGAGCGTCGCTGAGCGGACAAGCAACCGAGCCTTTGATGCGATCTCGCGCGTTGAAGTTCATAGATGCACGCGTCGCTCGTCCCCACCGCGAACGATCTTGCAGGATTGCTCGCGTACGTCCTCGGCAACCCGTACCTCTTCATCAGCTCCAGCACGGTGATGACGACGGGCCTCGTCATCGGGGCGGTCGCGGTGTCGATGGTCCCGCGGAGCGCGCCGGTGATGCGCGTCGTCGCGCCGCCGCTCGCAATGCTGCTCGTGTACTTCGGCGTGGGCAGCCTCGTTCTCGCCACCGAAATCCTCGTCCGTTTCCACGCGTCGATCCCGGACGCCACCGAGACGCAGTTCGCATCCGGCGTCGGGCACTTTCTCGAGGCGGCCGCCGGCATCGCCGTGCTCAGTCCGCACCTGCGGGCCCGCTCGCGACTCGCCTGGATCGTGGCGAACGCCGCGGCGGTCCTCTACTGGACAGCGCACGTCATCGTGCTCACGCCACCGTGGTTCGCGTTCCAGGGTCAGCTCGAGGTCATCCGTGCGGCGGCGCTCGGCGCGCTCGCGGCCGGCGCCCTGGTCAGTGCCTTCCTGTGGCGTACCGCTCCACGGCGGCGATGAGCGCGTCGATCTCGAACGGTTTGGCCAGGTAGCCCTCGGCCCCGATCTCTTCGGCCCAACGACGTGCGTTCTCCGCCGCGGTCATCACGACGATCGGAGAGCGCTTTCCGGAAGCGCGGAACTCACGTGCGAATCCCCAGCCGTCCAGGACCGGCATCCGCATGTCGAGCAGCACGAGCGCCTCACCGTTCGCCTTCATGAGTGCCTCGGCGCCGTTCTCCGCGGATACGACCTCGTGCCCCTCTGCGATCAGGATGTCGGACACGACCGCGACAATCGACGGATCGTCGTCCACCACGAGGATCCGGCTCAGCGCGTGGTCTCCATGGGAAGGACCACCTTGAACGTGCTGCCTGCGCCCTCCCGACTCTCTACCGACACTCGACCGCCATGTTGCTCCACGATGCCCTTGCAGATAAAGAGGCCGAGCCCCATCCCCGCGAAGCGGCGGTCGTCGACGTTCGTACCCCGATGAAACCGCTGGAACATCTGCGGTAGATCGCCGGCCGGTATCCCGATGCCCCGGTCGGTGACATCGATGAACGCCTCCCCGTTGCGATGCGCGATGACGATGCGGACCTCGCTCTCTTCGGGGCTGTACTTGACGGCGTTCTCGACGAGATTCTCGAGGACTTGACCGATCCGGCGCGGGTCGTAGCTGCCGACTACCGGTGCGTCGGCCACGACCGTGATCTGGCGCCCCTCATAGCTGTCGCGCCGCGCGACGTCGCGCGCGAGCTCGACAAGGTCGACCGGCTCACGCTCGCCAACGAGCTTGCCCTGCTCGAGCCGTGACGCATCGAGGAGCTCCAGGACGAGCGCGGATAGCCGCCTGCCCTCGCGCACGATCCGCTGAAGGCCGGGGAGATCCGCCGGCGCCGACGGCTGCGTCTCGGCGCGCCGCTCCAGGAACTGGGCCTGAGCGACAAGGGTCGTGAGCGGCGTCTTCAGATCGTGGGCGGCCGCCGAGATGAAGTCTTCCTTGAGACGCGCCGCCTCTTCATGCGCCTGGACGCGCGCGGCCTCGTCGATAAGGGCGCGGCTCTCGAGGATGACCGCGGCCTGATCCGCGAGCAGACGGACAAGATCAAGGTCGTCCTCGCTGAACACGGGCTGGTGGTCGGTGTACGCCTCGAGCGCTCCGAGGCGCTGGTTCGCCGCGGAGATCGGCGCGATGAGCAGTGACCGCACGCCACGCGTGCGATAGGCGGAGGCGAGGGCGGGATGCGCGCGCGCCGCGTCCGGGTAGTACTCCGCATGCTGTGTTTCGAACACCCGCCAGGCGAGGTAGTCGCTCTGCCCGATCTCGCTCGGCAGGACCCCGTGCGGGTCTTGAAAACGGAGCGTGTTCGTTTCCGGGTCGAAGAGACCGATCGCCGCCCGCGCGCCGAGGGTCGAGCCCGCTCCATCCTGCAGCGCGTGGACGATCGACCTGGTGTCGGGCATGCGCGGCAGGCTCGCCGCGCGCCGCAGGAAGCTGCGGAGCTCGGGCTCTTGCCACGCGCGACGGAGGATCTGTGGAGGTGCGAACCCGATGAAATAGGCGATCGCGGACGCGAGCGCCAACACCTGAGTCAACCCGGTAGGAAGGCCCGCGAGCGACGCCGGCAGAAGCGGCGCGAAGCCGGCTACCAGGATGGCAACGCCGAGCAGAACGGTGCCCGCCGCCACCGCCTGGAGCCGGCGTCGCGTGACGCCGGCGGAGCGTCGCCCCGCGAGAACGAATGCGACCGCGCTGTAGGTCGAAAGCGCCGCGAAGTAGATGACGATCGCTATAAGGATCGGCGGAGGGACCGTACCCACGGTCACTACGAACGCGATCGCGGAAAGGACCACCCCGGCTTCCGCCAGCCGGCTAACCACCGCAGGAACGTCCGAGAAATCGTCCACCAGTCGCAGCAACAAATACGGCATCGCGATGACGAGGAGCGTGACGATGTCCGTGATGAGCTCGACCTGGCTAAGTCCGAATGTGGTCACGATCCTGGACTCGACGATGGCGGTCGCGATCGCTCCGAAAAAGAGGGCGATGTCGACGCTCGTCCGGGTTCGACGCCGGAGAGCGGTCCAGGTCACCAGCACGAAGATCAGGACGTAGATCGCCTGCGTCAGGAGCGAGACGAGCTCGAGAGCGGTCACGCCGCGCGATTCTAGGTAGCCCCCCTGCTGCGGCGGAAGCCTACCGAGCCCTAGCTCGCTTGCTGTGCGTACGCCGCGCAGAGCATGCCAAAGTACGTCGGCGCCTCGTAAGAAAGGAGCTCGCCCTTCCATTCGCCCTGTGCGAGCGCGCCCTCGACCATGAGCATCTGCCAGTAGCTATCGGCCTTCGCTTCGCGAGCGAACGCCGACCCCAGGCGGGAGAAACCCAGGCCGTCGCCATCACGGATCAGGTTCACGACAGCCTCGTCGAACTCCTTCGACTTCGGCGTGAACCCATACGGCCCTTTCGCGTCGTGACCGTGCCCGTGATCGCAGCTCGCGATGAGCGCGACGCGCTTTGGCGATGCGGCCGCGGCACGCCTGATCGCCTGGCCGGCTCGGACGTGCACGTCGTCGGCGAGATCGCGAGCCGGTGCGACCACGGCGACCGGCACCTGCGGCGCCGAACGCCCGCCCATGAAGTGCGCCGGGATCAGCACGGCCCAGTCCATCGGAAAGACCGCGGTCACCGGGTCGTTCGCGCCGTAGCTCACCGCCACGACTGAGATCCCGGCTTCGCGGATCGCGTCGCGGACGGACAGCGCGAGCTCGCGGTCGACGGGAATGCGCAGCGAGATCGGGCTTCCCCACTGCACCAGATCTCCCGACACCGCCGCGGCGTCGATCACCGCCATCGCGCCCTCGACGTGGATGTTGTGCGGGGTCAGCACGATGGAGACATCCGGTTCCGCGGCGGCGAAGCGGCGGCCGAGCTCCTGCATCCCGGCGGTGGTGGCGCTCGCGAGCGTGGGTCGGTCCTTGGGTTTCGCTTCGGGGATCGCGATCGAACCGTGAGGCGCGATGCACGCGAACACGAGCGGCATTCGCGGGAGTATGCGCGCCTAAACTTGATGCACTCCGCGGGCCGCTAGCTCAACGGTAGAGCAGGGGACTTTTAATCCCTTGGTTCCGGGTTCGAATCCCGGGCGGCTCACTCGCAACCTCTATCGCGGCTCGAGTCTCACCTCGAAGAGGTGCGTCTCTTCGCCACGCGTGACGACAAACGACCAGCGGACGTTCACGAGGACTCTGTAATTGCGCCCGGCGATGACCGACCGGGCCTCGTAGCTGCCACTGCGCCCGGCCACACTGAACTCCTCGTCCGGTCCGCCGGAGGCCGCCGGAGCGTCGACGTCGTAGATGGCGCCGCGGATCTCGCTCGCCCCTTGGCCCGCTTCGAAGTGAAGCGTTAGCGGTGGGGCGGACCGAACCGTCGTCAGCGGCACCGTCTGCGGGAAAGCGTCGCCGATCGACGTCGAGCACACGGTCCCCTCACTCGTGCTACCGAGGGCCATCTAGACGACATCGCCGCCGATCGTCATGGTCACACCCGGACGACCACCGCAGGATGCAAGCAGGACCGCGACGAGAACGACGCCGAGCGGCAGCCGCGATCGCATCGCCTAGTTCAGAACGGCGCGCTCCACCTGATCAACGAGGTCGTCCACGATGAACGGCTTCCCGCACACGTAGGCGGCACCGAGAAGAGTCGCGATCTCCCTGCGGTCGGCGCGCCCGCTCACGATCACGATGGGCACATCGCTCGCATCGGGTCGTCGCTCGCGCCACCGCGCGACGAACTGCGTCCCGTCGAAATCCGGCAACCCGATGTCGAGGACGACCGCGGCCGGTTTTCGCGCCAGGGCCGTCCGCAGGGCCTGGCCGGCGTCCACTGCGGCAACGACGTCGAGTCCCGCGTTGCGGAGGGCCTCGGTGATCAGCCTGCGAACGTCGTTGTCGTCCTCGATGACCAGGACGCGTCGGTTAAGCCGTCGCTCCATTTTCAGAAAATCATGTCACTCAGCCCGACAAACGGCCAGCGACAGGCTCAGAAGCGAGCGCTATATCCCGCGGAGGAGGTCGGCCAGCGGAACATCCAAGCGCTTAGCGAAATGCGCGAGGGCCGACAAAGACGGCGCGACGCGCCCCGTCTCCATCTTCCAGACGTATTGGCGCTGGAAATAGACGACGCCCTTAGGGCTCGCTCCGAGCTCGGCCATGGTGAGTCCCTTCTTCTCCCGAAGCTCGCGGATCCGTTTTCCCACCTTGCGGACGAGCCGCGGCTCGCCCGGGACGTCCGGATTCACCCGCGCCGGCATACGAACTCCACAATCTCACCAAGCGCTTCGTCGCCGTACACCGCGCTGAACATAGCGCGGGAATGCTCGCGGCCGCCGAAGAGGACGAGCTTCTTCGGCGCGCTCGCGGCGGTGAAGCAACTCAGCACGTTCGGTGTCGCGCGCAATGAGTCGCGGTCCGCGCACACGAACAGCTTGCGGCCGGTGATCTTCTTCGAGAGCTCGTCGGGGACCGCGGCGACGGGAGCGGAGATCGCGACGACACATTCGACGTCGCCCTCGAAGCTCGACGCGAGCACCGCGCTTCCGCCCATCGATGATCCGACGAGCGCGATCTCCTTCACGCCGCGGGAGCGCAACGCGGCCTTGGCGGCGCGAAGATCGGCCACCGGAGTCCACGGCTTGTCGGCCCGGTAGCGGTTCGTCTTTCCGGTCGATCCGGCATGACCGCGGAGATTCACCGCCATCGCGGGCACGCCGCGCGCGACGAAGAGGGGCGCGACGCCTCGCCAGCCCGACGCGTCCCAGTTCTGCCCGTGCACGAGGATCGCGACACGCGTCGCCGGCAATCTGCCGTAGAGATCCGACTCGATCGTCTCGCCGTCGCTGGTAAGGGTCAGACGCTCCTGCGGTGGGATGCTCGTCGCCGTCGCCATCAAGGAACCGGATCGAGGAGCGGCTTGCCGTCGATGAACGCGCGAATGTTCTCCGCCGCGCGGACGGCCATGCGCGTTCGCGTACGCTCGGATGCGGACGCGATGTGTGGCAGCAGCACCGCGTTCTCGCGCTCGAGCAACGCGGGCTCCACGGCGGGCTCACGCTCGTACACGTCGAGGCCGGCGCCGGCAATGACGCCCTCCTTCAACGCCTGCGCAAGCGCCTTCTCGTCGACGACCGGACCGCGCGAGGTGTTGATGAGGATCGCCGTGCGCTTCATCTTGCGCAGACGGTCCGCGTCCATGAGGTGGCGCGTTTCCGCAAGAAGCGGGACATGCAGCGAGACGAAGTCGCTCTGCGCGAGGAGGTCATCGAGGCTCTCGACATAGGTCGCGCCGATCTCCTGCTCCGCGCCGAGATTGCGGCGCGCGTCGTGATACAGGATGTGCATCGCGAAGCCGTGCGCGCGTCGGGCGACGGCCAGGCCGATCCGGCCCATGCCGACGATGCCGAGCGTCGCGCCGTGAACGTCCTGCCCCGTGAACATGAACGGCGTCCAGCCGCGGTATTTCCCGGCGCGGAGGAAGCGCTCGGCCTCGCCGAGCCGGCGCGCGGTGGCGAGGAGCAGCGCGAAGGCACCGTCCGCAGTCGTCTCGTCGAGTATTCCGGGGGCGAAGGTCACGGCTATGCCACGCTCCTTCGCGGCGGCCACGTCGATGTTGTCGTAGCCGGTGCCCATCGTCGCGATCATGCGCAGCTTTTTCGCGCCGCGAATGGCGTCGCCGTTCACCGGATTCGCCGGGAGCGTGTAGACGACGTCGGCGTCGGCGATCAACCGCACGACCTCGTCGGCCGTGGGGATCGGAGGCTCGCCGGGGCCGACGGCGACCTCGCCCTTGGAGCGCAGGATCGATAGCGCTTCCTCCGCGATCGGCCGCGTCACCACGATCTTCACGAGCGCGAGCGAGTCTATGCCGCCACAATTTCGCCGTGCCCAAACGCGTCGCGGTCGACGAGGTGGCCGCTCACAACGAACGCATGTGGGAGCGGCTCGCGAAGGCGGGCATCCCGTACACGCGGCCACAGGGCACGCCGCCGCGGACACGAGCCGGAAAGCGGCGGTTCCTCGATCGCATCACGAACGGCACGCTCGATGGGGTCGATCTCGACGGAAAGCGCGTGCTGTCGCTGGCCGGTGGCGGCGGCTGGGACGCGATCCTCTTCGCGGAGCTCGGCGCGGCGACGACGCTCGTGGACATTTCGAGCCGGCAGCTCGCAACGGTGCGTCGTCTGGCACGAAGTCGCGGCACCGAGCTCGACTACCTACGGACGGACATGCGCGACCTGAGCGCTCTCGGCAACGGCGAGTTCGACATCGTCTTTCACCAGCATTCGCTCGTGTTCGTCCCGGACGCGGCACGCGTGATCGCCCAGGTGGCGCGCATTCTCGCGCCCAGCGGCGTGTACGTGTTCTCGACGATGCACCCCGTGACCTTCCTGTTCTACGAGTCGTGGAGCGGCACCGGATGGCGCCCGAAGAAGAGCTACTTCAACGACCGGCCGGTGCCGGTGCTCGACCCGACATGGGACTTTGGACGTGTGAAGGTCAGGGCGCCGACATACGAGTACGCGCACCGGACGGCCGATCTGGTCAACGCTTGCGTGCGCGCGGGTCTCCTCGTTGATGGTCTTTGGGAGTGGTCACCGCACCGCGATGGTGGGCCGGCGGGATCCGACGACGCGCTGGAGCAAAAGCTCCCCGCGTTCATTCAGATTCGCGCGAGGAAGACCTCTTCTTCGGACCACGGAGCGAACGGCTCGCGTCCGCGTACTGATCCACCAGCGCCGCCACCCTTCGCGCGGCCACCGGGATATTCACGGCCCAGCCAACGCCGAATACGTGATCGCTGAAGATCTGGTCGGACTCGGGATTCCAGTATGCCTCGCGAAGGCGCTCGAACGTCGGCAGACGGAAGTCGTACGGCACGACGCCGGCGACCTTCCCATGCCAGGTCCGCTCGGCGTCGGGCTTCTTGAGCTCCTGATAGAGAGCGCCGAAGAAAGCCAGCCAGACCGCGGTTCGCGCGAGGCGGTATAGGTCCTTCATCTCGAGACGACCGCAGGAGCAGGAGTGGTGCCCGGATGCGTCGCGAGGATGCCTTTCGCGCAGAGCGGACACTCCGCGGGGGCATATGAGGGGATGTCGAGGCGCCAGAGGGAGTGGACCGGGACCTCGAGACGCGCCGCGCCACCCGATCGATCGACCAGGACCGACGCCCCCACGACGGTCCCGCCCGCCGAGCGCACCGCGTCGATCGTCTCCTGGACCGATCCGCCCGTCGTCATGATGTCGTCGACAACGAGCACGCGCTCGCCTGCTGCGAGCGTGAACCCGCGGCGGAACTCGCGAACAGGCGCTCCGTCACGCCGTTCGGCATAGATCGCGCGCACGCCGAGCTGTCGCGCGACTTCATGGGCCAGGATGATCCCGCCTGTGGTGGGACCAGCCACTGTCTCCACCCCGAGCGGCCCCGCCCACATCGCGATCGCCGCACAGAGCCGCTCCGTTTCCGCGGGATGCTGGAGCACCTGGAACTTCTCGAGATAGAGCGGAGAGTGGCGGCCCGAAGCGAGGATGAAGTGTCCCTCGCGGAGCGCACCCGACTCGCGGAACACTCTCTCGACATCGCTCGAAGTGATCGTCATCACGACTATTCTGCGCGAGTGAAGATCCATGATGTTTCCGTCGTCCTGCGTCCCGACATGGTCACCTGGCCCGGCGAGCCCGCGCCGCGGATCGAACCACTCAAGCGGATCGCGCGAGGCGACTCGAACAACGTCTCGATCGTCACACTCGGAGATCACACTGGGACCCACGTCGACCCGCCGCTCCACTTCATTGAGGGCGGGAACACCGTCGACAAGCTCCCGCTCGATGCGCTCGTCGGACCATGCCGGTTGGTCGGATACGAAGGGTCCGAGCACATCTCGGCGAAGTGGCTGGATGGCGCCGGAATTCCTCGAGGAACGGAGCGCATCCTCTTCAAGACGCGCAACAGTGAGCGCTGGAACGATCCGGCTGCACCGTTCACGCGCGACTTCACGACCCTGAACGCGAGCGCCGCGAAATGGTGCGTCGAGCACGGTGTGAAGCTGGTCGGAATCGACTACCTCTCCATAGAACCGCAGGGGCCGGAGAAAGCGGGATATCCAGTGCACAACACGCTGCTCCGCGCTGGCGTCGTGATCGTCGAAACGCTCGATCTGCGGGCGGTTCGGCCCGGCGGGTACGAGCTTGTCTGCGCCCCGTTGAAAATCAAAGACGGGGACGGCGCGCCAGCCCGGGTATTCCTTATCGAGCGGTGAGATTGGAGCCCTATGTCAGCGCCGCATGGGTGATCGGGATGGCCGCCTGGATCGCGGGGATGTACGAGGATGCGAAGCTCCGCCGGCGCCACAAAGCCAAGACCGGCCGCGATCTCCATCCGATTGACATCGACCGGTACCTCCAGAACCCCTTGCGGTGGCTACGTGAGGGGCCCGGTGTGGCGGTGCGCATGATGCGCACGAACTCCGCGGCGCTTCTGGACGAGGAGCTGGAGCGGATACGGCTGACGGCGCGTCGTTGGTATGGGATCGGGGTGGCGTGCCTCTGGCTCGCGATCGCGCTGTTCCTAGTGTCGCTCGCGTTCCCTCCCACGTAGTCCTAGACCCGTGTCAATGGGCCAGCACGCATGGGCTCAACCGAGCAATCTCCACGTACCATGACGTAGATGGCCATCACGCAGCGGCCGCTCGCGTTGCGCCGGGACCTCATCCGTATCTTCGGGGAAGACCGGCTCGTCGCCGTCATCCGGACGGGCAGCCCGCAGATCGCGCGTGAGGCGGCTCGCGCGATGAGCGAGGCGGGCGTGCGCCTGGTGGAGATCACGCTGACGGTGCCTGACGCGTTCGAGATCATCGAAGAGCTCGCGCTCGACGATGCGTTCGCGGAACGCGGCTCGATCGTCGGCGCGGGGACGGTCCTCTCCGGCGCACAGGCGGAGCAGGCGCTTTCCGCGGGAGCCCGCTTCCTAGTCAGCGCGGTGCTCGTGCCCGAGATGATCGAGGCTGCGCGAGCGCGCGACGCGATGAGCATGCCCGGCACGATGACGCCGACCGAGATGATCAAAGCTGCCGAGCTCGGCGCTGACTTCATCAAAGTGTTCCCGGTCTCGGCGATCGGCGGTCCCGATTTCATCGCGAACGTGCGCCGTGCGCTGGTGCACCTTCCGCTCGTCGCCACAGGCAACATCGACCTCGACGAGGTCCCGGACTACCTGCGCGCCGGGGTCGTGGGATTCGGTGTGGGTGGCCCGCTCATTCGCACCGATCTCCTGGAGCGGGGCGACCTCGGCGGCGTGATCGCGAACGCGGAGCGCTACCTAAACGCGACCAGGCGCCCCGCGACGAACTAGCCGTCGATGCCGCGCGATCTTCCGCTCGGCAACGGCGACTACCTCGTCACCTTCGATTCCCGCTACCAGCTGCGCGACATCTACTTCCCGAATGTCGGCCAGGAGAATCACACGGTCGGGGATCCGTCGCGGTTCGGAGTCTGGGTCGACGGCGTGTTCGCCTGGACCGGCGACGACGGGTGGGATCGGCACATCACGTACGAGCACGAGACCCTCGTCGGTGACACGACGCTCGTCCATTCCAAGCTTGGGCTGAGCCTGCGCTTCCGCGACGCGGTCGACTTCGATCGCAACATCTACTTCAAGGAGGTCACGGTCGAGGACGCGCTCGGTCGTGAGCGGCAGGTTCGGTTCTTCCAGCATTTCGACGCGCACCTCTATGGCAACGACACCGGCGATTCGGCCTATTACGACCCGCGAAGCCAGGCGGTCGTCCACTACAAGGGACGCCGCTACTTCCTCATCTCGGGATCGAGCGGCGGAAGCGCGTACGGCCTTTCGTCGTTCGCGATCGGTCAGAAGGACGCACCGGGCAAGGAAGGCACGTGGCGCGACGCGGAGGACGGCGAGCTCTCGCGCAACCCGGTCGCGCAAGGGTCGATCGATAGCGTGGGTATGGTCGCCGTCACGGTCCCGGCACGAGGCACCGCGACCGCGGTGTTCTGGATCGCCGCGGGGCAGGCCTACGACGAGGTCCGCGAGCTCGACAAGCTCGTGCGCGAGCGGACACCCGCGTCGTTCCTCGCGCGCACGAAGGATTACTGGCGGCTCTGGGCCAACAAGGACGAGACCATCAGCGATCACCTGCCCGACGAGATCAACGGCCTCTACAAACGGTCGACCCTCGTGATCCGAACGCAGGTCGACAACCGCGGCGCGATCATCGCGGCGAACGACTCCGACGTTCTCCGTTTCAACCGCGACACGTACTCCTATCTATGGCCACGCGACGGCGCGCTCGTCGCGGACGCGCTCGATCTGGCAGGGTACGGCGAGGTGACGCGCCGCTTCTTCTTCCTCTGCGGCGAGCTCATCACACGCGAGGGCTATCTCCTTCACAAGTACAACCCCGATGGCTCGCTCGGCTCCTCGTGGCACGCGTGGTCCACCTCCGACGGCCGTCTCGAGCTGCCGATACAGGAGGACGAGACCGGCCTGCCGATATGGGCGCTCTGGCAGCATTACGACCGCGACCGGGACATCGAGTTCATCCGTCCGCTCTACCGCAAGCTCGTCCGGACCGGCGCCGATTTCATGGCGACCTACCGCGAGCCTCGCACCAAGCTGCCGGCTCCGTCGTTCGACTTGTGGGAGGAGCGCCGCGGCATCCACGCGTTCACGACCGCGGCCGTTTGGGCAGGGCTCACGGCCGCGCGAAACTTCGCGGTCGCATTCGGCCAGCACGAGCTCGCCAAGCGCTACGCGGTGGCCGCGCAGGAAATACGCGACGCGGCACTCGTCCATCTCTGGGACGCCGAGCGCGGCCGCTTCGTGCGCACGATCAACGTGCTCCCGGACGGCACGATCGTGAAGGACGCGACGATCGACATCTCGCTCGCGGGCATCTTCCTCTTCGGTCTTCTCCCGGCGACCGATGAGCGGATCCGCTCGACGATGCGCGCGATCGAGGATCGTCTCTCGGTCAAGACACCTGTGGGCGGGATCGCGCGGTACGAGAACGACTACTACTTCCAGGTGTCCTCCGACATCGCGAGCGTGCCGGGCAACCCGTGGTTCGTTGCGACGCTCTGGCTGGCTGAGCATCTGATCGCCATCGCCGAGAAGCCAGCGGACCTCGACCGGCCCCGGGCGTACCTCGACTGGTGCGTCCGCCGCGCGCTCCCCTCCGGGATCCTTTCCGAGCAGGTCCACCCGTACACGGGCGAGCCACTCTCGGTGTCGCCGCTCACCTGGTCACACGCCGCGTTCGTCAGCGCGGTGCAGCACTACGCTCGCCGTTCTCGCCTCATCAAGGACCGTCTCCGCGAGCAGGTAAGGACGGCGGGCGAGGTGATCGTATGAGCGGTTGGGGGGCTTTGCCCCTCATCCCCCGGGTTTTCGCCGCGGCGTTCACCGCGACGCTGCTCGTGGTCTGTACGGCGCCGGCGGCGCCGCCCCCGGCGAGCCAAGGGGTTGGGCTAAAGGCGTCATTCATCCTCGCGAATCCGGGGGGTCTTCTCGCGCTCGACAGCGGCGGGCACTCGATCGGTCGGATCGTCGATCTGCCCGCGCAGAGCGCGCCGGCGACACCCGTGCTGCACCCCTCTGGCAAGTCCATCGTCTTCGCATTCACGGGCCAGGCGGACAAGAAGACTGGCTTCGGTTCGGACCTTTACACCGTCAACCTCGATGGCACCGGCTACAAGCCGCTCGTGCAGCACGAGAGCGACAACGTTTTCTATGCGTCGCCGCGCTTCGACAAGACGGGCAATCTCCTCTACTTCCATCGGCGGGCTGCGTTGATCCAGAACGGTGCCTACGTGGGGAACGAAGACTCGCTCGAACGGCTCGACCTGAGAACCGGCGAGCGCAAGCGGCTCCTCATGGATGGGGCCGACCCCACGATCTCACCGGCCGGCGATCGGATCGTGTACACCCACCTTACTCAGGGATATCCGGACGCCATCTGGACGGCGGACATCGATGGCTCGAAGGCTCGTCCTTACTTCAAGACGAAGGACACCTGGTGGTACCTGCAGACACCGCGCTTCGCCCCAGGCGGCTGCGAAATCGTGTTCTCTGGCGCGGGGCATGCCGTCGCAGCCGCCCCACGGCCAATTCCGAGTGGCGGCAAAACGGGATCGGCGCATCTCTCGATCCCGTCCTTCCTTTACCTCGCGCCGTGCGACGGCACGAGCGTCAAGGAGATCGGCCAAACGGTCGACGACGTGGTGCCCGCATGGTCGCCGGACGGAACGCAGGTCGCGTACGTCGGAACCGGTGCGTTCTTCGTTCTCACGCTCGCGAACGGAAACGTTCGCACACTCGCTCAAGGTCAGGACTTCTTCTTCGGCGACCTCGTGTGGATCAAATGAGTCGTCTGGGGCCGCGGATCATTCGTCGAGGCGCGCGAAGCGGTACCCGACTCCCCGAACTGTCTGGATGAGCGTCGGCTCGTCCGGGGCCGGCTCGATCTTGTCGCGAAGCCGCCCGACGTAGACCTTGAGGTACTGCGTCTCGTAGCGGTACTCCGGCCCCCAGACGCGCGTGAGCAAGGCGTCGTGCGTGAGGGCCTCGCCCGGGTGGCTCGCGAGCTCTGCGAGGAGATTGAACTCCGTCGGTGTGAAGTGGATGTCCTTTCCGGCGCGGCGAACGCGTCGGGCCGTCAGATCGATCGCCAGGTCATGCGTGTCGATGGTCCCTGAGCGCGGCGCGCGCGGAGACGAGCGCCGCAGCACGCTCTCGATCCGCGCGACGAGCTCGCGTGGCGAGAACGGCTTCGTGAGGTAATCGTCTGCGCCGAGACGGAGGCCCTTGATCTTGTCGTCCTCGAGGCCGCGGGCGGTCAGCACGATGATCGGCAGGTCGGTCTTCTCGCGCACCTGCTCGAGGACCGCGAAGCCGTCCCGCTTGGGAAGCGCGAGATCCAGTACGACGAGGTCCGGCCGCTCCGAGTGGATCATCGCGAGCGCCTCGTCGCCGTCCGCAGCCTCGATCGCGGTGAGGTCCTGCCGCGCGTAGGACAGCGCGCTCCGGACGAGCGCGCGCACGTCGGGCTCGTCGTCGACGATCAGTACCTTCAAGACGCCAGCGGCAGGACCGTCACGAATGCGGAGCCTCCACCGGGATTCTCCTCGTATTCGAGGGTCCCACCATGGAGCGTCACGAGCGACCGCGCGATCGCGAGCCCCAGACCCGAGCCCGGGACGCCGTCCGCGTTGTGACCGCGGAAGAACTTGTCGAAGATGCGCTGGCGGTCTTCCGTGGCGATCCCCGGACCGTGGTCCCGCACTTCGATGCGGAGCGCGTCTCCCCTGCGGTGCGCCATGACCAGGATCGGCGTGCCCTGGGGCGCGTAGCGGATCGCGTTGACGATGAGATTGGCGAGGGCCTGCTGCATCTTGCTGCGGTCCGCGACGACGTGCGGCGGATCGGGATCGACGTCGAGCGAGATCCACTGCCGCTTCTGCTTGGCGAGGACCGCATGGTCCGCGACGACGTCCCGGACGAGCGCGATAGCGTCGATCTCCTCTTTGTCGAGCGCGATCTGACCCTCTTCGAGGCGCGCCATCTCCAGAAGCTGGGCGGTGAAGTCCTCGAGGCGCCGGACATTCCGCTCGGCACTCTCGGCAAGCTCCCGCTGCGCCGCCGTGAGACTCCCTGGCCGCTCGCCGAGAAGGAGCTCGACGGCGCCGCGGACGACGGTGAGCGGGCTGCGGAAGTCGTGGGACATCGCCGCGAGGAACTCGCTCTTGATCCGGTCGGCCTGCCGCAGTGCTGCGGCCTCGACCGCCTGTCGCACGAACTTCTCGCGCTGCGCCCGTAGGTGGTCGAGCTCGCGGAGGAGCCCCGACATCATGTAGGCCGCGAGGATGAAGACGCTGACGTGGAAAGCAAGGCGCCATGGCTCTGCCGTGAAGCCGAACGTTTCGGAGCGGTACGCGGCGATCGAGATGTACGCGAGCGAAATCGCCCCGGCGGCGGTGAAGGCGCCCGCGGTCCCGAAACGAAAACCGCCCGCAATGATGATGAGACTGCCGATCACCCACGTGGTCCAGCTCGGGTCCGACGAGAAGACGAGCATCGCCGAGGACACAATCCCGATATCGAGGACGAACATCACACGCGTGAGCCGCTCGAAGCTGCCAGGCCTCGACTGCATCATCCAGTAGACGACGACGGCGTAGCCAAGGACGAAAACGCCAAGGCCGACCAGGTACGCGGTGCCGATGTTCGGGAAAAACGGTCCAAGGAAGAAGATCAGAGCCGCGCCACCGACGCGGGCCCAGTTGAAGGTGCGCTCTAGCCGCTCCGCCACGGGCGCTAAGTTAGCGCCTGCGCGGCGGGCTGGGCCGGCCCCGGGGTAGGCTGCGGCCGTTCGATGCGAGCGTTGCGCCGCTCTTCGTCGATCATTTCGATGAAGCAGTCCACGGCGCGCTCGCGCCACTGCTTTCCGCGCTGCCGGACGAGCTCGGCGCGCACCGCGTCCCAGGCGAGACCCTTTCGATACGGCCGGTCCGTCGTCATCGCGTCGTAGGTGTCCGCGACCGAGATCACGGACACCTCGACGGGCAGCTCGTCGCCCTTGAGTCCCCGCGGGTACCCCGCGCCGTCGTGGCGCTCGTGGTGAGAGAGCACGAGCTCGGCACCCTCCCAGAATTCGGGAAGCCGGCGCAGCAGGCGGTGTCCGATCTCGGCGTGTCGCCGCATTTCGCGCTGCTCGTCATCGGTCAGCGGCCCGGGCTTCAGTAGGACGAGGTCGTTCGTTCCGATCTTGCCGATGTCGTGGACCCGTGCCGCGTCGCGGATGAGCTCGACCTGCGCGTACTCGAGGCGAAGGCGTCTCGCGAGTCGCTCGGCGAGGGCCGCCACGCGCTGCGAGTGGCCGTGCGTGTACGGATCGCGCAGGTCGATGAGATCCGCCAGCTCGAGGATCGCGGTCTTCGTCTGCTCGCGCACCCGCGCGCTGTCGCGAACGGTGAGCAGGACGATCGCCATCGGCACGCTGAAGAGGACGAGCGTCCAGGGCTGCGCCTGCGCGGCGATTGCCGCGAGCGCGCCGAGAACGAGGAGCGCCGCCTCGTACGGCAGCAGGCGGCGGTGCAGGGTCCACCAACCAGCGAGGGGGCTGCGCCGCAGCTGCAGCGCCACGACCAGGTCGACGAGCGTGCTGTGCGCAACGTATTTCACGATCGCCGCGATCGCGATGGCCCACGGCTCGCGGACGACCTGAGCACCCGGTCCCGCGACGAGAAGGAATGCCGTCGCGGCGGCACCGGTCGAGAGCGTCGCCGTCGCCGCGTTGAAGCCGCGGTTGTACCAGCGCTGACGGACGCCGCGGAAATGGAGCGCGATCAGCGTCGTCGCGCCTGCCACGACCATCCCGTAGAACGGACCGAGGAGGAGAGCCGCCGCGAAGGTCGCCGTGTCGTCGACTGTGATCTTCATCTTCACCGAGAGATGCACGGGCCAGAGCTGCGCGACCGCCGCCATCGTCATGAGCAGCGCGAAGAGGACGGTGTCGGTCGGGCGGAGATTCCCTCGGAACGCGGCGCTCGCGGGGAGGGCCGCGAGCGCCGTTCCGAGGACCGCGAGGATGTAGACGCGAAGAGGCCAGCGGAGACGCGACACGGGCTATAGCCCGATGAGCGTGTACTTCACCTGCGTGGTGACGTTGGACTTGCCGTATGCAGTCGAGCTCAGCCAGAGATATGTCCCCGTGACCTTCGTCTTGGTGTCGAACGAGGCCGACGCCGTGACCGTCACCTTGACGACCACGGGCACGCCAAGCGAGAGGAGCCCGGTCGCCGGGAGCACCGGGCTGATCTTCGCGGTCATCGGCACCGCGCCCGGAAGCGACACGACCACGGCGATCGCGTTCGACGGCACGAGCAGCTCGAACGCGACCGGCTCTTTGACGGTGCCGGCGTAACCGGCGGGAAATGACGTCGTGACATCGACGAGGGCCCCGTTGACCATGAAGACCGGATCCTCTTCGCACCACTGCACGCCGGCGTCGGCGTCGAGACCCAAGACGAATGTTGAAAGACCGAACGCGAACGTGAACAAGAGCTTGCCCAACGCGAACCTACGAAGCCGCCCCATCTATCCACCCCATGCGCATTTGATCGCGCGAATCAGTACGAACTGAGTACATCGTGAGGATGAGACGAGCGAGGGCACGATTCGTATCGCGCCAGTCGCAGGACTCGTCAACAGATGGTCCGTCAACGAGTGGTAAAGATCGCTTCAGGCAGTGGGCGGCAGTGGATATCCGGCGAGCGCGGGCTCGCCGCGAAGACGCGCATAGCCGGGCTTGATACGCGCGTAGATGATCGCGACGCGCTCGTCGTATCCGACGAATGCGCTCTTCATCGCGTTTATCGAAAGCCGCTCCACATCGGCGAGGCTGAGACTCGCAACACGCGAGAGGCGCTGGAATTCGTCGGAGAGCGTGACGTTCGACATCAGCCGGTTATCGGTGTTCACCGTCACGCGAAAGCGCTGCGCGATGAAGTGGCGTATGGGATGCTCCGCGAGCGTCGGTACAGCCCCGGTGTCCACGTTCGATGACGGACAGAGCTCGAGCGGGATCCGCTTGTCACGGATGTACGCCGCGAGAGGGCCGAGCTTCACGACTTTGCCTTCGCTGATGGCCATGTCCTCGACAAGCCGCACCCCGTGACCGATCCGGTGCGCTCCGCAGTACTGCACCGCCTGCCAGATCGAGGGCGGCCCGAAGGCTTCGCCCGCGTGGATCGTGATGGAGAAGTTCTCGCGGCGGCAGAGTTGGAACGCGTCCAGGTGGGCTTTCGGCGGGTGGCCCGCCTCCTCGCCGGCGATGTCGAAGCCGACGACGCCTCGCTCGCGATTCGCCACCGCGAGCTCGGCCATTTCGAGCGAGTCGGTGCGGTCGCGCATCGCGCAGATGATCTGGCGGAGCGTGATGCGATACTCGCGCTCCGCGCGCTCGAACCCGCGCTCGACGCTTTGCACGACCTGCTCGAGGTTGAGTCCGTTTTCGGTGTGGAAGACCGGCGCGTAGCGGATCTCGGCGTACACGATGCCGTCGCGCGCGAGGTCTTCACCGCACTCGTACGCGACACGCTCGATCGCTTCTTCCGTCTGCATGACCGCGATCGTGTGCGCGAAACCGCGGAGGTACAGCGAGAGCGAGCCCGACGCCGCACTGGCATGGAACCACCTGCCGAGCTCGTTTGCGTCGGTCGTCGGGAGACCTCGATAGTCCTGGTCACGCGCGAGTTCCACGACCGTCGCTGGGCGTAGCCCGCCGTCGAGATGGTCGTGCAGGAGAACCTTCGGCGCCGCGCGGAGCGTCTCGAGCGGGATCATGGTCGGCCGGAACGATACGCCTCGCTGCGCGTCAAGCGAGCATGCGGACGTACGCAAGATTAGAAATTTGTCTATCCCGACGGCCGATGGGCGCGTACGTTATCTCGTCAGTCGCGCGGGAGGGAACATCATGCGAAGGGTCCTTGCATCGTCCATCGTCATCGGCTTCTTGATCGTCGGAGCGACGACCGCGCTCGCAGGTTCCGCGAAGCAGCGCCTCGACAACGAACTGATCAGCTTCGCCGAGGACGCCACGAGCGGGACGAACGGACCCGGCGGCGGAGGGATCTCCGGAATAGCGTGCGTGTCTACGCAAATCGGACAGCCGCCCTCGTTCGCCGGCAACGCGCTCCTCGACTGCGACAGCGTCGGTCCGCATAACGAGACGACGATCGCAGTGAACCCGACCAACGCCCGCAATATCGTCGCCGCCTCGCACACCTACCTGTACAACCTCGATAAGAAGAACGCGATCGCGCTGCTTCGGATCTTCACCGAAGCGTATGTCTCGAAGGATGGCGGCCAGAGCTGGACGAACGTCCACCCGCCGCACGGGAGCTATCGCTTCCTTACCGATCCCGCGCTCGCGTTCGACGCCGATGGTCATCTCTATTGGTCGAACGTGGCGTCGCACGACAGCGTTGCCGGCGCGTTCAGTGACGTGAGCGTGATCGTCGAGCGATCCGACGACGGCGGCATTAATTGGACGGACCCGGTGACCGTTGCGAAAGGCAACGGCACCATCAGCAACGGCGGATCGAACGTGCAGTTCAACGACAAGGACTGGATCGCGGTCGATCGCGGAACGAGCAGGTATCGAGGGAGCGTCTACGTCACCTGGGCCCGGCAGCAGTATCGGCAGGACGTACAGACCGAGTCGCCGATCTTCTTCGTCCGTTCGCGAGATGGCGGCCTGACGTGGACCTCCGGCGCCGAGATCAGCGGCGCAAGCCCGCTCTGTTCAGGGCAGGGTGCGACCGGGCCCCGGACGCGGTGCGATCAGAACGACGCGGGGTTCTCGTCACCGATCGTCGGCTCCGATGGGACGGTCTACGTGGCATTCCTGAACCACCAGGCGCAGGGAACCAGCCTGCGCGACCAGGTGCTACTCGTGCGCTCGACCGACGGCGGCGACACCTGGGGCGACCCCCAGCCGATCGTCGGGCTCATTCACGACGGCGCCGGCGACTATCCGACGAACTGGGTCGGCGACTCCGTTCTCACCGGCTGCCAATTTCGCATATTCGCCGCCGGCAACCTGGCGATGTCGACAGCCAAGGCGAACGCCGGCCAGCTCTATTACGTCTACGCCGAGAACCTGGACCCCGGCGCGACCGCGCGCACGAACATCATGACGACGACGTCGGTCGACGGCGGCGCGACCTGGTCCGCGCCGACACTCGTGAGCAGCAGTGCGTCCGACCAGATCTTCCCCTGGGCCGCGGCCGGGCGAGACGGGAAGCTGCGGGTCGGTTACGTCGATCGAGCACGGACCGCGCCGCCAGGTCAGACCTGCGTGTACGGATACACGCTGGCGACGGCGAGCGACCTCGCTGCGACGAGCTTCACCTCGAACCGGTTGGACACGGGCGTGTCGATCGCTTCGGACGCGCGCTGGTTCCGCAACGCGGCGATCAACGGGACCAACACGCGCTTCATCGGCGACTACACGAACATCGCCATCGGGCCCGATGGATCCGTGTGGGCGAGCTGGACCGACATGCGCGACACGGTGACCGTCTTCGGCCGGACCGGGCATACCGAGCACGCTGCCGCGGCGAAGGGCTAGTGCCTAGCCCGACCACCGAGCGACAAGCGCGCCGATCGAGAGCGCGAACATCGCCAGCCACAGGAGTCGGAGGCCCGCCTCCGGCGCCGCGATGAGAGCTGCTCGATCGAGCCGCTCGGTCGTGCCGTCGCGGTAACGGACTGAGCCGTTCACCTCCAGCGCCTTGCGCCGGATGCGCCGCACCGGCGTTGATAAGCGTCGCTGCGCGAGCGAGAGAAGGGACGCCCCGATCGCCGCGGCTACCGTCGCGAGCAAAGGTGCCCCATTCGCCGCGGCGCTCGCGACGACCGGGAATCCACCCCACGCGAGCGCGAATCCAACATCCGAATGGACGATCGGCAACTCGCGGCCGTACGAGATGACCAGTGCGGCACCGACGACGACAAGCACGAGAAACCAGGGACCGAGCGTCAACGCCGCGACTATCCCGAGTGCGACGGCGCCGATCAATCCAAGCGAGCCGAGCGCGACTAAGACGCCTGATGGAATCCGCGTACCGAGTGGTCGGCCTTGCAACTCGTCGAACGAATGCGCCGCGACACCCACAGCGAGAAAGAACGCAACAAGAGCGCCGACGACGATCCGCGGATCCGGCATCGGAGCCAATGCCGCGCCAAGCAGCACATACGAGAGATGCCACACCGTGTACGGCGGATGGAGCAAGGTCCAGTAATCGCGGAGACCGCCAGGGCGAAGTGCGTAGAAAGCGGAGGCCGACGCGACCGAGGGCCCCCGTGCGATGGCGAGCCGGCCGAGGCGTCCGAGGCCGGGGAGACCCCGTCGCGAAGAGAGGGTTTCGGTCGCGTCGGCCCTCCTCGCCGTCATGACGACGCCCGCTCCGAAGCTCATCCGCGAAACATGGACATCGACAAGGCCCGCGTCACACCAATAGCGCTCAACTGCGTGCGGCGAGTGCGCCGCATTGAAGCGCTCGATGCTTCCTCGGAGGAACGCGCCGATGCCGGCCCACTCGCGGGAGATCACGCTACCGATCAGCGGTAGTCCGATCGAGGTGTAGATGCGCCACAGCATTCGAAGGATCGGATTCGGCGGGACACCGAAGTCGAGCGCGGCGATGCGCCCTCCGGGACGCACGACTCGCGCGAGCTCGCGTATGGTCGCGGCCGGATCGTCGACGTAACGCATGAGATACGTGAAGGTCACGTGATCGAAGGACTCGTCCGCGAACGGCAGCGACTCGGCGCGAGCGCGCACGAGGGGAATGTGTCCGTCGCGCGCCGCTGCTCTGGACAGCATGTCGGCGCTTCGGTCGAGCCCGACGACCTCGCAGCCATAGCGTTCGCGTAACGCTCGAGCCACGAGACCGGTGCCGGTCGCGACATCGAGCACTCGGTCGTCGGGCTCGGCCTGCACCGACTGCACAAGGCGCGCGCGCCAGCGTCCGTCCTGGCCGAACGAGAGCAACGCTCCCGCCTTCTCGTACGTGGCCCCGATTCCGTCGAAGATGCGACGCGCGTCGTCGGGCGGAGAGGAGGGCATTGCCCTCTATGACGCACGCACCGCGCGGCGCGGATCGTCGCCCGGCGTGATGCGCCAGCCCGACCGGTACGGAGCGCCGAAAACGATGTCGTCGGGGCGCACCGGCACGCGGTTGAGCTCCCTACCCGTCGCGGCGCGGATCGCGGCCACGATCGCGGGTGTGCTCGATATCGTCGGCGGCTCGCCTACCCCTTTGGCGCCGTACGGCGCGTCCGGGTGCGGATGCTCGATGAGCACCGCGACGACGGGCGGCATATCGAGCGTGGTCGGGAGCAGGTAATCGGTGAACGACGCGTTGCGCACGAGGCCGTCGCGGAGAAGCACCTCCTCCATCACCGCGAGCCCGAGGCCCTGCGCGATGCCGCCTTCGATCTGGCCCACGACCGAGACGGGGTTGATCGCTTTCCCGACATCCTGCGCCGTCGCGACCTGCACGACCTTCACGAGTCCGGTGTCCACATCGACGTCGACGACGGCGCGGTGAGCCGCGAAGAGGAACGCAACGTGGCCCTGGTTCTGCGTCTTGGCGTCGCGCGGCTCGGTGTCGCGATGCCGGTGCGTGACCGTCCGATCGATGGGCTCCTCCAGGAGGGCTCCGAGATCGTCCGGCGAGCGTCCCGCCGTGCGCGCGCGGGCGAGAAGCTCGGCCTTGACCTCGCGACATGCGGCGAGCACCGCGCCGCCGGTCATCCATGTCTGCCGCGACGCGGATGAGGATCCGGCCGAGCCGATGGTCGTGTCGGGCCGATCGACCTCGACCCGCTCGACCCCGAGCTCGGTGCGCGCGATCTGAGCGCAGACGGTCACGATCCCCTGCCCCACCTCCGCGGCTGCGGTGTGCACGTGCGCGATCGGTCCGCGCACGTCGCGCGTCAGCCGCACGCGGGCCGTCGAGAAATCGTCGAAGCCGTGCGAATAGCAAACGTTCTTCATTCCGGCGGCGTAGCCGACGCCGCGTCGCACCCCTTCGCCGTGCGTGAGGTTGCCCAGCCCGCCCGGAAGCGCGATGGGTTCAGTGGGTATTTCGCCGTCGGGCATCGCGATGTCCGCGCAGCGACGGATGACCTCGGCGACGGGCGCGCTCCCTTCCACCGGCTGGCTCGTGATGATCGCATCGCCGTTGCGGAGGGCATTTCTTTCGCGGAGCTCGACTGGGTCGATGTCCAGCGCAGCGGCGAGCTTGTCCATCTGCGCCTCATACGCGAAGCACGACTGGACCGCACCGAAGCCTCGCATCGCGCCGGTCGGCGGGTTGTTGGTGTACGCGCCGACCGCGTGAATCCGCGCGTTGGGAACGCGATACGGGCCGGCCCCGAAGCACGCCGCGTTCGCGACGACCGCGGGGCTCGATGAGGCGTACGCGCCGCCATCGAGGACGATCGTCGCCCGCACGAACACGAGCTCGCCCTTCTTCGTCGCGCCGTGCGTGTACCAGAGCTTTGCCGGGTGGCGATGCACATGTCCGTAGAAGGACTCTTCACGTCCGTAGGTCATCCGCACCGGACGTTTTGTAGCGAGCGCGAGCAGACACGTGTGGATCTGGAGCGTCACGTCCTCGCGCGCGCCGAATGCGCCGCCGACGCCGGCGAGCACGAGATGCACCTTCGATTCAGGCAGACCAAGGCACGGCGCGATCTGACGAAGATCCTCGTGCAGCCACTGCGTCGCGATGTGCAGCTCGACACCGCCGTCCTGCCGCGGGATGGCTAGGCCCGCCTCCGGTCCGAGCGCGGCTTGATCCTGCATGCCGAGCTCGTACTGGCCGTCGACGACGACGTCAGCGCGCGCGTCCGGATCGCCGTGCTCGACGAGCACGTCCTCGATCACGTTCCCCTTCTGATGGAGCTTCGCGGCATCCGGCTGCAGTGCCCCGACGGGATCCGTAATCGGTGACAGCGGTTCGTACCGCACCGCGATCGCGCGCGCCGCGAGGCGCGCTTCTTCCGCGGTCTCCGCCGCGACGATCGCGACCGGCTCGCCGACGTAGCGGACCTTGCCGCTCGCGAGAACGGGCTGGTCGAGCTTCATGAGTCCGAAGAGCTCGCGTGTGGGCAGCTCAGCCGCGGTGATGATCGCCTTCACGCCGCTCATCTTCTTCGCAGCGGCCGTGTCGATTCCGGCGATCCGCGCATGCGGGTGCGGGCTGCGCAGCGTCGCGCCGAAGAGCATCCCTTCGCGACGGAGATCGCTGCCGTACTGGAATTCGCCCTTGACCTTGGGCGCACTGTCGGGCCGCTCGACCGACTCGCCGACACCACCGCGGATCTTCGGTCGGACGGGGGCGATGGTCATCGTCGGTAAATCGCGGCCGACGCGCGGTCCACAGCTTCAAGAATTTTCCCGTAGCCGGTGCAGCGGCAGATGTTGCCGGACAACGCTTCGCGGACTTCGTGATCGCTCGGCTCGGGGTTGCGCTTCAGGAGCGCGTAGGTCGCGACGATGAGGCCAGGCGTGCAGAACCCGCACTGCACCGCGCCAGCGTCGACGAACGCGCGCTGGATCGGATGCAGCCGGTCGCCGTCCGACAGCGACTCGACGGTCTGCACTTTGCGTCCCGCGGCTGCGGCGCCGAGCACGAGACACGCGCAGACGAGCTCGCCGTCCATCAGGACCGAGCAGGATCCGCACTCGCCCTGCTCGCACGCGTTCTTGCTTCCGGCGAGGCCGAGGCTTTCGCGCAAGACGGTGAGCAGGCTCTCATGGTCCGCCGCTTCGGCTTCCCTTTCGTCACCGTTCACGGTGAGCTTGATCCTCACGGGATGACCGCGACGCGCGTGAGAGCGCGCGTTCCCATCACCGCGAGCACGTGACGGCGATATGCGACCGTGCCGCGGACATCGTCGATCGGCTTCGCCGCGCCGGCGGCGAGTCGGCCGAACTCTCGCGCCGCGGCGTCGCTCGGCCGAGCCGGCCGGTCCCAACCGGTCTCATCAAAGAGTCCGGCGGCGAAGCGCTCGGCGTCGGTCGCGCGAATGATCGTCGGGCCGCAGGAACCGAGGCCGACGCCGACGCGCCGTCGCGCGCGATCCACGACGAGCGCAAGCCCAGAGATGGAGATGGCCATCGCGTTCCGCGTCGCGGCGAACATGTACGTCTGCGCCTCGCCGGCGTCCTCCCACTCGGCCGCGACGATGAGCTCGTCGGGACGTCGAACGGACTTCTTCGGGCCGGTCATGAAATCGCCGAAGGCCACGCGGCGCTCGCCGCCCTTCGATCTGAGCACGACGGTCGCCTCGAGCGCGGCCAGCACCGGCAACGTATCGCCCGCTGGCGAGCACGTTCCGAGGTTTCCCCCGATGGTCGCTGCGTTGCGGATCTGCGGGGAGCCGATCGTACGCGCGGCCTCCTGCAACGCGGGTGAGCCGACGTCCGCCTCCAGCATCCGCGTGTACGTGACGAGCGCGCCCATCCGCACATGGCCGTTGCGGGAGTGGTCCTTCAGCTCATCGACCCGGTCGATCGCGACTATGTTCGACGGGCGGATCCGGCCAAAGTTGATCTCCACCAACAGGTCCGTCCCACCGGCGAGGATGGTCACGTCCTTGCGCGTGGAAAGGTTCTCGAGAACATCGTCGACATGCCGGGAGATATGGACGCTCACGCGGGGATTATCACTTCCGGGTTCGGAACGTGGTCACTAGGATGACCGCACTGGGGAGGCGAGAGTTGGGCGGACCGGCGGACTTCGAGGGGGAGCTCTCGGAATCGAAGGCGCGCGAAGCGGCGCTCGCCGCGGTCCTCGGCATCATGCGGCGAGGCCCGAGTGAGCTCACCACCGTCCTCGAGAGCGTCGCCATGAACGCGGTCCGCCTGTGCGCCGCGGACAACGGATCCATTGCGCAGCTCAAGAGCGATGGCTGGCGGCTGGTCGCGAACGTCGGCGACATCGACCAAGAGAGCATGGAGCGCAACTGGGGTAATCAGCCGATCGAGGCCAACCGCCGAAGCCTGACCGGCCGCGTCCTTATGGACAGGCGGACGACCACGATCGTCGACGCCCAGGCCGATCCGGAGTACGACGCGGGCGTTGGTCTCTTCAACGTCCGATCCCTCATCGG
>DASWCR010000127.1:0-3561 GCA_036389995.1 Candidatus Limnocylindria bacterium | reverse complement strand
CGCGAGCGGCGTCGCGCCCATGCACACGAGATTGCGCGTCGCCTCCGCGACCGCCGCCGCGGCGCCGACGAATGGATCGATCGCCGCGAGTCGTGGCTGCGCATCGATCGCGAGCGCGATGCCATCAGCGCGACCTTTGATGCGCATGACCGCTGCATCAGCTCCGGGTCCGACCACCGTGTCCGTCCCAACCATTTGGTCATACGTGCGGTAGATGACCCGTCGCGACGCGACCGCGGGGGACGACAGAAGATCGAGCAACTCCAATCCGATCTTGGCCGTGTGCCGTTGCGCATCGGCCGAGGGGGCTGTCGTGCTCGCGGGTCCCTCCGTCGACCACGTAGGGTCGCCGGTCCCACTGCGCGCGCCAGCCCCCTCGTCCGATTCGCTGTGATACGACTGCGCAAGCTCGGCGATGTCGTACTCCGGTGCGTCGTCCGCAAGCGATCGCGGCGGCAGCGATGCAACTACCTCCCTGCCATCGCGTATCTCCAATACTTCATCGGCTGTCACCTCGCCGATGCGGCTGCCGTGCAATTCCCATTTCGCGAATATGTGCTCGACATCGCGTTCGCGTCCCGGCCTGGCGATCACAAGCATTCGCTCCTGGGACTCGCTCAGCATCACCTCGTAAGGCGTCATCGCTCGCGCTCGGCGAGGAACAAGCGCGACATCGATGCGCATGCCGACGCCGCTCTTTGCCGCGACTTCGCTGACCGCACAGGTGAGCCCTGCGGCGCCGAGATCCTGCACGGCCTCGATCGCATCAGCTTGGACGAGCTCAAGCGTGGCTTCGAGCAGGAGCTTCTCGACGAACGGGTTGCCCACCTGGACCGACGGGCGCTTCTCATCGGAGCCGATGCCGAGCTCGAACGACGCGAGGAGGGACGCGCCCGCGATCCCATCGCGTCCGGTGTCGCTGCCCACGAGGTACACCGCGCTGCCCGGCCGCGCGCCGCTCGCCTTGCGCAGATCCTCGGCGCGGGCGAACCCTACGCACATGGCGTTCACGAGCGGGTTCTCCGTGTAGCAGGGCTCGAACGAGATGTGCCCGGCGACGTCGGGGATGCCGACGCAGTTCCCGTAAAACGAAATACCGCCGGTCACCCCGGCAATCGTGCGCCGGACCGCGCGATCGCTCGGATCCCCGAAGAAGAGCGCGTTCAGAACGGCCGTCGGGCGCGCTCCCATCGCGAAGACGTCCCGCAAGATCCCGCCGACGCCCGTCGCCGCGCCCTGGAACGGCTCGATCGCGGATGGGTGGTTATGGCTCTCGACCTTGAAGACACAGAGAAGCCCGCCGCCGAGGTCGACCGCGCCGGCGTTCTCGCCCGGACCGACCGCGACGGACGGGCCGCGCGATGGCAGCGTGCGCAGCAGCTTCTTCGAATGCTTGTAGGCGCAGTGCTCGCTCCACATCGCGCCGAACATCGCCCACTCGAGCGCGTTCGGCTCGCGGCCCACGAGATCGCGCACCAGGGCAGCCTCGTATTCGGTAAGGCCTACGTCGTGTGGAATCTGGTTAGGCTGCGCCGTTTTCGTCGTCCCCAAGGCCGGGGACGCACTCACGTTCGGGAGATCGCTCCGCGCCGTGACATCGCCTTGAAGTTTAGCGGCTAGGAGAGCCCGCCGGTACCGACGAATTTCTCCGCCTGATCGGCGAACGCCAGCAGGTCCGATACACGGGTCTGGATCTGCTGGTACACGTCGTCGATGTCGGTCTGCTCGCGGTCATAGGCGAGCAGGTTGCGCAGGTTCGCGAGGTGCTCGAGCCGGTACGCGAGCGCTCGCTCGATGACCGCGTGACCAGCGAGGGCGTCGAGGATGTCGTGATAGGCCTCCGGCTTGGGCAGCGCGAGGGCCATCACCAGATATGCGGCGGTGCCGAAGAGCAACTCGACGGCCTGCTGGAGATACCACTGCGCGAGGCCATAGAGCTTCGGATCGGCCTTGAACTTCGCGTGCTCGATGGGGCGGAGGTCATTCAGAAGAGCGGTGTACTCGCGAAGGCGCGCGATGCGAGCGCGCACGTATTCGACATCGATCGCGAACCGGTCCCCGCGCGTGCGCTCTGCCAGCGCCTTGGACTGGACCTCGTCGTACTTCTTGAACTCGAGGTACTCCATGGCGGCACGGGCCTCGTACTCGACCCGTCGCTTCTGGTCGCGCTGGTAGAGGAGTCCCCAGGTACGGATCACCTGCCAACGCTGCAGCAGCGACGCCTGGTTCAGGATCACGATGTCGAGCTCATTCGTCTCGAGTGCCTTCGAGAGCTCGCTCACGAAGTACACCTGGTAGTCGAAGAACTCGTTCGCCTTCACAGCGTTCAGAAGGAGAAGCGCGATGTCCAGGTCGTTGTACGTGCCGGCGATCTTGCGGCCGGCGGTCGAGCCCGCGAGATAGGCGGCATCGACGGGCGAGGTCTGAAATACGCTCTGTAGCTGCGCCTGCCTCTCGAAGAGGTCCATACCTATCTATATAAGGCAGGAGCCGTGCCGTGGCGCGCTCCGGCGAGGTTTGCCAGCATCCGATACCCGTCCGTACCCCCCAGGAGCGCTTCCACGCACCGCTCCGGGTGCGGCATGAGGCCCACGACGTTGCCGTCGTCGCTTGCTACCCCGGCGATATTCGCGAGTGATCCGTTCGGATTCGCGTCGGGTGTCACCACGCCACGCTGATCGACGTAGCGGAAGATCACCCGGCCCGTCGCTTCGACGCGCGCGTGCGTCTCGGGGTCGGCCACCCAGCAGCCCTCGCCGTTGCCGATCGGCATGCGCAAGACCGCGCCGCGAAGCCCGGTCGTGAACGGCGTCTCGTCGCTCTCCGTGCGGATGCGCACCCAGTCCGAGCGATACGCGAGGTCGGCGTTCCGGATCAGCGCGCCCGGCAGGAGGCCGGCCTCGCAGAGGATCTGGAAGCCGTTGCAGCTTCCGAGGACGGCGCCGCCTTCGGCCGCGAAGCGGCGCAGCTCCTTCGTCCCGGCCGAGAGCTTCGCGATCGCGCCGGCGCGGAGGTAATCGCCATAGCTGAAGCCACCGGGAACGATCGCGGCGTCGAACCCGCGCAGGTCCGCGTCTTCGTGCCACTGGATTTCCGGCTCGACGCCCTCGACGAGCGAAAGCGCGTGCGCGAAGTCGCGCTCGCTCCAGGTCCCGGGATAGCGCAGGATCGCGACTCGAGTCATCACCACCAGTTTGATGCACGCCCGCGGCGAGGTGGGAAGTAATTTCGGGTCGTGAAGGCCGCCGCGTTCGCGCTCGTGCTCATCTTTTCGTCGTCCTGCGGCGTGATCGCCAGCCTGCGTCCCGGCCCGACGATCGTGCCGCTGATCTCGGCGACGTTCCTCAGCGTCCACTTATTCATCGGCGAGAACGGCGACGCCCAGGAGAAAGCGCGCCTGCCTGAATTGCGCGACTCGCTCGCGGGCGCCTTGCCCACCGGGTGGGCGACGGCGACCGGCGGCCGCGGAAAGCTCGCGCTCCGGACCGATGCGGACATCGACGTCGAGCTGGACGGAACCGGAGGTACGTCCGCGCTGACCCAGCACAAGCTCGGCGGGAG
>DASWCR010000126.1:0-6735 GCA_036389995.1 Candidatus Limnocylindria bacterium | reverse complement strand
CTCGCGCATCCCGGGAAGCACCGCATCTTCGCGGGCGAGGATCTGGCCGTGCCACTCTCGGAGATCCCGCAGACGGTGCGCCGCGCGCGCGAGATGGGTGCGGAGCTCGGGATCGCGGTCGTCTTCTACGGCCACTTCGGCGACGGGAACGTCCACTCCGCGATCCTCGTGAACCCCGACGATCCCGATGAGGTCCGCCGCGCCGACGAGCTCGCGGATCGGCTGCACAAGCTCGCGATCGAGGTCGGCGGCACCGTGACCGGAGAGCACGGCACCGGCGCGGTGCGCGCTCGTTACATGCGCGCTGAGCACGGCGACGCGCTCGACGTGATGAAGCGGATCAAGAACGTCATGGACCCCAAGGGTTTGCTGAACCCAGGAAAGATCTACCCCGAGGGCTGACGAGGGCCCTTGACGGGAGGTCTACTGTCCCTCGGTCCATTCGATCAATGGGGAGGAATAGCGATGAGTGGATCGAGATTCGGGCGCCCTCTGGCAAAGGCTGGGCTGGCGGCCATCGTGGCCGTCGCACTGTTGGCACAACCCGCGGCCGCGACGGAACCATCGAGTGGGAGCGGCACCTTCGTGTTCACGAGCATGACCCCGACCGGCGCGCGCACCGCGGACTCCAACACGATCATCACGGCGACCGCCACAGGTGCACTCTCTGGGGCGCTCACCGGAACGTTCACGGACGAGCTCCGGCAGGTGCTCCACGCGGACGGGACGAGCGAGTTCCATGGAACGCTCACCTGCACATGCACCGTCCAGGGTATGAAGGGCACGGTCGTGCTCCGGTTCGAAGGATCGGGGACCGGCGGATCCGCGGGTCAGTTCACTGTTGTGAGCGCCAGTGGGAACCTCGAGGGTCTACACGGTCAGGGCACTTTCGCGCAGACGAGTCCCGCCGTCGCGGGGACCTACGAGATCAACATGCATCGGGATCCCTAGCAGTCGCGTCGTTCTCTAGGGTGGTCTGGGGCGCCCCGGCGGCGACGCACCGTCGGGGCGACCTCGGCTAGAGGTAGCCGTAGTCGGTGAAGACGAGCCGGAGGAACGCGAGCCCGCAGAGCGCGACGAGCAGGATGCGATGCGAGAGGATCGCGCGGGGATTCTCTTTCGCGACGATCGCGACCTGACCCCAGAAGAAGAGCACGAGGCCGATCTCGGCCCACATGAACGCGGCGTGCTCGTAGCCGATCCCCGTCCAGCGGTACGGCTGCATCATCGTCCAGTTGAGCAGGGCGTTCGCCGCCTGATACAGATGCAGAAAGATCGTGATGAGCCCGCTCGCGAGGAGCGGCCCTGCGACTTCCGCTATACGGGGCTTGCGGCGCCACGCGAGAAGCTGGCCGACGATGAACACATTGACGAGCGGGATGAGGATCGCATCGCCGATAAGAGCCGAGGTGTACGAGAGCGTCGTGCGATAGGTCGACGCGATCGGGTCGTCGTGCCACCGGAGCCAAGCGCTGCCCGCGGCCTGCACGAGAAAACCGAAGAAGCAGGTCAGGAAGAAGACAAGGCCCAGGAAAAGCCAGGGTCGTTCCTCGACCCGCGCGACCGTCCGCGTCATCACCCCCGTAGTATGGCCGCCCGATGCACGACGTCGTCATCCGCGGGGGCACCGTTTATGACGGCGAGGGCGGTCCACCGTACGCGGCCGATGTCGCGATTGATGGCGATTTGATCGCCGCGGTCATGCCGGCGATCGGAGATAGAGGCCACCGCGAGATCGACGTGACGGGTCTCGCGGTCGCGCCCGGGTTCATCAACATGCTCTCGTGGGCGATCCCGTCGCTCATCGCCGACGGGCGCGCGCAGAGCGATGTGCGCCAGGGAGTGACGCTCGAGGTGTTCGGCGAGGGATCGTCGATGGGTCCGCTGACCGACGCGATGCGCCGCGACCAGATCGAACGCCAGGCGGATATCAGGTACGACATTCCGTGGACCACCCTCCGACAGGGGCTCGATCACCTGGTGCGGCTTGGCGTTTCAGTCAACGTCGCGTCGTTCGTCGGGGCGACCACCCTTCGGGTGCATGAAGTCGGTTACGACGACGAGCCGGCGACACCGGATCAGCTCGAGCGCATGCGCCGCCTCGCGCGCGACGCCGCGGCGGAGGGCGCGCTCGGTCTCGGGTCCGCGCTCATCTACACACCGGGCACGTTCGCTTCGACCGACGAGCTCGCGGCGCTGGCCGAGGCGACGGGCGGAACGTACATCTCGCATCTCCGTAACGAAGGAGATCGTCTCCTCGAGGCGGTCGACGAGCTCATCGAGATCGCACGCCGGGCTGGGGTGCGAGGCGAGATCTACCACCTGAAGCAGGCCGGCAAGGCGAACTGGTCGAAGCTCCCGGCCGTGATCGAACGCGTCGAGAAGGCACGGGCCGGGGGACTCGATGTCACCGCGGACATGTACCCATACGCCGCGGGCGCGACCGGCCTCAACGCGTGCATGCCGCCGTGGGTCCAGGAGGGCGGCTTCCGCGCGTGGCTTACGCGCCTGCGCGATCCCGCGGTCCGCGAGCGCGTGGCGCGCGAGATGCGCGTGCCCGGGAAAGACTGGGAGAACCTGTACCTCGCCGCCGGCGGACCCGATGGCGTTCTCCTCGTGTCCTTCAAGAACGATGCGCTCAAGCCGCTGACCGGAAGGACCCTGATGGAGGTCGCGCGGATGCGGGACAGATCGCCTGACGAGACCGCGATGGACCTCGTCGTCGAGGACGAGAGCCGCGTCGGCGCGTGCTACTTCATCGCGTCCGAGGACAACCTGCGCCGCGAAGTCGCGATCGAGTGGATGAGCTTCGGCTCAGACGAGGCCGCGCCCGCACCCGAGGGCGTGTTCCTGCGGTCGAACCCGCACCCGCGCGCGTACGGCACGTTCGCGCGACTGCTCGGGCACTACGTCCGCGACGAGGGGCTCGTGCCGCTCGAGGAAGCGATTCGTCGGCTCACAAGCTTTCCCGCGCAGAACCTGCGTCTTGACCGGCGCGGCCGCATCGCGCGCGGATATTTCGCTGACGTCGTCGCGTTCGATGCGGAGAAGATCGCCGACCACGCGAGCTACGCCGACCCGCACCGCTACGCCACCGGCGTGGTCGACGTGTTCGTCAACGGCGAGCAGGTGCTGCGTCGGGGCGAGCACACCGGGGCTCGGCCCGGTCGCGTCCTAATGCGCGGCGTCTAGTTGCTCCGCCATCCAGTCCGCCATCGCGGGGCGGTATTTGTACGGAATGTTGTTGCAGACGTGGTTCCCCTCGGGATAGAGGAGCAGCGTCGCGTTCGGCGCCTCGCGCACGATCCGCTCGGCCTGCTCGGGCGGGAAGAGCCGATCCTTGCCACCGTGAATCACGAGGAGCGGGCACCTCACGTCTTTCAACACGCCGCGGAGCGTGAGGGCCTTCGATCGCTCGAAGGCTTCCGCCTCGTCGCGCGACTGCGTATAGAAGACGTAGCCACCCTTCGTCAGCGGGTTCAAAGCGGACCAGCATTCGGAAAGGTCGTACGGGCCCGCGAGCGCGACGATCGCGCGCAGGCGTTTCTCTCTCGCGGCCGCTCGCGGCCCGTAGATGCCGCCCATGCTGATGCCCATGAGTCCGACGCGCCCGAGGTCGAGTTCGCGCTCCGACTTGATGAGATGGTCGAGGAGCGGCGTGATGACGGTCGACCAATCCGGACGGATCGGGAAGCGCGGCGCGTTCTCGCCCTGGCCGGGGCCGTCGACGGTGAGCGTCGCCACCCCGCGACGTAAGAAGTCGTTCTCCATCGCGTAGAGCTCTTCCTTCACCGAGTCGAGCCCAGGGACGAGGATGACGAGTGGAGGATGCAACGCGCCCCGCGGCGCGCGGAGTATTCCGGGGATGGCGGCGCCCTCGAAGGGGGCTTCGATCCGCCGACCGGGAGGGTCGAGGCGTGGCATCGCTTTCGCGTACGTCGTCACCGTTCGCTCGCGAAGCTCGTCGTGCAGGCTACGGTCCTCGAACCAGAGGAACTTGCCCAAGTGGTAGCACCAAGCGGCCCTTTGATACGCCTCGGTCGCCGTGACAAGGTGGCCCGAGCGTTCCGCGTCGTCGGCGATCGTGCGATGCTCGTTGCCGACCCGCTTCCAGTTCGGCGCCCAGTCGCGCCATTCCGTCGTCGCAGTAAGGACCCGATCGAACTCGTTGGCATCGATCCCGTTCGCGACGAATCGCGGCTTCCAATGGCCGGCGGCAAGCTGAACGCGATTCGCTGTTTCCGTCGTCATAGGTCGGCGCGCTCTAGGCGCTCCGCGACCGCTGCCAGGTAGCGCGCGGCGGTCGCGCCGTCCGCGACGCGATGGTCGACCGAAAGCGTCAACGACGCGATCGGACGCACCGCGGGGACGCCATCCTTCGCGACCACGCGATCGGCCACCCGACCCACGGCGAGGATCGCGGCCTCCGGTGGATTCACGATCGCGACGAACCGATCGATGCCCATGGTCCCGAGGTTCGACACGGTGAGGACGGACCCAGTGAGCTCGTGCTCGGCGAGTTTGCCCGCGTGTGCATGCTCCTCGAGCCGCTCGCGCTCCGCAGCGAGCTCGCGGAGGTTTTTTCGGTCGGCGTCGCGGAGGACGGCGACGAGCAGCCCGTCCTCGAGCGCGATCGCGACGCCGATGTTCGTCGCATCGCTCGTCACCAGCTCGCCGTCCTCGATGCGCGCCCGAAGCCGCGGATGGTCGCGAAGCGTCTTCGCCGCGGCCGCGACGATGACGTCGGTGTACGACGCGCCGGCTGCCTTGCGCTCTTCGTTGGCCGAGGTCATGTCGACATCGCGCGAGATTGAAAACTGCGGCTGTTCGCGGACGCTCTTGGTCATGCGCTCCGCGATGGCTCTGCGCATCCGCGAAAGCGGTTCTCTCTTTTCCTTTGACAAAGTTGTGGGCGACGACTTTGAGAGTTCGGCCGCAGCATCAACATCCTCCAGCGTCACCCGACCGCCGGGACCACTGCCCGTGACGCTTCCGATGTCGACGCCGAGCTCCTGTGCCCGTTTGCGCGCGGCCGGCGACGAGCGGACTCGGTCGCCGTCCGCAGAGGCATAGAGGGGCTGGACTTCCGAGGGCCCCCGCCCGGCGGTGGGGCCTGGGCCCATGGGGGCCTGGGCTCCGCCGGGTAGAGAGGGTTTCGGAAGTCCAGCCCCTCCCGGTTCCTCGGCGGACAGAGGCTCGTCCGCCGTCTCCGTGATGAGCGCGATGACCGTGGCCACAGGAGCTGTGGCGTCGGCGGGGTAGAGGATCTTGCGGAGGGTCCCGGCGGTCGGGGACTCGACTTCCATGGTCGCTTTGTCGGTCTCGACCTCGAAGAGGATGTCGCCGGCGGCGACGGCGTCGCCCTCGCGCTTGTGCCAGGCGACGATGCGGCCCTCGTCCATCGTGAGCCCGAGCTTCGGCAGGATGATGCGCGTGACGCTCAGGCGACGAGCTCCTTCGCGACGCGAACGATGTCATCGACCTGAGGGACGACGGTCGTTTCGAGGTGCTGCGCGTACGGGATGGGAGTCTCGAGCCCGGCCAGACGCCTCGGCGGCGCGTCGAGGTCGTCGAACACCTCCTCGGCGACCATCGCCGCGATCTCGGCGCCGTACCCACCGCGCTTGATGGCTTCGTGTACGACCAGAAGACGATGCGTCTTCCGCACCGAGCCGAGGACCGTCTCACGGTCGAGTGGCACGAGGGTACGCACGTCGACCACCTCTGCGGCGATCCCGTCCTCGGCGAGCTTCGCCGCGGCATCGAGCGAGAAGAGCACTTCGCGTGACCAGGTGACGATCGTGAGGTCCGTTCCCTCTCGCTTGACGTCGGCCTTCCCAAGCGGCACGAGATGCTCGCCCTCCGGCACCTGCCCCTTTGTCCGGTAGAGGAGCTTGTGCTCGAGGAAGATGACCGGATTGTTGTCGCGGATCGCCGCGGTGAGTAGACCTTTCGCGTCGGCCGGAGTTGACGGCATGACCAGCTTGAGGCCGGCGATGTGCGCGAACCACGCCTCGAGCGATTTCGAGTGCTGGGCCGCGTTCCCCCGGCCCGAGCCCCCCTGAGTCCGGAGCACCATCGGGACGCGGGCCTGGCCGCCGAACATGAAGCGGTTCTGCGCGGCCTGGTTAACGATCTGGTCCATCGCGAGCCCGGCAAAGTCGACGTACATGAGCTCCACGACCGGACGGAGCCCGGTGAGCGCGGCGCCGACGGCCGCGCCAACGATTCCGATCTCGCTGATCGGCGTCTGCCGGATTCGCGTCGGTCCGAATTTGTCGAGAAGGCCGGCGGTGACCTGGAACGCGCCACCGTGCTCGGCGATGTCCTCGCCGATCACGATGACCCGCTCGTCCCGCTCCATCTCCAGTCGGAGCGCGTCGCCGAGCGCCTCGTTGTAGAACATCTCGCGTGTCGCGGCGGGAGCGCGGGCCTCAGTCGCTTGCATACACGTCCTCGGGCAATTTGATCGGCGACGCGAGCGGTCCCTGATCGGCCCATGCCACCGAGCGATCGATCTCCGCCGCGATCTCGCCGTCGATCGCGTCGAGGTCAGCCGGAGTGGCGAGCTTGTCCGCGACGATCCACGCGCGCGCGTCGGCGATCGGATCGAACTGTTTGCGCCAGCCCTCGATCTCGTCCTTCGTCTGGTATTTGCGCGGATCTCCGTAGTAGTGCCCCTCGTGGCGGTACGAGTCGGCGACGATGAACGTCGGCCCCTTGCCGGCCCGCGCG
>DASWCR010000125.1:0-6710 GCA_036389995.1 Candidatus Limnocylindria bacterium | reverse complement strand
TCAGAAAGGGAACCGATGCGCTCCGCCGATCAGCCCGAGTCCCCCGCGCTCATGACCGTCAGATCGCTCTGCCGGCGTACCGCTCGGCGTCGGGCCGTGCTCAGGACCGCATCGACGATCTGCGTGTATCCGGTGCAGCGGCAGATGTTGCCGGACATCTCGAAACGCACGGCCTGCTCTCCGGCCGGCGTTCCCTGGCGGAGGAGGGCGGTCGCGCGGACGATCTGACCAGGCGTGCAGTAGCCGCACTGGAATGCGCCCGCGTCGGCGAACGCCTCGCGTAGATCCCGCGTCTCGCCGGCGAGCCCTTCGATCGTCGTCACCTCGCCGCGTACCAGCGCGGCAAGCGTCACGCAGGACATGACCGGCGTGCCGTCGACGAGGACCGTGCACGCGCCGCACTCGCCGCGGCCGCATGCCTCCTTCGCCCCCACCAGACGCAGTCGCTCGCGCAGCACGTCGAGCAGCGAGTCGCCTGGTTCGATGTCGATCTCCGCGGCCCGGCCGTTGACCGTGAGCGTCTTACGCACCGGGCTCACCGGCTAGAGGTCGTGCCAGTCGTCGGCGGCGGGACGCCAGATGTCGATGTTCCGCGGGTCGACCGACATCCGTCGCGGCTTCGCGGTGGCGTGCTCCTCCTCGGTGAGGCGGCGGTGTCCGTCGCAGAGCTCGATCCGCGGCCCGTGCTTGTCGTCCTCGATGTAGAAGGCGATCGACTTGGACGCGGAGTGGTTCGCCATGTCGGCGGCGATCTTGATTTTGTCGTAGACCGCGAGCGCGCGGCCGCGCATGACGTCATCGAGGCTCTTCATGGCGAAGCAGATATGGGCGACCTCCTTCTCCTTCGAGCGCCGCATGGCGAACGAGTGATGGAGGCGGTTCTCGCTTCGCAGGAACGCGGTGACGTTCGCGATGTAATCGGATGGCTTGAAGCCGAGGACGTCGATGTAGAACTTCAGCGTCTCGTCGAACTTCGGCGTGCCGATGAACGGATGGACGATGTAGGCCGGCGTGTAGAAGAGCGACGGCATCTCGGCCCACTCCTGGTAGTCGGTGAAGAACTCGAGCGTGTTGCCCGCGGGGTCCTGCGTCGCGAAGCCGCCGGCGCACCAGGCCTTTTGCGCCTCGTCGAGCTCCTTTACCGGCGCGCCCGAATCCTTGACCCGCTTCTTGAGGGCCTCGAGGACCCCCTCGGACTCCACGCTGAAGCCGAAGGCGCGCACCTCGTGCTTCTTCAGCGAGCGGTCCTCCACCAGATCGAGCGCGTGGTGCGGAAGGCCGGCGCGCAGATACGTGTGCCCGTCCGTCTTCCCGGCGAAATCGACACCGACGTACTTCTCGTACCACCCCTTCGTCGCCTCGAGATCCGGCACCGCGATGCGCGCGTACTCGAACCCATAGGGCCCCTTCACGTCCATGTCGCGAACCTCCCGCTTCTCGTTTTGCTGATGGTCACAGGATGAAGCTCAGGCGGCCACCCGGCCGCAGGACCTCGAGCTCGAGCACCGCGCGGCGCTTGCGGAATTTGAGGCCCGCGCCGTTTGCGGTAAGCGTGTGCTCGTAGCGTCCGACGAACTGGTCGACGTTCCCGTCGCGGATCTTGTAGATCAGGAACGCGGCGCGGACCTCGAGCGATGAATCCGACCTCTCGCCGAGGCGGACGTTCGTCACGAGCCGCCTCGTGCGGGAATGCGGATTCTCAGCATGGGCATGTTTGCTCTTCAAGCGCTTCACGCGCGCGCTGAGAAGTTCGTAGTCGTCCCACACGTAGTACTGGGAGCGGTGCGGATCCTCGTTCGGCCGATCCGTCGTGGGCACTTCGTAGGTCGCGCTCGTCTCGAAGAGCGCGAGCCATTCGTCGAGACGCCACTCGTCGAGCAGCGCGGCTTCCTGGAAGAGGAAGTCCTCCACCTGCTGACGCGTGATCGTCTCGATCACGCCTTCGTTCCGGTGACGAGATCGTCCCAGTGGCGCCAGAACCCGCGGATGCCCGCCTCATCAACGTTTCGCGCCGGCTCGCCGCGTGATTCACGCTCCATGCCGCGCGAGATGTCGCTCCAGTCGACCTCGGGACGCGGGTCCCCAGCCGTCGCCACCACACCGCGCTGGACGCATTCGTACGCCTCGACGTCATCGGGCGTTGCGAGACCGCCCGGACCGATGAAGCTGCCGAGGATCCGGATGCGCAGCTCGCGTGCCTCCGCGGACTCGCCGGCCGGCGCGAGCTCCCACGCGCGCACCTCCGTAAAGTCAGGCCGTATCGGCTCGAGCTGCCGCGCCGCGAGTCCCTCGATGTCGAAGAGAAGCAGGTTCGGGAAGATGAAGAGGATCCGGCTGGTGCTGCTCACACGCGCGGCGCGCTCCTGACCCACGCGCCTGGTGAGCTCCCGGACGTTCTCCTCGACGCGCAGGCGTTCCGCCTCGCCGAACCTCGGCTCCCACTGCATCCCGACCCGACCGCCGTGGCCGCTGAAGACCAGCACGCTGTGGCCGTTCTCAAGGGTGATCGCGCGGCCGCCCTCGTCCGAGGTCGCATAGCCCGTCGTCTTGAGGTATTCGACGAACGTGACGTGCGTGGGCGAGAAGTGGTAGCCGTCCATCGCGTTCTCGACCGCGAGCTTCCAGTTGCCGCGGATCGAATAGAGATGCGTGCCCGGGATGACCTCGAGTCCCCGCTCCGAATGGTCGGCCATGAAATCGAGGTACTCGCGCGCGTCACCGAGATGCTCGCGCAGGCTCGGCCCGTCGAGGGCGAACGACACGAAGACGAAGCCGCGATGGTTCTCGACGCGCGGCAGCCCGCGCAGCCCCATGGTCGCGGCGAAGCCCCGCTCCGGCGGATAGGCCCCCGGATCCGGGATGCCCACGAGCTCGCCCGTGTTCGCGAACGTCCACGCGTGGTAGAAGCATTGATAGGTCTTCGCGTTCCCCTCGGTCTCACGGCAGAGGATCGTGCCGCGGTGCGGGCACGCGTTCAGGTACGCGCGGACCTGACCATTCGAGTCGCGGGTGAAGATGAGCGGCCGCCCGGCGAGCGTGCGTATCTTGAAGTCACCCGGCTTCGGGACCTCGGTCTCGTGACCCAGGTAGAGCCACAGGCGATCCCAGAGCCGTCGTTCGCGCGCGAAGATCTCATCGGAGCGGAAGACCTCGCGGTTCACGCGGAAAATGCGCGCGTTCCAGTCCTCGAAGATGTAGGGACTCCGACGACCCACGAGGTTCATCCGCGGCGCCGCGGTTGTCTGCGTCATCGTCGCCGCCCTCCCTGACCCGCTATCTCGTCATACGATACGGGCTCTCGCATCGTGAGTTGCGGATGGTCAGCCGCGCGGCCGTAGGGCCAGCTCCGCCCCCATCGCGACGCCGACGAGGCCCGAGAGATTCGCGAGCGCGATCACGATGCGGGTCTCCTCGCGGCCCGCGCGCACGCCGACGGTAATGCCGTTGCGGCGCGGCGGCAGGCACACGATGTCCCCGCGGACGGTAGCGAACGGCTCGCCGTCGACGTCGATCGTGGGCGCTCCCGCAAGGACGTACATGAGGCCATTTCCCGGGCTCGCGAGCAGGTCGGTGCTCTGTCCCGGATCGAGGCGCTGCGTGAAGATCAGCATTGGAGCGGTGCCGGCGAAGCCAGGGGCGGCCGGGTGGACGTACCAGCGGAGCTCTCCGAACCCCGTGCGATCCGGAGCGAGGTCGGCGCGGCGGATCAGGGCGGGTGGGTGCAGCGCCTCACGCTGGCGCTCGCGCAGCTCCAGGAGGCCCGCGAGCGTCGGCGCCGCGGGCGCGGCCGCGACGCCGTTGCCGTGGGCCTTCCCGATCTTCGCGGGAGCCCATTCCGACGAGCGCGTCTGCGGCTCGAGCTGGACCATCTCGGCGCCGAGCGCGACGACGAGGGGCTCGTAGATGATCCCCATGAACTTCGAGGGACGATCGTCGCGGGCGCGGAAGTGCTGATGGTCGAGACCGCCCGGGACGATGGGCAGCAGCACCGCGTCCTCCGCGCTCCAGTCGAAGCGATGGCCGTTCACGATGCTGTAGCCGTCACCCTCGACGCCGAAGATCGTGATGCCGCCTTGATGCTGGTGCCGGCCGCTCGGCACGCCGGTGTGATCGCGCACGAAGATGACCCATTGGGTGAGCGAGAGCTCCTCGAACTGGGGCATGATGTAAAACTGGCTCGTGCCCTGACGACTGTCGACCACGGGCACTTCACTTCCCCGGATGTGGAGCTTCCCGTGGTGCGCGCGCCTGTAGAGCTGCTCCCACCGATCGAATAGGCCTTCATAATCGCGCAGCGTTGCAGCGCTCATCTGCATGTCGTGTGCGCTCCGCGCACGCCGCAGTAATCCCGCTGCTTTTCAGTCGCCTGCTTCACGCCGGGCGCCGTCCAACGAGCTCGGCGCGATCCAGCTCGTGCACCGTGCCGAACTCGCGCGAGAGCTGGGCCGCCGTGGCCAGAAGAGCGCGCGCCATCGGCGATGTGCGCGATTCGGGGACGGACGCCGACGTGCCGACGATCGCGACCGTGGCCATCACACGATCGCCCTGGAACACGGGCGACGCGATAGCGCGGATCCCCGGCTCGACATCCGAGGCCACCGCGATCCGGGTACGCCGGATCCGCTGCAGCTCGGCGGCAAGCGCGGGATCCCGGCGGAGAGCACGGCGCAGACCGCTCACCTCACCTTCGGGCAGGAAGGCACAGAAGATCCGGCCCTGGCTCGAACGGAAGAGGGTGAGCCGCGAGCCGGTGTGGATGCTGATGCGCACGAGCCGATCGGGGTTGTCGTCCGCGCGGACCACGACGGGCGCCTCGCCGTCCCAGACGCTGAGCACGACGGTCTCGTTCACCTTGTGGACGAGCGCTTCCATGTGCGGCCCGGCGATCGCGACGACCGGCAGCCCGGCTCCGGCGGCGCCCGCGAGCGTGAGCACCTGGGGTCCGAGGGTGTATTCGCTCGTCGCCGGATCGAAGCGCAGGAGGTTCGCCTGGCGCAGCGCCACGGTGTAGCGATGGGCGGTCGCGCGGCTCACTCCGAGCCGAGCGGTGATCTCGGAAAGCGAGCGGCGCGGACGGCCGACGGTGAAGAAGCCGAGGATGTGGGCGGCCCGCGCGACCGACTGTATCGCGGACTCCGACCCGTTCAGCTCGCGCGTCCCGCCTGGAGAGATGTGTTCTCGCATGTCGGTCAGTGGTGTAGCACGACGAGCACGGCCGCGTCGAACGTCATGCGTCGATCACGCAAGGGCGCGACGAGTCGCGGCGAGGGTGCTCGCGATGCCCGCGCGGAGGAGCTGCAGGTCCGAGCCGACGATGACGTAGCGGGGCCGTAAACCGGACAGCGCAGCGAGGGCCTCGGCGCTCGCGACCCATGCGCCGAGCGCCACCGATGCGCGCTGAGCGGCGGCGGCGATCTCCGTCACGCGCGCGCGGACCCGCTCGTCGTCGAGCATGCCCGGTCGGCCGAGATCGACGCTCAGATCGGTCGTGCCGATGAAAGCGACGTCCAGCCCCGGCAGCAGATCGTCGAGCGGATCGAGCGTCGTCGCCGTCTCGATCTGGCCGATCAGCAGCGGGCCGTCCCTGCTCCTCTCGAGATACGCGCCGAGGGGCACCGCGCCGTAATCCGCCGCCGGGTGCGCCAGGCTGACGCTTCGCGTGCCCTCGGGCGGGTAACGCGAGGCGGCGATCAGAGCGTCGCGCTGGCCGCGCAGGCGCAGCGAGCTGAGCTGTATGCCCGCCGCTCCCGCCTCGAGGAGCCGATTGACGTATCCGGCGTCGACCGCCGGGATCCTCACGATCGCGGGAAGCCCGAGCGCGGCCGCGTGCCGCACTAGCGCGAGACATTCGGACTGATCGAGCTGCGCGTGCTCCCCGTCGACGATCACGAGATCGAGTCCCGCCGAGGATGCGATGTCGATGGTCTCGAGTGCGGCGAGCTTCACGAACGTGCCGACGATCGGCGCGCCGGTCCGGAGGCGCTCCCGGAGGCGGGACGCGGGCGTCGGCGCGGCGGGCATCGAGACCCCGGGCGTCAGTTCAGACCGAGGAGCCGCGCCGGGTTGTCGCGCACCATCTTGCGCAGGTCACCCTCGCTCATACCGCAGTCGTGCAGTTGCCCGAGCATCTTCTTGAACGAATCCATCGGCGACGGGTTGTCGACCTGACCGAGATCGCTGCCGATGCTCGTGCGCTCGGGTCCGACAAGGTCGATCCACCCCTTCAGCGTCTCGACGTTCCAGTGGTGGAATTCCGAGTCGTCGTCGTACATGCAGCACTCGTGCTCGATGATCGCCCCGCTGTCCGCGAACTTCGCGACCTGGTCGCGGCTCGCCTCTATGACGTACTCGGGGTGATTGACGATGATCCGCGTGACGCCGGCCTTGCGCGCCGCGTCGAGCAGTATCTGGATGCGATCCGGCGCCATGTGGCCGGCGGCGACTACCGCGCCCGCCTCGGCGATCTGCTGAAGGATCGCGGGCACCTCAGGCCGCAGGTCGCCGGACTCCGTCAGGATGTCGACCACATCTGGCTTCCGCAGCGGCACTGAGGGCTTCGGGAACTTCAGGCCGGGGTGCGCCCGCTGGTGCTCCTGGTGGTGACGCGACGAGATGGTCGGGAACCACACGACGCGCGCGCCCATCTTGAGCGCGACATCGACCGCCGACGGGTTCAGCCCGCCGACCATCGAGTTGAGGGCGATGCTGCC
>DASWCR010000124.1:0-8516 GCA_036389995.1 Candidatus Limnocylindria bacterium | reverse complement strand
CGCGCTCCCGTAAGCGCGACGAGCGCTACTGCTGCGGCAAGCAGCGCGGCGGCCGGCAGCGACGCGATGAGACCAACACACACGAGGATCCCGTACCACGAGAAGACCGGTGAGGCGATGCGCTTGCTTTTTGGCAGCTGGAGCGCGGCGAAGTGAGTGACGAGGTACCAAAGCAACATGAACGCGCTCGCTACCGCGATGAGCGAACGCAGGTCGAACAACAGCACCAGCGCCGCGCTCACGATGCCGAGCGCAGCCACCGAACGGTGCGGCGTCCGGAACCGCTCGTGCATCGCGGCAAGGGCTCGGGGTAGCTCGTGAACCTTCGCCATCGCAAGGGCAACGCGCGAGGCCGTTAACAGGATGCCCAGCATGTCCCCGAGCGCCGCGACAATCGCGGCCGCGAGGACCGGCCAGAAGAGCCAGTCCGCCGCCCTCCTGGCCGCGGAGAGCAGCGGCGTGTCGTCGCGACCCAGCTCGTCTGCGCCGAGGACGCCGAGAGTGATCGCCGCGACCGGCAGGAAGACCGCGGCGGCGATTGCGACCCCGCCGACGATGCTGAGCGGGATCGTGCGCCGCGGATCTTTGATCTCGCTGGCCATGATCGCGGTGCGCATGAACCCGTCCCAGGACCAGAAGAAGATCGCCGCTCCGGCAAGTACGCCGAGCACTCCCTTGTCGCCGAGGAGCGGGCCGAGCTGTGCCAGATCGACCGCCTGTGCCGCGCTACCCGCGTAGATCGCGAGCAGGACGACGAGGACGGCGAGCAGACCGATTACCAGCTTCGAGGTCAGCTCGATGCCGAAGACGTTGAGGCCGGTGATCGCGAGCACGGCGATTGAAGCGACGACGTGCACCGGCAGACCCGCGATGACCTGGCCGAGGTAGGTCGTGAGCGCGAGTGCGACCACGCTCATCGAGACGAGGGCTTTGCCGAGGTAGCCGCAGCCGGCGATGAAACCGATCGTGTCGTGATCGAAGGCGCGGGCCCAGGTGAAGGCGCCTCCTTCTTCCGGGAAGTTCACTCCGAGCTGCGCCGCGCTGATGCCGGTCGCGAGCGCGACCGTGCCGCCGAGGACGATCGCGAGGAGGATCCCAGTTCCCGCAGCGTTCGTCGCAGCGCCGAACGCCGCAAAAATCCCGGTACCCACGATCATTCCCGCGGTGAAGAGCGTCGCGCCCACCGGCGCAAGCTCCCGCTTCAGCTCGCCAGTGCTCTTGCTCACATCGATCCGCCTGAGCGCCGCAAGCGACGAGGTCTCCCGCCCAGGACGACACCGAAGCCTTGCCGCATCGAGTGTTTTGATCGGGGCGGCTTAATGATGAGTCTCATGCTTGGTTACCTCGGCGGCCCCTCGATCGCGCCACTCCTCCTCCAGCCCTGACTTTGTAGGTCGTCTGACTCCCTGACTTATTCGAGGAGGGGCTCGTGAGTTTGTTCGGAAAATCAGGAATTCGGTGCGGTGAGATGTCTGTCACGGTCGGCTATCCGTAGATCAGCCGCGGAATTTGCGATATTGCTAATGAAGTCGCGTGTCGATCCGAAAATTTGCGAGAAGCTTGCAAAACTTCATCGCGGGTCGATCCCGCGTCCATCTCCGATCCCTGGAAAATCAGGCGGCCAATCTCACACGACCATGCAAGCCAATCACGAATCCCGAGCGTCCTCAGCGGATCTCAGGACTGCAGACGAACGAACACGGTCTTCGGGACCGTGTACTTGAGGTAGCCCGCCTCGCCGACGCCGCTCTGCTTGTGGCCGACCGCTGGGGATTCGGACATCGCCGGGCTGTAGTAGCCGTTCACGTAGATCTGCCCGGCGTCGATGCGACCGGCGACGCGTAGCGCTCGCTGGATGTCGCTCGTCCACACGGCGCCAGCCAGACCGAACTCGACGCCGTTCGCGAGGGCGAGCGCATCGTTCTCGTCGTGGAAGCGCATCACCGATAGCACCGGTCCGAAGATCTCCTCGCGCGCGATGCGCATCTCCGGCTTTACGCCGTCGAAGATGGCCGGTCGGACGAAATTCCCACGAGAGAGCGCCGGCTCCGTCGGCGCGTCACCCCCGTAGACAAGGCGGGCGCCCTCGGCGACGCCGATGCGCACGTACTCGAGGACGCGGTCGCGCTGCTTGCGCGACACGAGCGGACCGAGCTGAGTGCTCTCGTCGATCGGATCGCCCATCTTGAGCGCCCGCGCCTGCTCGACGACCTTCTTGAGCAGGTCGTCGTGGACCTTCTCATCGATCAGAAGGCGCGAACCGGACACGCAGACCTGGCCCGCGTTGCTGAACGCCGCGATGCCCGCCCACATCGCCGCCGCGTCGAGGTCCGCGTCGCCGAACACGATGTTCGGGTTCTTCCCGCCGAGCTCGAGCGCCACGCGCTTGAGACCCGCGGCCGCGAGCTCCATGACGTGACGTCCCGTCTCGACGCTGCCGGTGAGGGAAACCATATTCACGCCCTCGTGGCGAAGGAGCGCATCGCCGACCGTGGCGCCGGGTCCGCACACGATGTTCACGACGCCCTCGGGGATCCCGGCCTCCATCAGCAGCTCGCCGAGAACGAGCACGCTGAGCGACGACTCCACCGACGGCTTGAGCACGACAGTGTTGCCGGTGCAGAGGATCGCCGAGAGCTTCTGGCTCGCCGAGACGGCCGGACCGTTCCAGGGGATGATCTCGGCGACAACGCCGACCGGCTCGTGCATGCGATAGTTGAAATGGCTTCCCGCGGCGACGCGCACGACCTCCTCGGCTTGATCGCGCGCCTTTCCGGCGAAGTAGTCCCACGCGAAGATGCCCTGCTGCAGGTGTGCGTACCCGCCCGAGATCGGTTTGCCCATGTCCGCCGCCTCGATGTACGCGAGCCGATCCCGCTCGCGCTCTATCAGGCGCCCGACTTTCGCAAGGATGTCGGCCCGCTGGTTGGGCGACATGCGCGGCCACGGCCCGGAATCGAACGCCGCCCGCGCGGCCCGCACCGCCGTGTCGACGTCCGACGCCGACGATTCGGAGATGGACGTCAGCGGCTCGTTCGTGAACGGACTGATCACCTTGAACGATCTGCCGCCCTCAGCGGTGCGCCACTTACCGCCGATGAGCATCGGGCGCGGTCCCGCCTCGATCCAGCGAGGATCCGTCTTCACCATCAGATCGATCCCTGGTACAGGGCGGGTGCGTTCCGGACCGGCGGCGGCACGCGGTACGGGTAACGCTCCGCAAGGTCGGGGCTCGGCTCGATGCCGATGCCGGGTCCGGCCGGTGGACGGAGCGTTCCGTCGACGATCATCCCTGTCGATACGCTAGCGCCGCCGATGAACGCGGGAGCGAACTCATCGATGCGCGCGCTCATCTCGAGCCACGCGAGCGCCGGCGCGCCCGATGCGGCGTGCAGGTTGGCGGCGAGACCGATCGGAGTGCCGGCCGAGTGCGGGCTGAGGCGCATGCCCCGCGCCGCGGCGAGCGCGGCGATCCGGCGAAGCTCCGACATCCCACCGCAGATCGCCGCGTCCGGCTGCCAGATGTCGGCGAGCCGCTCCTCGGCGAGCTCGAGAAAACCGGCCAGACCGAAGACGTGCTCCCCGTACGCGATCGGCACGGGCGAGCCGGCCACCAATCGCGCGAGCCCGACACGATCGTCTCGCGGGCAGGGCTCCTCGAAGAAGCCGACGCCGCACTCCACGAGCCGGGGCGCGATGCGCGCGGCCGTCTTCGGCGTGAACGCCTCGTTGCCGTCGATGAAAATCGCGATGCCCGGGCCGAACTTCTTGTGCAGCTCGGCGAGCGTGACGAGCTCCTCTTCCCACTTCGCACCGAGGCGGACCTTCGCGGCGCGCACGCCACGCGAGATGAAGCGCGCGAAATGCTCGAGATGGACCTGGGCGGTGCCCTGAGAGATGAAGTTCCCGCCGGCGTACACGGGAACGGGTGCGCCGCCGCCACCAAGCAGCTCGTACGCCGGGCGGTCCGCGAGTTTCCCGGCGATATCCCAAAGCGCGATCTCGACGCCGCTCATCGCCTGCGCCACGAGCCAGGTCGTGCCCTGGCGGCGCCGCAGCCACGCCCACGCGCGCGCGAGGATGACGTCTGGCGCGCGCGGATCGCATCCCACGACGAAGCGCGCGAGCGCCTCGGTCACGATCGCGTCCGCGACATGGGCGTACTCGCAGCCCCAACCGTCGCTGATCTCGCCGTACCCGATCACGCCGGCGTCGGTCTCGACCTTCACGAGGCAATGGGTGAGGAACGTGGGCCCGAGCGGGTGCGCGGTGCCGCCTTTCGGCGGATCGAGCGGCACCGAGATCGGGATCGTGGAGAGCCGCGTGACCGCGGTCACGCTCGCTCGGTCTCGTGCCAGTAGAGGACGCGACTTTGAATGAAGGACACGAGCTCGGTGAGGACGATGCCCATCACCGTGAGCACGATGACGCCGCTGAAGACGTCGGTGGTCCGGAGCGTGATCGCCGCCTCGGCGATCATGTGCCCGAGCCCGTCCCGCGCGCCGACGAGCTCGCCGACGATCGCGCCGATGAGCGAGAGGCTCACGTTGAGCCGCAGCGCGGCGAAGAAATAGGGCAACGTATTGGGCACCCGCAGGTGCCAGAAGATGTCGCGCTTCGACGCGTGGACGCTATGGAAGAACTCGAGCGTCGTCGGGTCCACCGAGCGCATACCGGTGATGCAGTTCACCAGGACCGGGAAAAAGGTCGCGAGCGCGGCGACGACCGCCTTCGGCATGATCGTGAAGCCGAACCAGATGATGAAGACCGGCGCGATCGCGATGAACGGTGTCGCGCGGATCGTCACGATGATCGGGTAGAGCGCCTGCTCCGCGAATCGCGAGTGGACCATCACGATGGCGAAGACGAGGCCGATGACCGTGCCCATGACGAGGCCGAGCATCGCTTCCTCGAACGTGATGAACGTGTCGTACAGGATGCCCTCCGCGGGCGCGCCGACGTACGTCGGCGGGACGAATCCGGCGGAGATCAGCTTTATGAGCGTGCCGACGATCGCCGAGGGCGCGGGGAGCAGATAGACCGGGATGCGGAGCAGATCGACGACCCCCTCCCAGAGAACGAGCGCGATCGCGAGCGCGACCACCGGCGGCGCGGCGTCGCTCGCGGCCTCGCGCAGCGACGCCCCCAGAGACGCACGGCGGACGAGCACGGTTTGCGTCGCCGCGCTCATCGTCCCCCCGCCGTTCGAACCGACTCGTGCCACCAGAGCACGCGTCGTTCGCTGAAGTTCATGAGCAGCGTGAGCGTTACGCCGGTGACCGCGAGGAACATGACCGCGGCGAACATCGAGCGGATGTCGAGCGTCAGCGACGTCTCGTTGATGATCTTGCCGATGCCGTGGGTCGCGCCGAAGAACTCGCCCACGATCGCGCCGATCAGCGCGAGATTGACGTTGACCTTGAGCGCGGCGAAGAGATAGGGCAGCGCCGACATCCAACGAAGTCGCACGAGGATCTCCCAGCGGCTCGCGCCGACGCTCCGGAGGAACTCGAGCGCGAGCGGGTCCACCGACCGCAGGCCCGTGATGCAGTTCACCAGGACCGGGAAGAACGTGATGAGCGCCGCGAGGACGATCTTCGGGAGCAGCTCGTAGCCGAGCCAGATCCGGAGCAGCGGGGCGATCGCGATGAACGGGACGAGCTTCAGGATCACGGCGAGCGGGAAAAAACTGCGTTCGAGGATCCTCCAGTTCGCCATGAGCACAGCCCCGATCACGCCGACCGTGGTCCCGATCGCGAGTCCGATGCCCGCGGCGGCGAGCGTGTAGAGGAATTCGAAGGAGTACGTCGGGAGCTGGATCCAGAGCCGCGGCACGATCGCGCTCGGCGCCGGCACGACGAAGCTCGGCGTGTTGGTGGCCCGCACGAGGACCTCCCAACCGACGAAGAACGACACCAGGCCGAAGACCGCGGGGCCGATCCCGCGCGCCGCCGACCACGGGCTCTGGCCTGGGCGCGGAAGCTGTCGGGAGCCCAGGGTCGCCGAGCTCGTGGTCAACGCCCCGACCCGTCCTAGGCCCGCAGCAGGTGCCGCAGGCGATCCGCGTAGCGCACGAACTCGATGGACGACTCCATCTCCTCGTTGCGTGGACGCGGAAGCGCGATCGGAATGATCTCGCGGATCTCCCCGGGGCGAGGCGAGAGGACCACGACCCGGTCGGAAAGCACGATCGCCTCCGGGATACTGTGCGTCACGAAGAGCACGGTCTTCCGCGACTGGCCCCAGATCCGCAAAAGCTCGTAGCGCATCCCATCGCGCGTGATCTCATCAAGCGCGCCGAACGGCTCGTCCATCAGCAGGAGCGCCGGGTCGAAGATGAGCGCGCGCGCGATCGCCACCCGCTGCTGCATGCCGCCGGAGAGCTGGAAGGGGTGAGCGTTCGCGAAGGGGCCGAGGCCGACGAGCTTGAGGATCTCTTCGGTGCTGCAGAGCCGGTCGGTCCCGCCGCCCTTGTTGAGCTGGAAAGGCAGCTCGATGTTCTCGGCGACCGGACGCCACGGAAGGAGCGCGGGCTGCTGGAAGACGAAGCCGATGTCCTTCGTGCGCTGCGCCTCGTTCGGTGAGCGGCCACGGATCTCGATCCGCCCGCTCGACGGTTCGATGAGGCCGCCGACGATCCGCAGCAGCGTCGACTTTCCGCAGCCGCTCGGTCCGATGAGCGTGACGAACTCGTTCTCCTGGATGTCGAGCGAGACCTCGCGCAACGCTTCGACGGATGCGTTTCGTGTTTCGAACGATTTCGCGACGCGATCGACGACGACGTGCCCTCTCACGTTGTGGGACGGCGTTGCGGGGCGCGAGACGGGCGCGACCATCTGACCCACCTGTCGTAGCGTAGAGTTACACCGTCCCGAAGAAAAGCCGACCAATCTGCGGGACGAACGCGTTTTCGGGGAGGGCGATCCAAATGCACTCGAAGGCACACCGGATGCGGCGCGTGTTCGCCTCCGACGGGCGCGCGCTCATCGTGGCGATGGACCATGCCGGGTACATGGGTCCGGTCGGCGGGCTCATCGAGCCGGTCGCCACGGTCCGCGCGGTCGTGGCGGGCGGCGCCGATGCCGTCATGACGACGCTCGGCACGGCAAAACGGATCGCGAGCGCGCTTGATGGTCGCGGACTCATCCTCAGCGTCGACCTGAACGCCCCAGATCCAGTCGCGGTCGTCGAGCAGGCCCTCGAGCTCGGCGCGGATCATCTGAAGACGCTCGCGTACTGGGGCGGCGAGGACCCACATGGGATGCGGAACCTCGCGCGATACGCGGTGCTTTGCGATCGGTGGGGTCTTCCGTTCCAGGCCGAGATGATCCCGTTCGCGTTCGGCGCTGTGGAAAAGCACACGCCCGAGAACATCGCGATCGCGGCCCGCATCGCGGCGGAGTGCGGAGCCGATTACGTGAAGACCATGTACACCGGCGACGCCGACTCGTTCCGCCGCGTCGTTGAAGGGGCGGGCGTCCCGGTGATCATCCTCGGCGGCGCGCGCTCCGAGTCGGGCGCGCCGATAACCCGTCAGGTCGCCGATGCGCTGCGCGCCGGCGGAGCCGGCATCGCGTTCGGGCGCAACATCTGGTCGACGCCCGACCCGGAAGCGGCCGTACGCGAGCTCGTCGGCGTGGTGCACGGCGCCGCAGGGGCGGACAGGCGTGCGCCGCAGGCGGTGCGCGCGTGACGATGACCGAAACGAAAACGCGGGCCGCGCTGATGACCCGCGCGGTGATCACCGGTCCGAAGCAGATCCGCATGGAGCAGCTCGACGTACCCACGCCGGATCCGACCCAGGTGCTCGTGCGCGTGAGAGCCGCGGCGCTCTGCACGTGGGAGCAGCGGACATTCGCCGGGATCGACACGTTCTCGTACCCGCTCGTGGGTGGGCACGAGAACTCCGGGATCGTCGCGGCGGTCGGCAAGGACGTCGAGCTCAAGGTCAAGGTCGGCGACCAGGTCGCGCTCGCCGGGCTGAAGCGGTGCGGTCAGTGCTACAGCTGCCGAAGCGGGATCGACAACCTCTGCGACAACGCGCGCTCGAAGCGCGTGCCGGACGTCCCGTGGGGCCCCGGCGGCTTCGGCGACTATGTCCTCGCCGAGGGATATCAGGTGTATCCGGTCGGACCGGTCGCGACGCCCCTCGAGGCCGCGCTCACCGAGCCCACGTCCTGCGTGCTGCACGACATGAAGCGTCATCCCGTGCGCAACGGCGACGTCGTGGTGATCGTCGGCGCGGGGATCATGGGTCTGCTGCATCTGGTCATCGCCCGGCAGACTCCGTCGTTCATCATCGTGAGCGAGCCCGAGGCTCCGCGCCGCCAGAAGGCGCGAGAGCTCGGCGCCGACGCGGTCATCGATCCGTCGACCGAGGATTACGCGGTTCGAGTGAATGAGCTGTCGCAGGGTCGCGGCGCGAACGTCACCTACATGAGCATCGGGATCCCGAAGGCGATCGAGGCCGCCGTCTCCGCGGCGGCGAAGCGCGGCGTCGTCTCGATCTACGCGTC
>DASWCR010000123.1:0-15054 GCA_036389995.1 Candidatus Limnocylindria bacterium | reverse complement strand
GTGGACCTGATGCGTCCCGCCCAGGTGGTGCGGGGATCGGCCCGTACGACGAGATCGTCCTTCGCGGAGCCCGCGCCGTCGGGGAGCGCGGCGGGTTCGGCAAGGTCATCGCCCTGCGGAGCGCCGCCGGCAGCTGGCGCGACGCGGAGTCCTCGTCGAGCGAATCGGATCAGGGAGCGAGCGGACGCGGTGACCTTCGGATCAGCGCCACAGACGGCGGGGTGCTCGTGCGCTTCTCCGACGACGAGGTCGCCGGTCACACCTCGGTTCCGGACCTCGGGCCATTCGTCGCCGTCGTCGTTGGAACGCACGAGGTGCGTGGCGACGAGCAAACCCTCGCCGTTCGCGTTTCGCGAATCTTGCCGTGGCAGCTCACCGACCGAGCCGGCGCCGGATTCCAGGGCGCGACGAAAGAAGCGCTCATATTCGTTGGCACCGGGCACATCGCGTCCAGTCAGCCGCGCGAGGTCGCCCTCAAACCAAAGCCCCGTACATTTGAGCCCGAACCTGCTCCGGCCGCCGCCGACGCGGAGCCGTCCGTCTGGGTCGAGCGTGCGAAGGTCGCACCAAACATCTACATATCGCGGCCCGATCCCAAGCGCTAGACGCCCTCGGTCGCCGTGACCTTTCGGGCAGCCGCGATATAGAGGACGAGCGCCGCAGCGCCCACCTCGACGAGAGGCGAAAGGAAACCGATGAGATTCAGGCCGCCGATCGCGATCGCGCCGCCGATGCCGACCTGCCCGACGAATGTTGGCAGCCCCACCAGAAGAAAGACTCCAATGACCGCGAGCGCGATCATGCTGAGCGAACGCCATCGACGCGACTCCGCGACGCGCCTCTGGAGCACGAGCCCGCACGCGACTCCGCCCGCGGCCGCCGAGACAAGTAGGAGCATCCCCGCCTCGAACGCGCCCGCCGAAAGCAGCATCGCAGAAAGGATCGCCGCGGCGAATCCCTGCGTGAGGGCAAGGGCACCGGCCGCTTCGAGGAGCGGATTCGCGTTCCCGTCTGTCGTCCGCATCCACTGCCCGCGCACGAGCCAGTACGCGAGCGCGACACCGACCGCCTCCGGCCAGAGGCTGAGGACGTAGGCGAAGGGCGAGCAGATCGGAGCGTCGGACACGATCGCGAGACAAAAACGCATGAGGCCGGGTAATCCGAGCAGGCGCTCGATGATGACGATCCCGGCGTACACGATCACCGCGCCGCGCCCGCCGACCGTGTACGCGACCGCGATCGCGGTCGCGGTGGCGCCTAGGGTCGCCACTCCGCCGACCCACACAAGGGGAGCACCCACGAGACGCGCCGTCATGTTCAAGACAACGAGGAGCGCCGCTGAAACGAACAGCCCCGCGCCGAACGCGGTGAGCAGGGCCCACAGTGGCGATGAGCGCGCGAATCGCGGGTTGGGGATGCGCCGTGCGAGTGCGAACGCTTGCGGGAACTCGCGTCGCAGTCCGTCGATCATCGCCCGCCTATTCTGGCCAAGTGACATTGCAGACCGGTAGCGAGCGCGACGTCCTGGTCCTGGCGAAGACGATCGCCGCGAACGAGTTCCCCGTGGAGCGTCCTGGCGTCATCGCTCAGGACCGCGCGAGCGGCGCTCTCTTGCGCCTCGCGCCATTCCCATGGAAAGGCGCCGACACCGACCCGCCGGTGCAGCGTTGGGCGTGGCTCCAGCTCGGTGCATCAAAAGACGAGCGCGATCCACGGCTCGAGACCCACACCGTGCACGGAGAGATCCTCCCGACCGGCTACGTCGAGGCGAAGGACGGATGGCGCTTGCGGTGGCCGTTCGTGCGGCCACACCTCCGCGGATCGGTCGAAGCGCTCATCGAGCTTTCGCGCGCGCGCGCCGCGACGATGGGGTTCGTTCGGCCGCAGGCGGACATCGACATCGTCCAGCTTCCGCTTCGGCTGCGCTTCCGCTGCGCGAGCGACGACTGCGACACGATGCACGAGCTGCCGGTGCTCGACTGGGAGCTCCACTCGCTCGCCCAGGCGACCCGCGCGAAATACGGACCCTCGTGGGCGACGAAGTTCCGCGAGATGTGGGGTGCCCCTTTAGCCCAGCGCTATGACGTGCACCTTCTGCTCTCAGCGTATGCGCAGGCACCGACGAAGCTCTACGTCGCCGGGTTGTTCTATCCGCCGAAGGTGCAGGAGGACGTGCACGAGCACGTCCATCACGTGGAGCACCGCCGGCACGTGAGCTAGACCTTGCCGATCAGCTGCCGCGGAGTGTCGTGACGCTCGACGCCGATCTCGCCAGGCTTGCCCTCGTATCCGTGGGGGTAGATCCGCAGCAAGAGGTACGTCCCGGTGGTGGGATCGTCGGAGCGGTCGACGACGAGCGACGGACCCCACCGCGAGTCGAAGCGCTCGGCGACCTCAGGCTTCGTCTTGGCGAAGTCAAAGCCCTCCTTGTCCCACTGCAGCACGGCGTAGCTGCGCACGACGCGCTCCTCGTCCCCGCCTTCGTCGGGGCGCCAGCGATGGTCGGTGGAGTGTTCCCGCTGGCAGACGGCGGGCGAGCCCGAGTGGAGCGTCACCCACTTATAGACGTCCGCGTCCTTCGACTGGGCGCCCTGGGGATACGCTTCCCGGTGTAGCTTTTCGCCGACCGTGCATAGGTAGTAGAAGAGCATTGGGAGCAGGATAGCCAGATGGAGTCACGCACGATCACGGTCGAGGGCCTTCGTACCCGCGTTCTCGTCGAGGAAGGACGCGGCGCGGAGCGCGAGCCGATCGTCCTCATCCACGGAGTCGGGGGCTGGGCGGAGAACTGGCGGCCGGTCATCGCCGCCCTCGCCGCGACGGGACGTCAGGTGATCGCGATCGATCTACCTGGGTTCGGGCAGAGCGAGAGGCCGCGCCGCGTTCGCTACTTCGGGCCCGACGAAGCGTTCTATCCACGCTTCGTCATCGCCGCGATGGATGTGCTCGGCATCGAACGAGCGCACATCGCGGGCAACTCGATGGGTGGCGCGGTCGCGTACATGACGGCCGTGACCGCGCCCTCGCGGACGCGGTCGCTCGTCCTCGTCGCGCCGGGCGGCCTCGGGCGCGACGTGGCGTTCTTCCTGCGTGCGTGCTCTCTGCCGGGATTCGGTCTCGTGGCGCGCCTCCCTCGACCGCGCCGCGCCGCACGCGAAGGTCTGCGCACGTGCTTCTACGACGCGGGGCGAATCACGCCGGAGCTCTACGAGGAGGCGGAGCGGTACGGCAACAGCTCGTTCCCCGAGTTCGTGCGCGCTCTGTCCGCAGGCGTGGGGATCCGCGGTGTGCGCCGCTCCTTGCGCGAGGCGTGGGTCGCGCGGTCCTCTCTGTACACCGGCCCGGCGCTCGTGGTCTGGGGCCGCGAGGATTTCGTGCTCCCGCTTCGCCATCTCGCCGACGTGCACGCGACGCTGCCCCAGGCGCAGGTCGCGCTGATCGAACATTGCGGCCATATGCCGCAGGCGGAGCGCCCTGAGGAGTTCCTCGCCGCGACCCTGCCATTCCTCGAGCGCGCGGAGCAAGCCGCGGCGGCCTAGTGGCCCGGAACTGGCACCATTGAAGGTGGATGAAGACGGGCACCCGCCCCGACATCGCGGTCACCACCCCTAACGCGAAGCTCCGCCTCAGCGCTCAGGACGTACTCGCCGATTACCGGCTCGCGGTGCGGAGCCGGGCGGCGAGCGAGCTTTCGCGGCGCGAGGTTCTGGTCGGAAATGCGCCTTTTGGCATCTCCGGCGAGGGCAAGGAGGTCGCCCAACTCGGGATGGCTCGCGCCTTCCGCGCGGGGGACTGGCGGTCCGGCTACTACCGCGACCAGACGTTCATGTTCGCGGTCGGCCTGGCCGATCTGTCGCAGTACTTCGCCCAGCTGTACGCCGATCCCGACGTGGTCCGCGACCCCAACTCGGCGGGCCGCCAGATGCTGAGCCACTTCGCCACCCGGATCCTCGACGAGCGCGGGCGATGGAAGGATCTGCTCGCGGCGGGGCAATCCGCGTCCGAGCTTTCCCCGGTCGGGGCGCAGATGCCGCGGTCCGTGGGCCTGGCCTGGGCGTCGAAGCTGTATCGCCACTCGCCGGCCGTGCGAACCGTGTCCGGTGGCTTCTCCCACAACGGTGAAGAGGTGTGCTTCGCGACCATCGGGAACGCCGGCACGAGCGAGGGAGTCTTCTGGGAGAGCCTCAACGCCGCGGGAGTCCTGCAGATCCCACTCGTGATCTCGGTGTGGGACGACGGCTACGGCATCTCCGTGCCGAACGAGTTCCAGACCACGAAAGGTTCGATCTCGGCGGTGCTCGAGGGATTCCGGCGCGAGCACAGTGGAACCGGCCTTGACCTCTACACCGTGAAGGGTCACGACTACGTTGCCTGCTGCGACGTGTATCAGATCGCGGTCGAACGCGCGCGCCGCGATCACATCCCGGCCCTCGTGCACGTCACGGAGATGACGCAGCCGCAAGGCCACTCGACGAGCGGCTCGCACGAGCGCTACAAATCGAAGGACCGCCTCCGCTTCGAGATCGAATTCGATCCGATCCGCCGGATGCGCGAGTGGATCATCCGCGAGGAGATCGCGGACGCGGCGACACTCGACGCGCTCGAGCGCGAATCCCGCGTCGACGTCGAGCGCATCCGCGAAGCCGCATGGGACGCCTATGTCGCCCCGATCCACGCCGATCGCGAGCACGCCCTCGAGATCATCGAGGCGGCGGGCGCGGAGAGCGGCGTTGACCTCGATGCGATAGCGGCCGAGCTGCGCTCGACGGAGCCTCCGACCAGGCGGCTCGTCGCATCGACCGCGCGACGTGCACTCGTTGCCCTCCGCGGTCAGGGCTCCCGGGAGCTCGCGACGTTCGTCGAGTCGTACCTGAAGCAGAACGACGAGCTCTTCAACTCGCATCTGTACAGCACATCCGACGAGTCGCCCCTGCGCATCGGCGCCGTCGCACCGGTCTACGCCGACGACCCTGAGTCGGTGGACGGCCGCATCGTGCTCCTGCGCTGCTTCGACGCGAACCTCGGGCGTGACCCGCGCATGGTCATCCTCGGCGAGGACGTCGGCAAGCTCGGTGACGTCAACCTCGTCTTCGAGGGACTCCAGGCCAAGCACGGCGAGCAGCGCGTCGTCGACACGGGCATACGCGAGGCGACGATCCTCGGACAGGGCATCGGCGCGGCGCTGCGCGGCCTCCGACCGGTCGTCGATATCCAGTACGTCGACTACCTGCTCTACGCGCTGGAGCTCGCGTCCGACGATCTCGCGACGCTGCGTTGGCGCACCGGCGGCGGCCAAAAAGCGCCGGTCCTGATCCGCACGAAGGGTCATCGGTTGCAGGGCATCTGGCACACGGGGTCGCCGATGGCGACGATCATCTCGTCGCTGCGCGGGCTTCACGTCGCGGTGCCGCGCGACATGACACGGGCCGCCGGCCTCTACAACACGCTGCTGCGCGGCGACGACCCCGCACTTCTCATCGAAGTGCTCTCCGGCTATCGGCTCAAGGAGCGTCTGCCCGAGAACATCGGCGAGTTCACGATCCCGCTCGGCGTGACCGAAACGATCCGCGAAGGTTCCGACGTCACGATCGTGACCTACGGCGCGCTGTGCCGGATCGTCATGGAAGCCGCCACCGATCTCGCGAGCATCGGGATCGATGCCGAGATCGTCGACGTGCAAACGCTGCTGCCCTTCGACCGCGATCACGCGATCGCCGAGTCCGTGCAGAAGACGGGCGCGCTCCTCGTAGTCGACGAGGACGTGCCCGGCGGCGCGTCCGCGTACATCGTGCGCGAGGTCGTCGAGACGCAGGGCGCGATCGACGACCTGGACGTTGGACCGCGCACGCTCACGGCGGCGCCGAATCGCGTCGCGGTAGGGAACGACGGAGATTACTTCTCGAAGCCGAACCGCGACGACATCTTCGAGGCGGTCTACGCCATCATGCGCGAGCGCCGGCCCGACGATTTTCCGCCGATCATGCCGCGGGGCAGATCGTGATCAAGACGAATGTCCAAGCGGTCCACGACACGCTCCAGGGCGAGTTCCGGCGTGACGAGCGGCTCATCCTCCTCGGCGAGGACGTCGGCGTGCGCGGCGGCGTCTTCCGGGTGTCCGACGGCTTCATCGAAGAGTTCGGCGCCGATCGGATCATCGACACGCCCGTCGCGGAATCGAGCATCGTCGGTGTTGCCATCGGCGCCGCGCTGGGCGGCCTCCTGCCCGTCGCCGAGATGCAGTTCGCGGACTTCAGCGCGCCCGCCTTCGAGCAGATCGTCGACGAAGCCGCTCGGATGCGCTATCGCTCGAATGGCGCGTGGGGCGTGCCGATGGTGATCCGCATGCCGTGGGGCGGCGCGATCCACGGTGCGCTCTATCACTCGCAATCGGTCGAGGCGTTTTATGCGCACGTCCCCGGACTCAAGGTCGTCGTGCCGTCGACGCCGTACGACATCACGGGCATGCTCCGCAGCGCGATCCGCGATCCTGATCCGGTGATCTTCCTCGAGCACAAGGCGACGTACCGCACGGTGAAGGGCGAGGTGCCCGACGGCGACTACACCGTGCCGCTCGGGCCAGCCGACGTGAAACGCGAGGGGACCGATATCACCGTGTACGCCTACGGCCTGATGCTCCATCACTCGCTCGCCGCGGCCGAGACGCTCGCCGGCGAGGGCGTCTCCGCGAACGTCGTCGACATGCGCAGCTTGCGCCCGCTCGACGTGGAGACGGTCCTCCGGGAAGCGCGGAAGACCGGAAAGTGTTTGGTCGTGTATGAGGACAACCGCATGTTCGGCGCGGGTGCCGAGATCGCCGCGCTGATCGCGGAGGAGGCGTTCAGCGACCTGGACGCCCCGGTGATGCGCATCGGCGGCCCCGAAGTGCCTGCGATGCCTTACAACAAACCACAGGAAGACTGGTTCATGCCCGATCCGGCGAAGATCGCGGCCAAGATGCGCGAACTCGCCGCGTACTAGGGAGGCAGCGAAATGGCTTTCGAGCTCAAGATGCCCAAGCTCGGCGAATCCGTCACCGAAGGCACGATCGGAAAGTGGCTGAAGCAGCCGGGCGACAAGGTGAATAAGTACGACCTCCTCGTCGAGGTCCAGACGGACAAGGTGAACACCGAGATCCCGTCGCCCGTCGCCGGGACGCTCAAGGAGGTCAAGGTCGAAGAAGGCCAGACCGTCCCGATCGGGACGCTCCTCGCCATCTTCGACACCGCCGATGGAGAAGCCGCGGCGCAGCCCTCTGCGCCGACGACGGCGGCTCCGGCCCAACCGCAATCGTCTTCACAGCCTCCGGCGGCGGTGCCGAAACCCTCTGATCGCGGCGCTCCCCAGCCCTCCGGCGGGCTGGGGTCCCCCGCCGCGCGGGGGCCCTCGGTACCGCCGCCTTCGGCACAACAGCCCTCGGCGGTTGAGCCGCCATCACCGCCGTCGACGCCCCCCGCGCGGCCCGCCCCAACGCCACCTCAAAGTTCGTCCCCCGCGCCCCAATCCTCGGCGACAGCCACAGCGACGGCGGAGCGTCCCGATCTCTCCGATGTGAGAGCGACTCCGGCGGTGAGGAAGCTCGCGAGCGAGCAGAGCATCGACATCTCGCAGATCGACGGCACCGGGCTCGGCGGACGAGTTTCTCGGAGAGATGTTGAGGACTACATCGCGCAACGGCAGTCGTCGCAGCAGCAGGCCGCGGCGCGCGTCGTTCCCGCGCAGCCGCAGGCGCCGTCGCAAAGCGTTCCCGCGCGCTCGGCACCGGTGCCCTCGCTCGCCGGCGATCAGCTCGTCCCGCTCACACAGATGCGGCGCGCTATCGCGAACAACATGGTCCAGGCCTGGACCGCCCCGCACGCGCACGCGGTCATGGAGGTCGACATGACCGACCTCATGCGATACCGCGACCGCGTGAAGGCCGAGTTCCAGGAGCGCGAAGGGTTCGACCTTTCGCCGGCGGCTTTCATCGCGAAGGCCGTCGTCGAGGCGCTGCGGACCGTGCCGTCGGCCAACTCGAGCTGGACGGATCAGGGCCTCATTCGTCACCGCGAGCTGAACCTCGGGTACGCCGTCGCGCTTGGCGATGACGGCCTCATCGTGCCTGTCATCAAGGACGCCGACGGAAAGAGCCTCGCGGGCCTGATGCGGTCCATCCGCGATGTCGTCGATCGCGCCAAGGCGCGACGTCTCACGCTCGACGATCTCTCCGGCGGGACGTTCACGCTGAACAACACCGGTCCCCTCGGGACGATCGTGTCGAGTCCGATCGTGCCACCCGGCCAAGCGGCGATCCTGTCGTCCGAATCGATCCGCAAGCGTCTCGTGGTGACCGACGACGACGCGATCGCGATCCGTCAGATGATGAACATCGTCATCGGTTTCGATCACCGGGTCGTCGACGGGTCGACCGCCGCGCGCTTCCTCACCGCGGTTCGCGACTGGCTCCAGACCGCGGGCACGTCGGTGCCGGTGTATTGAGATGACACCTACGAATGGCTGAGCTCGCGCCGATCAAGTTCGAGATCCCCGGCGAGGTGGAGCGGCCGCGCTCGCGGGGTCGAAGCGCCGCGAACACGGTCGTGCCGATCGATCGCGCGCGGCCCGAGTGGCTCAAGGTCCGTCTCCCGATGGGGCCGGAGTACGAAAACCTTCGGCGGCTGATGCGGTCGAAGTCTCTTCATACCGTATGCGAGGAAGCTCACTGCCCGAACATGGCGGAGTGCTGGGGCGCGGGCACGGCGACTTTCATGATCCTCGGCGACACCTGCACGCGCTCGTGCGGCTTCTGCGCGGTGAAGACGGGACGTCCCGGGATCGTCGATCTCGACGAGCCCGCGCGCGTCGGCGCGGCGGTCGCTCAGATGGCGCTCGGCCACGCTGTCGTGACGAGCGTCAACCGCGACGAGCTACCCGACGGCGGGGCATCGCTCTTCGCCGCGACGATCCGCGAGATCCGCGCGCAGTCCCCGGCCACGACCGTTGAGGTCCTGATCCCCGACTTCACCGGTGACCCGGCGGCCCTGGACACCGTGCTCGCTGAGCGGCCGGAGATCCTGAACCACAACGTCGAGACGGTCGAGCGCCTTTATCCGCGCGTGCGACCGCAGGCTCGCTACCCGCGTTCCCTGGAGGTCCTTCGTCGCACGAAGGAGCGCGCGCCCGAGCTCGTGTGCAAGAGCGGGATCATGGTGGGCCTCGGCGAGACCCACGAAGAAGTCGTCGCGACCATGCGCGACATCGCGGCCCAGGGGACCGATGTCCTGACGGTCGGCCAGTACCTCCGTCCGTCGCCGATGCATCTACCGATCGAGCGCTACTGGACGCCCGACGAGTTCGCGTCGCTGCGCGACGAGGGCATGACGATGGGCTTCCGCCACGTCGAGTCTGGACCGCTCGTCCGTTCGTCGTATCACGCCGAGCGGCATGTCAGCCTTGGGTGAGCCCCTGCGCGCGACCTGGCTGGGACGCGTTCCGTACGTCGACGCATGGCGGATGCAGGAAGCGGTCGCGACACGGGTGCGCGACGGCGGTGCGGACCGTCTCCTGCTCCTCGAGCACGATCCCGTCTACACCATCGGACGGCGCGGAACGACGGACCATCTTCTTGTCGGTCACGACGTTCTGCGCGCCGACGGCGCATCGGTCTATCGCGTCGACCGCGGCGGCGACATCACATACCACGGTCCCGGCCAGCTTGTCGGTTACCCCATCACGGCGTTCGCCGAAGGCGCGGATCTCGTCGCCTATGTCCGCGCGATCGAGGAAGCACTGCGCGATGCGCTTGGAAGCTATGGCGTGCCGTCGCGGAGCGAGCGGGGAAAGACCGGTGTCTGGGTCGATCTTCCGGACGGTCGGCCAGCGAAGATCGCCGCGATCGGCGTGCGGATATCGCGCGGCGTCACGACGCACGGCTTCGCGCTGAACGTCTCGACCGATCTCGCGGCATTCGAGCGTGTCCTGCCGTGCGGTTTCCAGCACGAGGTCGCTTCGCTCGAGCGCCTCGGCGTGTCGGCGAACGTCCCGGAGGTGGGGGAGCGGTGCGCGCGCACGCTGGCTGCGCGGCTCGGGCGCGAGCTCGTCGTCGACGCGTCGGTCGAACCGCCACATGATGCGGAAATCCCCATGGACGCCCCGGTTCGCGCCGCGCTCGACCTCCTCGCGGAGGCCGTTCCCGCCTAGCCCTCACCGGTTGCGGATGAGCACTCATGCGTTTGCATTAGGCGGACCCGATGCGCTCGTATGGTCCTGGGAGCAGCCCTACCCGGTCGGGTGACCGAACGCGCTATGGAGACACGATTAAGTCGGACATAACGTTAAGCCCGCAGTGGGAATGAGGTTCAGCAAGCCGGCGATCACGCGAACCCTCGGTGACGAGCCGATGGTGAGCCTCGACGCCTCGGCGCTCACCCAGCGCATCGGGAGCATCTCGCACGCCGAAAAGCCGGCGGCGACCTCCCCGATCTACCAGCCGCTCGCGGAACGGCAGCAGCCGTACGAAGCGAAGTGGCGAAGGGCGCTGCGGCCCCGCTAGCTGACCCGCTCGCCGCGGTGGTAGACGCGCCACACGCGCCACAGCACCGCTGGATCGGAAAGCGGATCCCCATGCACGAGCACCACGTCCGCCGGCCCGCCTTCGTGGATCGTTCCCGCGTCCTTGATCCCAAGCAGCTCGCCGCCGACCCACGTCGCTGACGCGAGCGCTTCATGCGGCTCGAGCCCCGCGCGTACGAGCATCTCGACTTCCCACGCGAGATGACCCGGGCGGACCGAGCCACCGCCGAAGTCGCTGCCGGTCGCGATGCGCACTCCGGCCTTCCGCGCCGTGCGGACCGCCGCGAGGGCCTGCTCCAGGAGGGCGACGCTCGCCCCTTTGGACTCCGAGAAACGACCACCATCGGTCGCCGCAAAGCCGACGAAGCTTTCGAGCACGCTGAGAGTCGGGACCAGTGTCGTGTGGCCGGCCATGTTCTCCGCCGTCGCGGCGTCGACACCGAATCCGTGCTCGATCGAGTCGACGCCCGCCTGGACCGCCACCGCGGCGCCCTTGCCCTGCGCGTGCGCGGTGATGCGCTTGCCGCGCTCGTGCACCGTGCGGACGCTCGGCTGGAGCTCTTCGACCGTGAACGTGACCTCCTCGCCGGTACGTCCAGTGTCGACGGCGATCTTGACGAAGTCCGCGCCGGCGTCCATCTCCGCGATCGCCGCCTTCCGCAGCTCGTCCGCTGAGTCGACGAAGACGACGAATGGCGGGAACTTATCGCGCCGCGCGAGCCACGTGCCGGCTGCGATGATCGTCGGAGCGTCGACCTGCCCACGGTGCGTGTCTCGGATGCGGAGGTTGAGTCGGCGCGGCGCTCCGACATCCCTCGCGGTGAGGATGCCCATGCGCGCGAGGTCGCGCGCCGCCTCCGCCCCACGGGCGAGCAGATCGGCCTCCGGATCGCCGAAGCGCGCGATCCAGTTCGCGCCGCCTAGCCCGGTGAAATGCGCGTGGCAATCGACGAGACCGGGGATGACGGTCGCTCCGGACGCGTCGACGATCTCGACGCCGCTCGCATCGGGCGCGCTGTCGTCGGGACCGACGTACTGGATGCAGCCGTCGCGCATGAGGACGGAGATCCCGTGCCGAAGCGTCGACGAGCGACCGTCGGCGAAAGCGCTGCCACGAAGGAGGATCGCCGCCGGCGCTATTTGGTCTTCTTCCCGATGGTGCGGATGAAGGTCTCGATCGGAATGGCCGAGAGCGTTTCGATCTGGACGGTGCCCCGCGCCCCGAGGCCCACCGAGACGCGCGAGATCGTCTCGTTGTCCTTCGCCTCGACGATGTTGACGAAGTCGTACCGGCCGAGCGTCGCGTATTGCGCGACCACGCGGGCGCCCATCGCCTCGATCTCTTCGTTGACCTTCTTGATCCGCCGTGGGTTCGATTGCAAGGTCTTGACGCCAGCTGCGGTCACCTTCGTGAGAAGGACATAGGTCGCCACGGTGCTCCCTCCAGCCCCATACTCGAACGCGAGCATATGCCGACGTTCACGCGGGCTCAGGCCGAAACCCTTCTTCCGAAAGTGCGTCCGCTCCTCGAGGACCTCCAGCGCCGCAAGGCGTCATACGATCGGCGTCCCACCGATCCGGTCGCGAAGGAGATCAACGCGCTCCTCCTCGAGATCGCGCGCTTCGGCGTCGACGTGAAGGATCCCGACCAAGGACTCATCGACTTCCCCGCGATACGCCGCGGCCGCGAGGTCCTGCTCTGCTGGAAGCTCGGCGAGGGCGACCGCATCAGCTACTGGCACTCCATCGAGTCGGGGTACGCGGGCCGGAAGCTCATCGAGGACTAGCCACGCATTGGGCGAAGGTCACGGCCCGCGCACTGGGCGAAGGTCATGGCCCGCATTGATCGACAGTCCCATCGCTTCGCCCGCGGCGCCCCGTTAATCGAGCGAGCCAGAAGACCGCAGCGAGTCGAAGGAAGGAGGTCCGTACCCAGACGCGGCCTGACAGCTCCATTAGGGAGAGGGGCGGGAGGCTTTCGCGATGGGACGGATCTTGTCACTCGTCGTGGCTTGCGCCATCGCCGCGGTGCCTGCGTACGTTGCGGGCGCGTACGCGGTCGCGCCAGCACTGGCGAGCACTGCCAACCCGGTCACGACCACTGCCGGCACGGCGAAGACGACGACGAACGTCGCGCAGACGACGACCGCCACGACGACCACGAGCGTCACAAGTTCCACAACAGGTACCGTTTCGGCCACGACCACGGGCAACGGCGCGCCCAGCGGATCGCACTACAACCTCAATATCATCGGCGTGCCGAAAGACAAGACGGCCGACATGAACAACAACGATGGCCATCGGATCTTTGTCCAGCTCAACAACACGACCGGTAGCACGGCCGGCGGCATCACCGGCAAGAACTTCACGGACATCAGCAAAGTCAACACGATCCTCCTGGTCCCGGCTCCGGCGGGCGGGAGCTTCCAAGTGTTGGACGCGAACGCGACTGACAAGACGGGCGCGGAATTCCAGCTCCCGGCTGACGTGTCGACCACATGGACGGTCTGGGCTCGAGCGCTCGGCAAGCCAGGCGGGACAGCCGACATGACAACCTGCGCGACCGTAACGATCACCGATCCCCTGACAGGCGTGACCACACAGGAAGTCGTGTGCTCTCTCGCTACGCTCAAGCTCGAGCGAACCAAGAACGCGAAGTTCCAGAACGTTACGTCTGAGCTCCTCACCATCACACTCAGCGCCGCGGATGCGACGCTTGCTGGGTGCACCAGCACGACTGTCGGTCTCTTCGATCCGTGCCTCCAGAACTACTTCTGGAATTACGACAACCACGGCCTGAAGCTCCTTCAACTCCGGTTCTATCCAGTAAGCGGGACGGGCACATGACGATCGCGGTCATGACGAGCTGACTCTCGATTTCGCGCACGGGGCCGGGCAGCAGTGCCCGGCCTCGTGGTTTTCGGCACGCGCAGCCATCGAGACACGCCGGCGCACATTTATGCGACAGCTCGCGCACATTTTGACGACGTCTTCGCACGTTTAGGGGACAGACACGCACGACGTGTTCTGTCTAAATCTCGAGGTTGGAGAGCCACGACTTTGCCTGGGCCGCAGGATTCTTCGACGGCGAGGGCTGGGCCAACCGGAGCGGCCGTGGCGTCCAGTCGCGGATCAATCAGGCAGGGCTCGACGGGATCCCGGAAGTGCTCACCAAGTTCCACCGGATCGTCGGCGTCGGCCGAATTCACGGCCCGGTCATCGTCGAGGGTCGGCAGCCTCTTTACTACTGGGAAGCCACCTCGCGACCGCATCTGCTTCAGGTAGTCGAACGGATCGGACCATGGCTCTGTCCGGTCAAACGAGCCGAGTTCGAGCGGACGCTCAGCGTTCCGCTACCGCCGGTGGCTTGGCCAGGTTCGATGAGCGAAGAACTGGCTTGGGCCGGCGGCTTCTTTGATGGTGAGGGCTCCACATATCTGGAAAAGCACCGGACCCATGCCGATTACTTTGTCCCGAGACTCTACGTTCCTCAATGCGCTGACGTCGGAATCGCGGTGGAGCTCACGCGGCTGAAGTCCGCGCTTGGCGGGCTCGGCTCAATCTCCGGGTTAAGGCCAGGAAAGGGGAATTGGAAGCCCTATCGGCGTTGGCGCGTCTCTGCCCCGGTCGATGTGCAGCTCGGGCTCCATCTGCTTTGGCCCTTCATTGGCGGCGTGAAACGCACGCAAGCGCGAGCGGTTCTGCAGGTCATCAACTCGCAGCCTGATCTCCCTCGCGGGAACCCTGCCTTCGGCGTGGCGGGGGCACGTTATTGTCTGCGCGGACACGACAAATGGAACGCCCGTGTCCGTCCGTTCAAAGGACGCGGCAAGAATCAACAAGACCCTATGAACCACCTGAGGCAATGTCTCGCGTGCGTTCGCGAGGACGCGCGCGCAAGGAGAGACAAAAAGCGACGGCGGTGAGACCGTCGCTTGTTTTGCAGGCGTATCCTGCTAGGTTACTTGTTGAAATAGACCTTGTTGATCTCGGTGTAGTTCTTCCATTTGTCCGGCACAGCATCCTCGGGAAAGATCGCGCTTACAGGACACACCGACTCGCATGCACCGCAGTCGATGCACTCATCGGGATGGATGAAGTACATGTTGTCTGCATCCGTTGTATATATGCAGTCAACAGGACACACATCAAGGCATGATGCGTCCTTCACGCCGATGCAAGGTTCCGTGATCACGTAGGCCATTTCTGATCCGCTCTCCCGTTCGCACATCTGGAAGAAATCGCGTGCTGAATTCTCAGCCTATCATCGCGCGACGTGAGTAGCGAAATCGCGGAGTTCCCCCTTCCGGCCGACGTGACCGAAGAAGAACGCGCGACCGCCAAACGCGAGATCGGTAAATACACGAAGATCCTGGGCGAGGAACCACGCGTCATCCGTTTTGCCGGTAGAACGATCGGTCAGACGGGCCCTGTGTGGCATTTCCAATTCACCCGCCTGTATGCGCTCCCGAAGGGCTACCTCGCCGCGGGGCACGATCTACACGA
>DASWCR010000122.1:0-4320 GCA_036389995.1 Candidatus Limnocylindria bacterium | reverse complement strand
AGTCTCGCCGCTTCGCGCGCTCGCGGTGTTCATAAGCCTGGTCACGGCGGCGGGGATCCTGCTCGCCGTCATTGGTCCGTCCGCGACGATCGTCATCGCCGCGACCCCGACGCCGCTCGGCCCGTTCGAATACGACCTCCGCGCCGGACCGAATGGCGGAGACATACGGGCCGACACGATGTTCGAGCCCAACCTCATCGCCAAGACCACCGGCACGGCGACCGGGACCAAGCCCGACGAGACCAAGGCGACCGGTCAGGAGCTTTTCAAGAACCTCACGACGAATGACATCCGCGTTCCGATCGGCACGCTCGTGCAGACCAGCGACAGCCCGCCGGTCCGCTTCCTGACAACGGAGGAGAAGATTCTTCCGCGAAGCACGATCCTGCCACCCACGATCGGCACGGCGCTGATCAACATCCAGGCGATCGACGTGGGACCGAAGGGCAACGTCGCCGCGGACAAGATCACGCGAAGCGGGAGCGGCGAGGTCCTCGTCACGAACCCCTCCCCGACGACGGGCGGCAAGGCCGACCAGATACCGGTCGTGACACAAGCGGACTACGACAAAGCGGTCAGCCAGTCCGACAGCGACATGAAATCGAAAGCCGAACAGCGGACCGCCGAGTGGAAGTCCGGAGCCCCGAAGGGAATGAACGTGTACGGCTTCGTGTGGAAGCGCACCGGGGTGGTGACTCCGGCAAGCGACGTTGTCGGCAAAGAGCTGACCAAGGACAAGCCGACATTTGAGATCACGGTGACCGGAACCGCGACGGCTTATGCCGTGATCGACAAAGAGCCGACGAGGACCGCGGTCGCGAAGCTCAAGGACGAGGTCGCATCGGACATGGATCTCGACCAGACGAGCGCGGTAGTGAATGAGGTGATCGGCGCGTCCGTCCAGGACGACGGCGTGCACTGGCGCGTTCGCGCGCAGGGCCAACAGAAACGGAAGCCGAATACGCCGCAGATGACCGCAGCGCTCGCCGGGCGTGAGTACGAGGCGGTCGGGCCGCTCGCAGAACAGCTCGGGTTCAAGCTTCGGAGCATCACGCCATGGCCGGAGTGGTGGCCGCGGCTTCCGGTTTTGGACTCGCGGATCACGATCCTCGTCGAGTCGCTGCCGCCGGCAGCGAGCTCGCCCTAACGGGTGCGATACCTGGCGCTCGACGTCGGCGATCGCCGTATCGGCCTCGCCGTGGGTGATGACGCGCACGGTCTTTCTCGACCGCTCCGGACGCTCGTCCGGCGAAGCGTGATTAAGGATCTCGCGGAGATCGAACGCGTCGCGCGTGCAGAGGCGGTCGATGCACTTGTCATCGGGCTGCCTCTGACACTTGGCGGCGAGGAAGGCCACCAGGCCGAGCGCGTCCGGCGCTTCGCGACCGCCTCCGAGAAGATCGGTCTCCCCGTGCGGCTGTACGACGAGCGCCATACCTCGACCGAGGCCGAGCTACGCGGCGCGCGCGACCTCGATGCCGGCGCGGCGACGATCCTCCTCGAGGACTTCCTCGCGCAGCGTCCTCGCTGATGGGGATCCGCGCCGCGCGCCCGGCGCAGCGACGCTCCGCTACCGGTCCCTTCATCTTCGTCCTGCTCATCGTCGGTCTGCTGGTCGGCGGCTTCGTCTTCGGACGTCCCATCGCCGAGGACGCGATCGTTGCACAGGTACAGGAGCACGACACCCTCCTCAAGCAATCCATAATTCGCGGACTCGTAGCGGATCGCGTCGGCGCGGAGCCCGATCTCGCCAAGGACCCGAACGCCGAATCGCGGACCTTCGTGATCTCTCGCGGCGAGACGGCGGGCTCGATCGGCCAGCGCCTTCAGCAGGCGGGCTTCATCCGATCCGCGCTCGCGTTCTCCTACCTTCTGTACGACACCGGCCGCGAGACCTCGCTCCAGTCGGGGACGTACACGATCTCCGCGGCGCTCACGCCGCGCGAGCTCGCGCGCGTCTTCGAGAAAGCCCCCAGCGAGCAGGCGGTGCTCCGGATCATCGAGGGCTGGCGCTTGAGCCAGACCGCGGCCGCGGTGAACAAAGTGTTCCCTTCGATCTCGGCGGACGATTTCGTGAAAGCGGCGGTGGTCGGGCAGCGCCAGAACACGGTGCTCGCGGGTCTTCCAGCGGACACCTCGCTCGAAGGATTTCTCTTCCCCGATACGTACTTCTTCAAACCGAGCGGGACGGCGGACCAGATCGTCGACGCCTTGCTGGATCAGTTCGAGCTTCGGGTCGGGCAGACCCTCCGGCAGGCCGCCGTGGATCGCAAGACGACGATCTACGACATCGTGAAGCTCGGCTCGATCGTCGAGCGAGAGGCTCGTGACCGGAAGGAGAGCGCCACCATCGCGGGCGTCTACGCCAATCGGCTGGACATTGGGATGAAGCTCGACGCCGACCCGACCGTTCAGTACGCGCTCGGCGACTGGAAAGAGCTAAGCCTCGACGACCTCGAGGTCGACTCGCCGTACAACACATATAAGGTCGCGGGCCTTCCGCCGACGCCGATCTGCAGCCCGGGCGCAGTGGCGCTCGAAGGCGCGGCGAAACCCGCGCAGGTCCCGTACTTCTACTTCGTCGCGAAGAACGACGGGACCGGCGACCACGCGTTCGCGAAGACGCTCGAGGAGCACGAGGCAAACAGAGTTAAGTACGGAAATAAGTGAGGAGCGGCGCGCTTCGCGCCCAGGGGCCCCTGCCCCTGCCGGCGACGAACGAATCCACCAGCCTGAGCGTGTCTCGGCGAAGCCGAGATTGAGCAGATACGGGAACAAATGAGTCAGGTCTGGCTCATCGGTCGTCCCGTCGCGCACTCGCTCTCGCCCGCGATGCATAACGCCGCGTTCGCGAAGCTCGGCCTTCCGCATCGCTATGAGGCGAAGGAGACCGCGGACGACCAGCTCGCTGCCACGCTCGACCGCATGCGTCGCGAGGACGACGTGCTCGGAGCGAACGTGACGATCCCGCACAAGGAGGCCGCGTTGCGTCTGCTGGACGAGGTCGACGACGAAGCCCGTCGGATCGGCGCTGTGAACACGATCGTCTCGCGTGGAGCTCGACTCGTCGGCTACAACACCGATAAATACGGATTCGAGAGGGCGCTCGAGGCCCAAGTGCCGAACGTCTGGAGCTCGGTCGGATTTCCCTTCGCCGATGACACGATTCTCGTCCTCGGCGCCGGCGGCGCCGCGCGCGCTTGCGTGCTCGCGCTTCTCGAACAGGGCAACAACGTGAACATCGCGAACCGCAATCCAGCGCGCGCTGAAGCGCTCGCGCGGTCCCTCGAGGTTGACGGCCGGCACCCTGAAGTTGTCCCGTGGCCCAAGGGCCGCCTGCAGGTGGATGCCGTCGTAAACGCCACATCGATTGGACTAAACGGCGAGGAAGCGCTCGAGGATGTCCAGCTGCCGGACTGGGTCATCGATCTCGTCCCGACCGCGGCGGAAACGCCGCTCGTCAAGCGTGCGAAAGCAACTGACAATGTCACCGTCGTGGACGGCCTCAGCATGCTTCTCTATCAGGCGGCGCGCTCGTTCGAGCTCTGGACAGGTGTGCCCGCGCCGCTCGAGGTGATGCGCGCCGCCCTGCCGCGCGACGTATGAGGTTCCTCACCGCTGGCGAGTCGCACGGCCCAGGCGTGATCGCAGTCATAGACGGCGTCCCTGCCGGCCTCGCCGTGTCTCCCGCCGAGATCGACGCCGATCTCCGCCGCAGGCAGCTCGGGTACGGACGCGGGGCGCGGCAGAAGATCGAGCGCGACGAGGTCCGCATCACCGGCGGCGTCCGCCAGGGCCGCACGACCGGCGGGCCGATCGCGCTCCAGATCCTGAACCGCGACGCCGTGAATTGGGAGCGCGTCATGAGCGTCGAGCCGGTCGCCGAGCCACCCGATCCGGTGACGCGGCTGCGTCCCGGTCATGCCGATCTTGCGGGTGCGCTGAAGTTCGGCCACGAGGACGTCCGCGACGTCATCGAGCGGGCGAGCGCGCGCGAGACCGCCGCGCGCGTCGCGGCGGGTGCGGTCGCGAAGGCGCTCCTTCGCGTGGTGGCGACGGACGTGCTTAGCGAGACGAGGTCGATCGGCGATGTGACGAGCGAACCCAGCTTCGATCGCGACGCGATCGAAGCGAGCGAGGTGCGAAACTCGGATCCAAAAGCGAGCGCGGCAATGGTCGCGGCGATCGCGTCCGCGCGCGAGGCCGGGGACACGCTCGGTGGCGTCGTCGCGCTCCGTGCTCGCGGTGTCGTCCCGGGTCTCGGCTCATTCGCCGAGTGGGACCGCCGTCTCGACGGCCGAATCGCGCAGGCGCTGATGT
>DASWCR010000121.1:0-3493 GCA_036389995.1 Candidatus Limnocylindria bacterium | reverse complement strand
CTGTTCGGCCGCGGCGGGTCCGAGCCAATCCTCGAGCAGCTCGCGCCCGCGTACAGCGCGCGCATCGCGATCGCGTCGTCTTTCGAGATCGTCGGCCGATCCCGCAGCGACGAGGGGACGACGGTCTACCTCGTCCGAGAGGACGCCGAGCCGAAGCTCGTTTACCAGCACCCGCAGAGCGCCGCGGTGGTGGGGATCTCGCGTGACGAGCGGCTCTTCGCGATCGCGCACAGCGAGCACGGCGACAGCCGCAACCGCGCGCTGCGGGTCCTCGACCTCGAGGGTCAGAAGGTCGCCGATCTTTGGGACGGCCCCGGCAAGGGCCTCGAGCCCTCGCACTGGTCGCCGGTCGCCGGAGACCAGCGCCTCATCGTGCTTCACGAGCGCCAGGGTCTGAAGCGTCCGCTCATCTTCGATGCGGCGGCCGGCCGCGATGAGGAGTTCGCCATCGATCTACCCGGCGAGGTTTCCGCCGACTGGTATCCGGATGCCCGGGCCCTCCTCATCGCGCACGACCACCGCGGGCGGGGGGAGCTCTACCGGCTCGATCTCGCGACGAAGCAGATCGAGCGGCTCTCCACCGAGCCTGGGAGCGTGAGCGAGGCGCGGGTCCGTCCCGACGGCGACGTCTGGTACATGTGGCAGAGCGCCGCCGAGGCGCCGGTCATCCGCGGACGCGATGGCATCGTCCTGCGGGCGCCCGGAGAGGCGGCGCCCGCGGGGACGCCCTATGCGGACATCGATGTCGACGGCATCCACGTCTTCGTCGCCGAGCCGAAAGGCGTGCGTCCGCACCCGACGATCTTCATCGTCCACGGCGGCCCCGAGTCGCACGACCGCGACGAGTTCTCGGCGCGGAATCAGGCGTGGATCGACCACGGGTTCGCCGTCGTCCTCGTGAATTACCGAGGCTCGAACGGATACGGGAAGCTCTGGTGCGACGCGATCGTCGGCAAGCCCGGACTCACCGAGCTCGAGGACATCGCGAAGGTGCACGACTGGGTCGTCCAGCTCGGCATCGCCGATCCGAAGCGCACTGTGCTCTCCGGTGGATCGTGGGGCGGCTACCTCACCCTTCTTGGTCTCGGGGTGCAGCCGGAGCGTTGGGCGCTCGGCATCGGGATCGTGCCGATCGGCGACTACGTCGCCGCGTTCGAGGACGAGATGGAGCCGCTCAAGAAGTACGACGCCGATCTCTTCGGCGGCACGCCGGTCGACGTGCCCGACAGTTACCGACGGAGCAACCCGATCACGTACATAGAGAACGTCAAGGTGCCAATGCTCCTTCTCGTGGGGCAGAACGATCCCCGGTGCCCTTCGCGAAGCGTTGACATCTACCGCGAGCGCCTCATGGAGCTCGGCAAGAAGTTCGAGGAGTACCGCTTCGACGCCGGACACGGCTCGCTCGTGGTCGACGAGCAGATCCGCCAGGTCGAAATGCAGATCGCGTTCGCCGCCCGGAACGTAGGGACGCAGGAGCCGATCGCCTAAGGCGTCCGGGCGCCGGCCGCCCCTAATTCCGTTGCGAAAGACACAGTGCATCCAAGGAAACGAATCTTTTGGCCCCTGGTGCTGTTCAATCACAAGACCCCATTTGATAGGAGTACGACCCGAATGACGCAGGCCGTCGCTACCGCTGTGCCCGTTGGCGTGGATCCACGCACCCGTACGCAGATCGTCGCCGCGGTCCTCCTTGGACTGTTCCTCGCGGCGCTCGATCAGACCGTCGTCGGGACCGCGCTCCCGCGGATCGTGACCGACCTTCGCGGCAACGACATCTACACGTGGGCGTTTACGGCGTACATCCTGACGGCGACCATCAGCGGGCCGATCTACGGAAAGCTGTCGGACCTCTTCGGTCGGCGACCCATTCTCCTCTTCGCCGTCTCGGTGTTCCTCATCGGGTCGTTGCTCTCCGGCCTCTCGCAGGAGATGTGGCAGTTCGTCGCATTCCGGGGGATCCAAGGTCTTGGCGCCGGGGCGCTGTTTCCGGTCGCTCTCGCGGTCATCGGAGATATGTTCGACGCGAGCGAGCGCGGAAAGTACCAAGGCCTCGTGGGCGGGATCTTCGGGCTGAGCTCGGTGATCGGACCCGCGATCGGCGGGGTCATCACCGACACGGTCGGCTGGCACTGGGTGTTCTTCGTGAACCTTCCGCTCGGCGCGATCGTCTTCGCGGTGATCTGGCGCGCGCTGCCGACGTTCCGACCCAGCGGAGCCAGGCCGAAGATCGATTACCTGGGCGCGTCGGTGCTCGCGGGTGCGCTCGTGCCATTACTTGTCGGACTCACCAACAAGCAGACCGGCAACTGGAGCGATCCAGCGGTGGGCGGTCTCATCATCCTTGGGCTCGCGATCGCGGCGATCTTCGTGTGGGTCGAGTCGCGCGCTGCTGAGCCCCTGATCCCGCTCGGCCTCTTCCGCAACCGCTCGTTCACGATCTCGGTTATCGCGATGTTCGTCGCTTCGATGGCATTCTTCGCCCCGATCGTGTTCCTACCCCGCTGGTTCCAAGTCGTGGGCGGCTCGAGCGCGACGCAGTCCGGTTACCAGCTGCTCGCACTGCTTGGTGGCTTGATCATCAGCGCGATGGGTTCGGGCCAGATCGTGGCACGCACCGGGCGCTACAAGCTGCTCGCGCTCGGTGCTGGCGTCACCCTCGGCGTCGGGCTGTTCCTCCTTTCGAACCTGCGGGCGGACACGCCGCTGCCCGTCCTTTTCGTCTGGATGTTCATCACGGGCCTCGGGGTCGGCCCGGTGTTCTCGGTCTTCACGCTCGTGGTGCAGGGTGCGGTCGCGCCGCGGCAGATCGGTACCGCCACGAGCAGCCTGACCCTGTTCCAGCAGCTCGGCGGAAGCGTCGGCCTGGCCATCGCTGGAACGGTGTTCGGTTCGCGGCTGGCAGAGGAGCTGCCCGTGCAGCTCGCCGCGTCCGTCCCCCCGCAGGTCGCCGCGGGCTTCGCGGGCTCCGGAACCGCCGCGATCGGTCGGCTTTCGGGTGTCGGGGATATCGGACAGGCGATCCTCGCCGCGGCGCCGCCCGCCGCGCGCGCCCAACTCGAGCCGTTCGTGCCCGCCATCGTCGAGGCGATTCACCGCGCCTTCTCGATCGCGACCGCGAGCACGTTCACCTTCGGGATCGCCGCCGCCCTGGTGGTGGTCCTGGTCGTCGCGTTCCTCCGCGAAGCCCCGGCACGGACCGCGGCCACCGCGGACGAGAACCTAGCGGCCTAGGTCCATCGCCTCACCGGGCGTGAGGATCCGCACCTCCGTCGCGGGCGCGATGCGGGCGGCTTCGCGTGCGAAATCCCGCGGCGGATCGCCGAGCGGGTGCGGCCAGAAGCGTGCGAACGTGAAGGGGTAGAACGTACCCCAGTGGATGGGGATCGCGAGCCGAGGCTGGATCCGAAGAACCGCCTCTGCCGCGCGACCAGGATCGAGGTGGCCGGCCCCGAGGCGCGGCCCCCAGCCCCAGACCGGCAGGAGCGCGACG
>DASWCR010000120.1:0-3359 GCA_036389995.1 Candidatus Limnocylindria bacterium | reverse complement strand
CGACCGTTAAAGTCGGGAAGTCGTCTTCTTCGCCTTCGGGGCCTTCGCGGCATCGCCGAGGGAGCACCACTCCTTCACCATCGCCTTGAGTTCCGCAGCGCGCGCTCTCGCCTCTTTCTCGTCAGTGATGCGTATGCGCTTGACGGTCCCCCCTTCGAGGTGGGGGTAGCGTCCCTGAAGCCGCCCGCCGCGCATGAGCCTCAGATTCACACCCGGCTCGCGGTACCGAACGAAGGCCGCGAAATCGCCGCTCTTGCTTGACGAGAACGTAACTCCGTATTGGACGCGCTCGCTCATGCTGTGGTCCGCGCGGAGGATGGCGTCGCGCACGCGTCGCATCGCGCCTTCCGACGGCGGCTTGGTCGTTTTGAACCATCGCTCGACCACACCGGACTTCGGCACGCGCGGATCGTAGTCGCGAGCTTCCGGTGACGGTTGGACTCACATCGTGATTACGACCTTCGCCCGAGCCTGGCCACTTCCAACATAGCGAACGGCCTCCGCACCCTCGCTGAGCGGGTACGTTCGATCTATCGCCGGGCACACCTCTCCCGCCTCGATCAGGTCCTCCTGTGAAGACCGTCCAGCACGTCGAGTCTGTCTCCGCAAAGCAGACTCGGTTCATTGTTCATACCATCACCAGCCGTGACGGAGACGGCGCAGTCTCTTCTCGCCGACGCGTCGCTGCGGAGCATCGAGTCCGAGATCGAAAAGCGTCACGACGAAAGCCTCGGACGCCTTCAGGATTGGGTGAAGCACCCGGCGCTCGCCGCGGAAGACCGTGGGATGGACGAGGGCTGCGATCTCATGATGCGGATGGCGCGCGATGCCGGCTTCCAGAAGGCGACGCGTATCGACACCGACGGTCACCCGGGTGTCTTCGCGACGCTCGACGCGGGCGCCGCGAAGACCGTCGCCCTCTACTTCATGTACGACGTGAAGCAGGCCGATCCCGCGGAATGGTCGTCGCCGCCCTTCACCGCGGCGATCGTGGACCGGCCCGGACTCGGCAAGGTCCTCATCGGCCGCGGCGCGGTGAACCAGAAAGGGCCCGAGGCAGCCTTCCTTGCCGCGCTCCACGCGATCCGCGGGGCTGGGAAGAAGATCCCAGTCAACCTCGTCCTTGTCGCGGAGGGCGAGGAGGAGATCGGATCGCCGCATTTCCGGCAGGTCGTCGCGCATCCCGAGGTGAGCGCCGCGCTCAAGCAGACGATCGGCGTGTTCATGCCATCGGCTTTTCAGGATCCTGACGGCAGCGTCTCGATCTTTCTCGGGGCGAAGGGCGTCGTCGAATGCGAACTCGTCGCGAGCGGCGAGAAGTGGGGCCGCGGGCCGACGAAGGACGTGCACTCCTCGAACCGCGCGCGCCTCGACAGCCCCGCGTTCCATCTCGTCCAGGCGCTCGCGACGCTCGTCAACGCCGACGGCGATCCGGCGATCGACGGCTTCGGCCGCGAGGCGAAGCCAGCAACGGCGGCGGAACGCGCGATGCTCGATGAGGCGGCGACGAAGTTGAGCGAGGCGACGGCGATGTCGCTGTTGGGGACGAAGCGCTGGGCGCACGATCTTCCGTGGCGCGCGACTCTCGAGCGCTTCATGTTCACCCCGACGGTGAACATCGAAGGCCTCGTCGCCGGCTACACCGGCCCCGGCGGCAAGACCGTCATGCCGCACCGCGCGGTCGCGAAGCTGGACCTTCGGCTCGTCCCGGACATGACCTACGACGGCGCGATCGCCGCGCTCAAAGCACACCTCAGCACGCGCGCCTTCGGCGACATCGAAGTGAATCCGAGCGGCGGTTACGATCCGACGAGCACCTCCGCCGATGCGCCGATCATCAAAGCGATGCTCGCGGTGTTGAGGCGCGGCGGGATCGACCCAGTCCTGCTGCCGCGTCTCGCGGGCTCGTATCCCGGCTACGTCTTCACCAATCCGCCGATCAGCCTCGCCGCCGGTCACTACGGTCTCGGCCACGGCAGCGGGGCACACGCACCAGATGAGTACTTCGTCATCGAGCCATCGAATCCGAAGGTCAGCAGTTGGGACGGCGCCGTCGCCTCGCACGTTGCGTACCTCTACGAGCTCGCCGCCTCAGGCGGATAGTCGGTTCTTATCGAGGCCGTCGAGGATCAGCTCGAGCCCGAACCTGAACTCGCCGTCACCGCGGCTGGACTCCTTCCCGTGCTCCCCCATGTGCTCGGCGATGTAGGGATATCGATCGACCGGGAACTCCCGTCGGAACGCCCCCATGTCGCGAAGCTCTCTCGCTCCTGCCGTGTAACCCACCTCCCACATCGTGAACCCGAGGATGTGGCTGTCCAGGGCGTGATACGCGTGATGGGTCATCTCGGCCGAAATGCCCGCGCTGCGAAGTCGTCTGAGGAGCGATTCCATATAACGCAACCGCGCGGGACGAATCCTGGCCGGCGACATCATGAGGCTGCAAGCCCAGGGGTGACGCAGAAGAACCTGGTGGGCTGAGATCGCGCTTCGACGTATGGCCGCCTTCCAGTCGCCGACCTCGGAAGGCAGCTCAATCTCGCTGACGACGAGATCGAGGATGCCATCCACGATGTCGTCCTTCTTGGCGACGTAGTAGTAGAGCGTCATCGCCTCGACCCCGAGCTTCTGTGCGAGCTTGCGCATCGTGAGCGCCTCGATCCCGCTCTTGTCGGCAATCTGGATCGCGGCGCGCAACACCCGGTCCTTGTCCAAGCGGACGCGGGGCTTCGCTCGCGCCCTTGCCAGCGCAGCCATTTCGCATCCTCCTTGCTTGCGCCCTAGCGGCTCGTCCACCGGGCCTTGACAATCTTACGCCGTAAGATAATCTGCGCACGTGAATCTTACAACGTACGAAACACAGGGGGACCGATCCAGATGACCACGATGAAGGCGATCGTCCGCGAGCGCTACGGCTCACCGGATGTCCTGAAGCTCAGGGAGATCGACAGGCCGGTGATCGACGATGACGGCGTGCTCGTGCGGGTCCGCGCGGCTTCGATCAATGCCTACGACTGGCACATGATGCGAGGCAGCCCCTCCCTCGTCCGCCTGATGGCGGGCCTGCGCAAGCCGAAGAGCAGTGCCATGGGCGTTGACTTGGCCGGGGAGGTCGAGGCGGTCGGCAAGAACGTGACCGAATTCCGGCCCGGCGACGAGGTATTCGGTCAGCGGGTCGGCGCTCTCGCCGAATACGTGCGTGGTACGGCGAAGAGCTTCCTCGTGCCGAAGCCCGCCGGGCTGACGTTCGAGCAGGCAGCGGCCGTCCCGATGGCGGCGAGCACGGCCCTGCAGGGCCTTCGCGACAAGGGGCAGATCAAGCCCAGCCAGAGAGTCCTGATCAATGGCGCGTCGGGAGG
>DASWCR010000119.1:0-4772 GCA_036389995.1 Candidatus Limnocylindria bacterium | reverse complement strand
AATCCCTGGTGGCGCCGATCTCAACCGAACACCGACGACCGTCTCCACGCCGGTCGTGCGGTTGAACGGCGGAACGAGGCGCTCGAGAAGTGTGCGTTCCAGCAGCGCCGCCTCGTGCTCCGATACGCATGGCCCGGCGAGGATGCGCCGGACCCGGCGCACCATCCCGCGGAGCCCCGGGCGATCGAGTCCCGCTGTCCAGTAGCTGCGGACGCGAGACCGCATATTCGAGGCGCGCCCGATGTAGAGCAGCCGACCCCGCGCGTCGACGAAGAAATAGACGCCAGGCCTCGACGGCAGCTTCGCGAGGTCCGCGGGCTCGACGGCCAGCATGCGTCGGAGACTACCGCGCGATGGAGCTGGCGTTAGCCTCGCTCGCTATGGCCGAAGAACGCTCTCTGGGCGGAAACTTGAACGACGCGGTCCGTGTTGGCGACACTGTGCGTCGCCGCGCCGGTCCGTGGACGCCGGCAGTCCACGAGCTGCTGCGATTTCTCGAGCGCGAAGGCTTCCCCGCGCCGCGCGCCCGCGGCATGGACGAGCAGGGCCGCGAGATCCTCGAGTACCTGAACGGCGAAGCACATGCCGGCACTCCCGTGCCGCTGCCCGACTCGGTGTTTCGGGAAGATCACATGATCGGCGCGGCTCGTCTGCTCCGTCGCTATCACGACCTCGTCGCCCGCTTTGCGCCTTCGCCCGGCGCCACGTGGCGTCTCGTCGGCCCATCGCCGCACGAGCTCATCTGCCACAACGACTGGTCGCCGTGGAACGCGCTCTTCCGGGACGGGCAGTTCGCGCTGACGCTGGACTGGGATCTCGCGGGGCCGGGCCCACGCATCTGGGACGTCGCGAACGCGTCGTTCTGCTGGGTTCCGCTCATCGCCGGGGCGAGCGCTATTCCCGAAATCCGCGAGCGAGCGCGGCGGCTCCGGGTCTTCTGCGACGCGTACGGCCTCGAAGACCGATCCGACTTGATCGCGTCGCTTCGCGCGCGCCTCATCCATGTCGCGCGCTTCGTGGAAGAGCAGGCGCGCCTCGGCGACCCCGGGATGCAAAGGCTCGTCGAGCTGGATAGGCCGCGCGAGATGTTCCTGACGGACGTCGGCTATCTCGACGACCATCGCGAACGTTTCGAACGCGCGCTTCGCTAGTGCTTGAAGTGACGCCGTCCGGTGAAAAGCATCGCCATGTGGTTCTTGTTCGCGGTGTCGATCATCATCGCGTCGCGAAGCGAGCCGCCCGGCTGGATGATCGCGGTCACGCCGGCGCGGGCCGCCACTTCGATGCCGTCAGGGAATGGGAAGTACGCGTCCGACGCCATGACCGCGAGTCGCGCGTTCTCGCCCGCTTTGCGCACCGCGGTCTCGACCGCGACCACGCGTGACATCTGACCAGGCCCCACTCCCACCGTCGCGAGGCCCTTCGCGAGGACGATCGCGTTCGAGGTCACATGCTTCACGCAACGCCACGCGAAGAGCAGATCTGTGAGCTCCTCGAGCGACGGCCCCCGTTCAGTGGCCACCTTGAAGTTGCCCTCGTCGACCGCAGATTCGTCGGGCGTCTGCACGAGCATGCCGCCGGCGATGCGTTTGTAGTCGAACGCGCCGCCGTCTTTGCGGGCGAGCCTTCCGCCGACGATCGCGTGGCCGGGGACGGCAAGTATTTCGAGGTTCTTCCGCTGCCGAAGGATCGGCAGCGCCTCATCCTCGTAGCCGGGCGCGATGATCGCCTCGTAGAACGTGCCTTCCATCGCCTCGGCGAGCTCGCGCGTCACGATCCGATTCGCTCCGACGATGCCGCCGAACGCCGATACCGAGTCGCACATGAACGCGCGCCGGTATGCCTTCGTGATCTCGTTGTCCGACGCGACGCCGCAGGGGTTCTGGTGCTTGATGATCGCCACGGTCGGCTGCGCGAAGTCGACGGCGACGCGCCACGCGGCGTTGATGTCGAGCATGTTGTTGAAGCTCGTCGCCTTGCCGTGCAGCTGCTGCATCGTGGTCATCGCGCCGTCTTCACCGCGCACCGCGTACATCGCGGCCTGCTGATGTGGGTTCTCGCCGTAGCGGAGGTCACGCACCTTGCGAAGCGAGAGCGTGAGCTCGTCGGGGAACTGGACCCCCGCCTCGCTCGCGAAGCGGGAAGCGATCGCCGCGTCGTACGCGGCGGTGTGGCTAAAGGCTTCCGACGCGAGGACGCGACGAGTCTCGAGCGAGACGTTGTTCCGCTGCTTCAGCTCGTCGAGTACCGCGGTGTACCTCTCCGGCCGCGCCACGACGACGACCTGCTCGTAATTCTTCGCGGCGGCGCGGAGGATCGTGGCGCCGCCGATGTCGATCTGATCGAGGAGCATGCTGCCGGCCTTCCCCGACGCGGCATGCTCGGCGAACGGGTACAGATTCACGGCGACCAGGTCGATCGGCTCGATGCCCTCGCGCTTGAGCTCCTCGCGGTGCACCGGATCGTCGCGGCGCGCGAGCAACGCAGCGTGGATCTTCGGGTGCAGCGTCTTCACGCGGCCGCCAAGAAGTGCGGGTTGGCCGGTCACGTCCTCCACCGAGCGCGAGGTGATGCCCTCGGCGGCGAGCGCGGCGCGTGTTCCGTCGGTGGCGATGAGCTCCCATCCGAGGTCCTGCAATCCGCGCGCGAACGCGTCGAGTCCGGTGCGATCAGAGACAGAGAGGAGGGCTCGCAGCGTGGCTAGTATAGCCAGTCCATGCCGTTCGATCCCCAGCACTTCATCGACCGATTCTTCCAACCATTCAACAGCGAATCCCGTTTCTATTGGCCGGCGGTGATCGCGGTCGCGGTGTCGCTGATCGCGAACATCGTTTGGTACAACTGGCGCAGCCGGACCACGCCTCCGCCCGAGCTCGGCGTCCGGCCATGGGCTTTCTGGACGAACGTCGTCTTCCTCATCTGGTACCTCGTCCTGCTCCGCGCGGGCGTGTCCTTCTGGGTGATCGCCGTCTCGATCGCAGCGAACATCGCACTCGTCGTGTACATGTACTGGACGTACCTGCCACCGCGCGAGGCGGCCTGGGAGCGCGAGCGCCGCCGTCAGGCCTACTTCCCGAAGCCGGGCCGACGAAGGAAGCGCCGCCGCTAATCCCCTCGGGGCGCGCTCCAGGTGATGTTGAAGCCCTCGTAGCGCGGCTTCCCGCCAAGCTCCGTCCGCTCGACCTCGCGCACATCCGCGCCCGGAGGACCCTCGTTCAACCAGTTCTGCAGCGCGGCGAGCGCGCCGCCGCTTCCTTCGGCGATCAGCTCGACCGACCCGTCGTCGCGATTCCAGACCCGGCCTGTGATCGCCAGCCGCAGTGCCTCGCGCACCGCGGTCGTGCGGAAGTTCACCCCCTGAACGGCGCCGTGCACTACAAACCGGGCGCGCGCCATCAGCGCTTCTTCCGCGATGCGAGCATCGCGTCGAGCTCGCGCACGTTTGCGAGCCTTCCTTCGGGCGCCCACCCACGTCGCGCGGTCCCCACTGCGAGGTCCATCCAGTCGAGCTCCTCGATCGCGTGCGCATCCGAGTTGGCGACGAGCGTCGCCCCGCGGTCGACGGCCTTGCGGATCCACGTGTCGGGTAGGTCGAGCCGCTCGGGTCCTCCGTTCACCTCGATCCACGTGCCGGTCTCGACCGCGGCGTCGATGACCGCGTCGAGGTCGACCGCGTGCGGCTCGCGCTTTTCGAGGAGCCGCCCGGTGGGGTGCGAGAGCGCCGTCACGAGCGGGTGGCGCATCGCGCCAACGACTCGCGCGGTCATCTGCTCGCGCGTCTGCCCGAACGACGAGTGCACCGAAGCGCTCACGATGTCGAACTTCGCGAGAAGCGCGTCGGAATAGTCAAGGGCGCCGTTCGCGCGGATGTCGACCTCCGTGCCGACGATGATGCGGAATGGCGCAAGCTCGGCGTTGAGGCGCGCCGCTTCGGCGAGCCGCACCTCGATCCGCTCGGGCGAAAGACCGTTGGTCATGCCGAGGCCAGGCGAGTGGTCGGTCACCGCGAGGTAGGCGTAGCCCTTCGCGCGTGCTCGCCGCGCCATATCGGCGAGCGGATCGCGTCCGTCGGTCCAGTTCGTGTGGGTGTGCAGATCGCCGCGCACCTGATCGAGCTTCACCAGCTTGGGCAGCGTGTGCGTCTTCGCGGCGTCGACTTCTCCCCGATCCTCGCGGAGCTCGGGCGGGATGAAGTCCATCTCGAGCGCGGAGTAGACGTCCTCCTCGGTGATCGAGGCGATCTCCTGACTGCGCTCCTCCGCGCCGATGCGGTACAGGCCGTACTCGTTCAGCAGCATCTTTCGGCGCAGTGCCAGGCCACGCAGGCGGACGTTGTGCTCCTTCGATCCGGTGAAATAGAGGAGTGCCGCTCCGAACGACCGCGCCGGGACGACCCGGAGATCGATCTGCAGCCCGCGGTCGACGATGACCGAACATTTCGTATCGCCGCGCGCGAGCACGCGCTCGACGCTGGGGGCGCGCGCGAAGACCTCGAAGATCGGCGCGGCATCGTCGCCCGCGACCACGATGTCGATGTCTCCGATCGTCTCCTTGTAGCGGCGGAGGCTCCCCGCGATCGCGAGCTGCGCCACGCCGGTCTCCGCGCGCAGGTAGTCGGCCATCGTCGTCGCGGCCGCGCGCGCATCGTGCAGGAGGGAGCGCCCGGTCCGCTGCTTCAGCGCGGCGATCGAACGGAGGATGTTCTCCTCGGTCTTCGCCTGGATCTTCGGAAGCTGCTGGAGCCGATGTTCCTTCGCGGCTTCCTCGAGCTC
>DASWCR010000118.1:0-10724 GCA_036389995.1 Candidatus Limnocylindria bacterium | reverse complement strand
GTGCTGCGCGGTCTGGCCCGTGCGTGGCGGCTCGACGGCGTCGACCTCGCGCCCGTCGCGGCGCGCGTCGGCTCCGATGTCCCGTTCTTCGTGAGCGGCGCAGCGTATGCGCTCGTCGGAGGTCGCGGCGAATTGGTCGAGATGCTGCCGGCGCCGGACCCGATCTGGATCGCGCTGGTGCAGCTCGGTGAACGTGTGTCGACAGCCGAAGTGTTCGGCGCGCACCGCGCGAAGGCGTCGAGCGGCGGGCGTACCGCGAAGCTCGCGAAAGCGTTACGCGATCGCAAGGTGACGGTCGCGGTCATTCGCGAGCACCTGCACAACGACCTGCTCGAAGCGGCCGAGCGCGTCGCTCCGGCCATCGCCGACGTGCGAAAGACCGCGTCTGCTATGGGGATCGATCTCGCCATGTCGGGCAGCGGTCCCTCGCTCTTCGCCCTAGGAGATGACCGGGCACATGCGATCAGAATCGCGCGTCGGCTGCGTCGCACCGGACTTGGAGTGCGCGTCTTGCGCCTCGGTGTCACTCCGTGAGCGACAAGCGAGCGAGGGCTGTCCCCCTACGTTTGACGCATGGATCCACGAGGAGAGCTCACTGTCCGGCAGGCCGGCCAGCGCGGCGGGACATCGACCGCGGGGAAGCACGGCTCGTCCTTCTATCGCGAGATCGGCCGGCGCGGCGGGCAGGCCCGTAAGGGACAGCTCGGTCCGGAGGGATACGCGAAGCTCGGACGGAAGGGCGGCGAGGCGCGCAAGACGCAGCTTGGATCGCGCGGATACGCGGAGCTCGGCCGCAAGGGCGGCGAAGCCCGCAAGACGCAGCTGGGGAGCGAGGGATACGCGCAGCTCGGCCGCAAAGGCGGACGCCGTGTGGCCGAATTGATCAAGCGGGGCAAGGGGAGTCCGAGGGGGGCATAGCCCGCATCGCCGGCCCCTATCCTTTTGGTCGTGTCCTGTGGGGCGTGGCCAAGCGGTAAGGCGGCGGACTTTGGATCCGCTATCCCAGGTTCGAATCCTGGCGCCCCAGCCTGAAGCAACACCCTATGGGCGACGCGCCGCTGGCGATCGTGCTTGCGGCGGGCCTCTCGACGCGGATGAAGTCCAAGACCCCGAAGGTCCTCCATCCGGTCGCCGGGCGGCCGCTGCTCGGGCATATTTTGAAAACCGTTCGCGCGGTCGGCGCGCGCCCGTTGGTCGTTCTCTCACCGGAGACCGAGCCCGCGCGCGAGCTCCTCGATGAGGGCACAGAAGTCGCGATGCAGGACGTCCCGCGTGGCACCGGCGACGCGGTCCGCGTCGCGCTCGCCGCTGCGAACGGCGACCGGGGCGTCGCGTACATCGTGTACGGCGACACGCCGCTTCTGCGCCCGGAAACGCTCACCCGCATGCGCGCTCTCCTCGCCGAGCGTGACGCGCCGCTCGCGATCCTCGCCGGCAAGGTCGGGACCGACAACGCCTACGGGCGCGTCGTGCGGGATGGACGCGGCGACGTCGCGCGCATCGTCGAAACGCGTCTCGCGACGAGGGAGGAGAAGCAGCTCCCCGAGTCCAATCTCGGCGCGTACGCGGCGGATCTCGAGTGGCTCCGCGCCGCGGTCAGTCGCTTGCGCCCGAACGAGACCGGGGAGATCTTCCTCACGGATCTCGTGGCGGATGCGCGGCGTGATGGAAAGCGCGTCGCGGTGCATCTCACGAACGATCCCGACGAGGGCATCGGCGTGAACACCCGTGCCGAGCTCGCCGCGGCCGAGGCCGCGATGCGGAAGCGGATCCGCGATCAGCACATGGCTGCCGGCGTCACGTTCCGCGATCCCGATTCATGCCAGGTCGACAGCGAGGTCCGCATCGCCGCGGACGTCGTTATCGAGCGGGGGACCATCCTCGAGGGCAAGACTTCGATCGGCTCGGGGTCGCGCGTCGGTCCGTACGCGGTGCTGCGCGACACCACGGTGGGTGAGCGCTGCACGGTCGAGAACTCGACGCTCGAAGGCGCAACGCTCGAAGACGACGTGGAGATCGGCCCGTACTCGCACCTTCGACCGGGTGCGTATCTCGAGCGCGGCGTGGAGATGGGCAACTTCGGCGAGGTGAAAAACGCTCGCCTCAAGGCCGGAACGAAGATGCACCACTTCAGCTACATCGGCGACGCGGAGGTCGGCCAGCGCGTGAACATCGGCGCGGGGACGATCACGCTGAACTACGACGGAGTGAAGAAGAGCCGCACGGTGATCGGTGACGACGCCTTCATCGGTTCGGACACGTTGCTCCGTGCTCCGGTCACGGTGGGCGCGGGCGCGACGACCGGGGCCGGCGCGGTCGTGACAAAGGACGTGCCCGAGGGCATGGTCGCTGTGGGCATGCCGGCGCGGTCGATCAAGAAAGCCGACCGCCGCCAGAAGAAGACGACCTAGTGGACTCGACGATTGTCGAGCTGCTCCTGTTGGAGCTCCTCCTCGTCGCCGTCCTCGCGGTGCTGTCCGCGAGCGAGGCCGCGCTCCACACGATCCGGCGGCCACAGCTCATCGAGGAGCTCGCCGCGCGCGGCCGCCGCGGTCGCCGCGCCGGGACGATGGGCCGAAAGGCGGTCGAGTACCTCGCTTCCATCCAGATCGCTGAGTTCCTTATCGTCTTCGCGTTCTCGGGAATCTCCGCGGCATACATCGCGCCGCGCCTGTCGGACCTCCTTCGATTCATCTTCGGCCCCGGCGCGCCGGTCGTGCGCGATGTCGCCGCCGTAGCCGTGACGGTCGCGGCGCTGTGCCTCGTCGCGGTGCTCTTCGGCATCTTCGTCCCGCGCACGATCGGAGCAAGGCACGCGCAGACGGTCCTGCTCATCCTGGTGTGGCCGCTCGAGCTATTCAGCTGGCTGCTCCGACCGCTCGTCGCGGTGCTCTTCACGCTCACGCGCCTGTTGACCAGACCGTTCGGCGGCAATCCGCAGTCGAGCGCGCTCGTGACCGAAGACGAGATCAAGTCGCTCGTCGAGGCGGGACAGGCGCAGGGTGTCGTGCAGGAGCGCGAGCAGCGGATGATCGCCTCGATCTTCGCGATAGCCGAGAAGCCGGTGCACGAGGTCATGGTCCCGCGCACCGACATCATCGCCATCGACGTGGAGACGCCGGCCGAGGAGATCCTGAAGATCATCACGACCATCGGACATTCGCGCATCCCGGTCTACGAAGGCTCGCCGGACAACATCATCGGGATCCTCTACGTGAAGGACCTCTTCCGGCGCCTCGCTCGAGGGGAGAAGGATGTGCACATCCGCCCGTACCTGCGGCCCGCCCAGTTCGTGCCCGAGTCGAAGACCATCGACCAGCTGCTTCGCGACATGCAAAAGGACAAGGTCCACATCGCGATCGTCGTCGACGAGTACGGCGGCACGAGCGGGCTCGTGACCATCGAGGATCTCGTCGAGGAGATCGTCGGCGAGATCCGCGACGAGTACGACGTCGAGCAGGAGATGGTCATCCCAGTGTCGGAGAGCGAGGCGCTGATGGACGCGCGCGTTCCGTTCGAGGACGTGCGCGAGACGTTCGACCTCGACCTGCCGCCCGCCGAAGCCGCTCCCAATTACGACACGCTCGGCGGATTCGTCGTCGCCCAGCTCGGCCGGTTCCCGAAGTCGGGCGAGGCGGTCGAGGCGGGCGGCGCCAAGTTCGTGGTCGAGAGCGTCGAGGGACGGCGCATCCGCCGGGTCCGCGTCATCAAGAAGATGCCCGCGGCCGAGCGGGTCTAGTGGAGAAACTCGGGCCGGGCGACGAGGACCTCATCCGCGTCGCGTCGCTCGCTCGCCAGCGCGCGTACGCGCTCTACTCCAAGTACAAGGTCGGCGCGGCCGTGCGCACCAAGCGCAACAAGATCTACTCCGGCGCGAACGTGGAGAACGCCTCGTACGGCCTGACCGTATGCGCGGAGCGCTGCGCGGTCTTCGCCGCGGTCGCGGCGGGCGAAACGAAGGACTACGACGCGATCGCGATCGTCATCGACGACGACAAGCTCCCGACGCCCTGCGGCGCGTGCCGTCAGGTGATCGCGGAGTTCGCGCCGGACCTGCGCATCGTCCTCGCGACCGTCGGCGGACTGCGAAAGACGACGACGCTCACGGCGCTTCTGCCGGAGCCATTCCTACCGGGGAACCTCGCCTAGACGGCGTCCAGCCCGAATCGCGGTCGCGCGGCTTCTCGCCAGCCCCCGCCAATTTCCTCGTAGACGACTAGCTCGGTCACAACGAAATCGGCATCGAGTCTCTCGCCGCGCAGCGCCGCCCACGCCTCGTCGGCCTGCCGCGGGCTCGTCACGCTGTCGCGGTGGAGCACCGTGATGTGCGGCCGGTACGCGGGATCGTCGGTCCCGACCGCGGAAATGCGGAAGCGCCGTAGATCGTCATGCGGATCCAGGACCGCGACGAAGATGCCGGGCTCGGACGTCCACCGTTCGACCTGGCGGGCGCGCAGCCGAAGCGGCGGTGTCGCGCGGACGAGCCGGTCGAGCTCCAGTGGAGCGGGCGTCTCGTAGAGAACCGTGACGTGCGACTCGATGCGCTCTGCCATGCGCGGATCCCAACGCCGGCGAAGCTCGTCGATTCGGACGCCGAGCGGTCCAACCAGGGGAGCGATCGCGATGCGGCGCGTCGCCTCCGACGTCAGCTCCGTGTCCGCGCGGCCGTCAGCGATCACCTCGATGGGTCGTTGCTGGTGATCGATCGTGAGCCGGAGCGACGCCAGCGAGTCGATCACGGTGTCCGCCTCGGCGAGCTCGTTCGCCGGGTGCGTGTTCGTCACCGCGATGACGGCCATACCCGCGGCGCGGGCGGCGCGCACACCCGCGGGACTGTCCTCGATCGCGAGGCACTCCGTTGGCGGTATCCGCAGACGCTCGGCCGCGAGCAGGTAGCCGGCCGGATCGGGCTTGCCGCGCGGCGTGTCCTCGGCAGTGATGAGGACGCTCGGGACCGACAGGTACCCGAGTGCGAGGTGCTGGAGCGCGAGCACCCTGCGTCCGGAAGTCACCACCGCCCAGCGGTTCGGTGGGAGTCGGTCGATAAGCGCGCGCCCACCGTCAAGCGCTCTGATGCCGGTCTCCATCTTCGCCTGGCCCTCGGCGGTTACGCGCGCTTCCTCGGATGCATCGAGGCTCGGTGCAAACTTGCGGACGAGCTCTTCGGCGGTCAGGTGCAGCGACGCCAGGACCATCTCCGGGCCGACCCCGCGCCGGTTCGCCCAATCAGTCCAGTACGCGCGGATCGCGGGCATGGAATCGACGAGGACTCCGTCGAGGTCGAACACGATCGCCTTGACCAGGAAGCGGTCGGCCAAGCTCAGCGGCCCGATCGTTTCGTCGGATCGATCGTCCGCCGCAGCTCTGCAAAGCGCTCTTTGAGGTCCCATCTGCCGAGGCGCTCGAGGGTTCCTAGGAGCTGATCGGCGAGCTCAAGATCGCCGACCTCGATCGCCGCCTGTACAAGATTCACACCGATCGCCGGGTGATGTCGGCTCGGGTCGTAGTGGGGAACGACGAGCCGGAGCGCTTCGCGGAACTGACCCGCGATCGCAAGATCTCCCGAGACGGTTAAGAGAAGATCGTCCGAATCGGGACTTCGTCGAATTGCTTCCTCGAAATTAGCGATGGCCCCGGCGGTCTGCTTCACGTCCAGATCCAACCGCGCGAGACCAACGAGCGCGCGCCAGGAGCCTGGCAGTTCGGCCAGACGCTTCAAGGCAGCGGCGTGAACATCTCGGCCGCCTCCAGCCCGATCACGCTCCAGCAACGGCCACCAGTTGGCGGCTTTGTCGTTATTTGGATCGATGCGAAGAGCATCCCAGAGAAGAGCCGCAGCGCGATCCTGCTCCCCACGCTCCGCCGCAAGCGTGGCTAGGTGCGTAAGGCTCGTACCCGTCGGTGCATTTCGAGCGTGAAATCGCTCGACCGCCTTTAGCGACTCGTCTGGCTGACCTAATTTCCAGTAGGTATTCGCGAGGATGAGGGCCGCCCGCTCGGACGCAGGTTCGAGCTCGACGAGCTTCTTCGCACCGGGCAGCGCCTGCTTGAAGAACCCGTCCGTCAGCGCGAGGTGCAACGTGCCGTGGAGAGCATCCGGGTCATTCCAGCTCTTCTTGATCAGGGAGGGCAGCACTTTGTCCCGCCAGACCTGCTCGGTGACCTCGTATCGACGGCCCGAGGCGTCGAAAGCCTGGAACTTCCGCTTGCCAGGCATGCGATCCGTCAGTTCGGGGTCTGCGCGTCCGTCAGGGCCTGGTAGAACCTCGTCGATCCGGTCATCGCTAGCTCGTGCGTCCCGCCTTCAAGCCGCTCCTGCGCGTGCTCGCCGGCTGACTCGAGGTGCAGCACGCCGTAGTCGCGGATCATCGAGAGCGGAAACGGATGCGAGATGCTCGCGTCCTGCACACGGTCGAGGAGCAGCGCGGCCTGCGTGCGGTTGAGGACGCCGCGCTTGGTGATGATTCGCCGGTCCGTGAGCACGAACCACTTCGCGCTCCACGGGATCCACTGCACGATGAGCCAGATGGTCAGGAGGCCGAACGCCGCACCGGAAGCCACTGCGAGCGGTGGCGCGATCGGGGTGAAGAAGAGAGAGAGCACGACGAGCGCGATATCGATGAGAACGAGCGGCTCCCAGAGGAATAGCGGCCGCGTCGCCATGATCACTTTTTCGTTCGGCTCGAGGATGATGTCGCGGGGTGCCATCGCGCGCGGATTCTAGGCGTCCGTGCGTGCGGCCTGCCGAGCGCTTGCAGTTGCGATGCGCCCGTTGTCCTCTCACCATCGCCGCATCCCGGCGCTGGAGGGTCGTCATGCGGCGTGCGTTCGCGCTCGTTGTTGTCCTCGCGATCGTTCTTACCATCGGCTTCGCGCCACAGGCGCGCGCATCGACAAGCGAGTTCCGCGCGTTCTGGGTGGACGCGTTCGGCGAGGGGATCTTCAACGACGCGGAGGCGACGAAGCTGGTCAACGCGGCGAAAGCCGCGAACGTAAACGCCCTGGTCGTTCAGATCGGGCGGCGCGGTGACTGCTTCTGCAACCGCGCCAGCATGCCCCGCACGCAGGCCGGGATCGCACCGCGCCCGTACGACCCTCTCGACGCGATCATCGCCAAGGCTCACGCGGCCGGCATTCAGGTCCATGCGTGGATCATCACGACCGCCCTTTGGAACAGCTCGGTCGCGCCGCTCGATCCGAGCCATGCGTTCAACCAGCACGGGCCGTCGAAAACCGGGTACGACAAGTGGCTCGGGGTCCGCTACGACGGTGCTCTCCGCGAGAGCCCGAGCTCGGCGGCGAATTGGTTCTTCGATCCAGGCCACCCCGACGCCGCCAACTACATCGCGGAGATGTACCTCTCGGTCGCGCGGAACTACGCGATCGATGGCCTCAACTTCGACCGCGTGCGGTACCCCGACCTGCCGCTCGCCGCGTGGCCGGCGGATAACGCATGGGGCTACAACCCCGTCGCGCTCGATCGCTTCCAGGCCGCGACCGGTCGTGTCGATCGGCCGCTGCCCAACGATCCGCAGTGGTCGCAGTGGCGGCGCGATCAGGTCACCAACATCGTCCGCAAGGTCTACGTCGAGGCACGCGATCAAGCCGTACCTCCGCATCAGTGCCGACACCATCACATACGGCGACGGCCCTCAGAGCTACGGCGGCGACTGGACCCAGACGCGGCCCTACCGCGAAACGCTCCAGGACTGGCGAGGCTGGATGGAGGAGGGAATCCTCGACACGAACATCCCCATGAACTACAAGCGGGAGCACTGCACCGCCACAGGGCCGGGCTGCTTCGGAGACCAGCGAGCGTGGTGCACGAACTGGAACGAATTCGCGAAGGACAATCAGTACGCGCGCTCCACAACGATCGGCGCGGCCATCTATCTCAACACGGTCGACGGCTCCGTGACCCAGGTGCGCAAAGCGCTAGCGCCGAGCGGCGCGGGGAACAGTGGGATCGGCTGGGTCGGCTATTCGTACCGGACGCCGGACTGCCGCACCAATTCCTCGTGCAATCCGCCACTGCCTTATGGCTTCCGCCCGGGTGACGCGAGCCGCGCGGAGCTCACTCGCGCGCTCACGCAACCGTCCGAATACGACAGCGTGCTTCCGCCGGTGTTCGCGACCCCCGCCACCGTGCCGGACATGCCGTGGAAGAGCGCACCGACGCGCGGCCACCTGGCCGGTGCTGTGACGACGAACACCGGCATTTCGCTCGACCAGATCCTCGTCCAGGTGCGCGACCCGGAGACGGACGCCGTCATCGCATGGCGATTCACGGATGGAAGCGGCTACTTTGCGTTCGTCGACCTGGTGCCGGGCAAGTACAAGGTGTTCGTTCCCGACGATGCTCGTGTCACCGGTAAGCGGGTCGCGCTCACCACGGTCGTCGCGGGAAAGGTCGCTCGCGTGAGCATCACGCCGTTCGCCAAGGGTGCCGAGGGAAAGCGTCCGCCGAAGGACAGCACGCCGACCTTCGTCCCGGCCGAGGATCCGAACGCGGTGGAGGACCTGCCGAACGGTGAGCGCTGAGCGAGGCTAAGCGCTCGCTCCCGCGGGCTCGGTCGCGGCGCCGGTCGCAGACGCGACAAGTCGCTCGAGAAGATCGAGCGGCTCGCGTGCCGCAGCGATCGGCGCGATGCCCCGAAGCGCGTGCAGTGCGCGACCGCGTTGCGCGGCGATCTCCGCGTCGATGAGCGCGCGGACTCCTAGCTCGTTGAGAATTTCGCGGATCTGCTCGACGCTCTCGCTCGAGAGCGGCGCCGCGGGCGCGAACAGCGCGGCCAGGCGCTCGCGCGTCTTCCCCTGGGCGCGCTCGAACCCAATCACGACCGGAAGCGTCTTCTTGCGCTTGGTGAGGTCGTTCATCTCGACCTTCCCGGTCCGCTCCGTCGAGGCCCAGATCCCGAGTACGTCGTCGTAGGCCTGGAAAGCCTGCCCAAACGCGTCGCCGAAACGCGCGAGCGTCTCGCGAACCGCGACATCGTCGGTCGCGAGCAGCGCGGCGCCTTGCGCCGCGGCGGCGAAGAGCGCGCCCGTCTTCTTCGCGGCCATCGCCCGGTAGCGCTCGGTGGTCACGTCGGTCCGGGTCTCGAACGCGATGTCGAGGAATTGGCCCTCGCAGACGCGAACGCACGCTTCGTCGACGAGCTTGGCGAATTCGAGCACCCGCTCGGCGGGAAAGCCGTGGAGCCGCTGCACGGCCAGGCGGGAGACCGCGAACATCCCGTCTCCCGCGTTGATCGCCTGCGGCACACCCCACACGTTCCACACGGTCGGCCGGTGGTGGCGCGCGGGATCCTGGTCCTCGATGTCGTCGTGGATGAGGGTGAAGTTGTGGAGGAGCTCGATCGCGGCGGCCGCGGGAAGCGCACCACGGGCGTCGCCGGTCAGGGCTTCGTAGACGAGCGTGCAGAGCACCGGCCGGAGCCGTTTTCCTGAGGGGCCTCGCTCCGCATCCAGCCCGAGGTGGTACAGCATCATCCCGTAGAAGGGCTGAAGAGACGGGTCCGCGCCGGTCAGAAGAGCGCGGATCTCCTCATCGACGGCGGCGATGTGTGCCTCGAGACTGCGACCCACCGAGGATCGATCATATGCGCCCTCTGACTCGATGGGAGCGCCGTTTCGTACCATTGACGCGACGTGGCATCTCGCACGTACCGTGCGGAGGCGATCGTCCTCAAGACGAACGACTTCGCCGAGGCAGATCGGATTCTCGTCCTCTTCACGCGCCATTTCGGCAAAGTGCGTGTCGTCGCAAAAGGCATACGGAGAGCGACGAGCCGCATGGCCGGGCACGCGGAGCCGCTGACGCACGCCACCTACCAGCTCGCGCGCGGGCGTGAGCTCGACGTCCTGACCGGCGCCGAAGCTCGCGCGATCTACCCCGACATGCGCGACGACCTCGCGCTCATCGCGGCCGGCTGGTACGTCGCCGAGCTCGTCGATCGCTTCACGGCCGATCGCGTCCCGTCCGCGCCGCTCTTCGACCTGCTCGAGACCTCCCTGCGCGCGCTCGACGCGGGCGTCAACGCGCCGACGGTCTGCCGCTGGTTCGACCTGCATCTCCTCGATCGATCGGGCTTCCGGCCCGAGCTCGGCGAGTGCGCGCAGTGCCGCACCGCGCTGGCCGAGGTGACGAACGCATGGGAGCCCGCGGCCGGTGGCGCGATCTGCGCCGGCTGCGCCGCGCGCCTGCCGTACGTGGCGCCGCTCACGGTCCGCGGGCTCAAGTCGCTTCGGTACCTTCTGGTGAGCGACCTTGCCTCGGCTTCGCGCATGCGGCTCGATGCGCCGCTCACGGGTGAGCTCGATCGGCACCTGCGCGGGTTCCTTCGCTATGTCCTCGACCGCGATATCTCGACCACACACCTCATCGACGAGCTACGCACGCTCCCACACCCCGCGCCCGTTTCGTGAAACCGGAGGACGTTTCCGAGAAGATCACATCGCTCGCGAAGCGGCGCGGCTTCGTGTTCCCGTCGAGCGAGATCTACGGCGGAGCGGGCGCGACATGGGATTTCGGTCCACTCGGTGTGGAGCTAAAGAACAATGTGAAGCGGTCGTGGTGGCGCGCGATGGTCCAGCTGCGCGAGGACATCGTCGGCCTGGACGGCGCGATCCTCATGCACCCGCGTGTCTGGGAAGCCTCGGGCCACGTCGAGAACTTCACGGACCCGCTCGTCGAGTGCCGGAACTGCCGGAAGCGCTTCCGC
>DASWCR010000117.1:0-13525 GCA_036389995.1 Candidatus Limnocylindria bacterium | reverse complement strand
CCGCGTCGATGGAGCAGCCGCAGATCGAGTCGTGCGGGTGGTTCTGGAGAAGCATTCGCCAGAGGTCGCGGAGCTCGTCTCGCGCCGTGCCGCCGGTAAGCGCGTCGAGCGGCTCGCACCATTCGATGAGCAGACGCTCGCACGCGACGTTCTCCTGCTTGATCCACACCCGCGTCGAGTTCACGCCGCGGAGGATCGGGCGATAGCGGCCGCTCGCGATCTCGCCGCTCACCTCATGCTGAAGCGCGGGCATCGCCGCGGCGAACTCCTCGAGGCTCGCGATCCGCGCGTCGACGTTGGGGAACACCTGTCGCATCTCGCGTACCACCTCGGGCAGGCGCGCGTACGCCTCGACGTGGTCGTCGCCGACCATCAGAAGGATCGCGTCGCCGTTCGCGTACGGCGTGAGCCGATCGAGGATGCGCGCGGTCTTCGCGCGCACGCGGCGGCGCAACGCGGCGGGATCTTCGTCCGCGGGACCGACGAGCGGCAGGGCGTTCGAGTAGTGATCGACGAGATGTGCGGCCCGCACCCGGTCTCCCGACGGCGACACCCACCAGAACTCACTGCCCACGGATTCGCCTTCGTCGCCCATACCGCGCGCGAAGACATAGGTGTCGTATCCGAACGCGCGGAGGATCTGCGGCAGCTGCGCGGGATGGCCGAACGGGTCGGCGACGTACGCGACGCGGGCGGCGCGCCCGAGCTCGCCTGCGCTCCGCAGCCCCTCCTGAAGGTTGCGAACGATCGACTCGCCCGAGACCAGGAGAAGATCCGCCAGGACATGCCACGGGCCGATGAGGAGGCGATCGGATCGTACGAGCGCCGAGACACGGGGCACGTCGGCGGGTCGCTTCTCGAGATAGTCCTGGATAGCGATCGTCTGACCGTCGAAAGTGAACGAGCGGAAGCCGGGATCGCGCTCGAGGAGGTCGAGGAGGCGCGAGACCATCGGGACGAGCCGCGCGCGGTAGCCCTCGAAGCGTTCGTACCACTCGCGATCCCAGTGCGTGTGCGGGATCACGAACGCGCTCCACCGGAGGCGCCGCCGCACCAGGGCAACAGCCTGCGGCGCGAGAAGGCCGGAGACGATGCCGACGATCATGCCGCCGAGCACGTCGAAGGGGTAATGCACGCCGACGACGACCCGCGCCAGGGCCGCTGAGATGCCGAGCAAGAGGATCGGCACGCGGTACTTCGGAGTGACGTGCGCGAACGCGACGGCCGCGCCCATCGCGAGGGCGGCGTCGCCCGATGGGAACGAGTACGACGAGGGATGCGCGATGACGGTCTCCGGCGCGGGCAACGCGCCGGGGGCATGCGCGAGCGCATCGAACGGGCGCGGGCGTCGGACGACCAGCTTGATGAGCTCGGTCAGCAGCCATGCATCGATCATTCCGAAGACGACCGTCGCGGTCGCGGCGATGCCGCGGCGGTTCAGCCCGCGCGAGCGAAGGAGAAGGAAGGCCAGGATCCACCAAAAGAAGCCGTCCCAGTTCAGATAGGTGAGGGCGACGGCGATGACCGAAGTGACGAAGTTGCGCTGCTCGGCGATGGCGAGGTAGAGCTGGGTGTCGAAGTTGCCGAGAGCCGAGACGAGATCGTTCAACGCGAACGCAGGTGACGCCAGACGAAAAGAGCGACGCCGACGACGATGAGGCCGGCGACGAGGTAGTCGAGGCCTCGCAGCTGATGTTTCAGGTCCTGCCAGTTATCGCCGAGGACCATCCCGGCCCAGACGAGCAGCATCACCCACGGCACCGCGCCGACGATCGAGAAGGCGAGGAAGCGCCAGAGCGGCATGTGTGCGATGCCCGCCGGCACTGAGATGAACGTGCGCACGATCGGGAGCATCCGCGAGAAGAGCACCGTCAGGTCCCCCCAGCGGGCGAACCAGCGATCCGCCGTTTCGAGGTCGCCCGAGCTGATCAGCACGTAACGTCCGTAGCGCTCGAGGAGGGGGCGACCGCCGAACGCCCCGACGGCATAGCTGACGAGGGAGCCAGCCGTGTTTCCGATCACGCCGGCGAGGACCGCGCCCCAATAGGTCCAGGGTCCGCCCGTCAGGGGGTCGATCACGCCCCGCGAGACGCTCCAACCGGCGAAGGGGAGGATCAGCTCGGACGGGATGGGGATCGCGGCGCTTTCGATGGCCATGGCGATCACCACGCCGACGTACCCGAAACGACCGTACAGCGAGTCGATCAAGGGAAGGACGAATTGGTCGACGGCCTCGATCAAGTCTCCGTATCGTAGTCAAGCCGTGTCTTTGACTTCCGCACTGGCCGACGACATGCGCGAGGCGCTGCGGACGCAGCGGCGCGCGGACCTCGTCGTCGGCATACCGAGCTTTCGCAACGCCGCGACGATCGGTCACGTGACCGAGGCGGCGTCCGAGGGGCTGCGCCGCAACTTCCCCGAGATGCGCGCCGTGATCGTGAACGCGGACGGCGGATCCGAGGACGGCACGCCTGACCGCGTGCGCGCGTCCGCGGACGGCGTGCCCACGATCACGGGACGCTATCAGGGAAAGTCCGGCAAAGGCTCGGCCTTCCGCGCGATCTTCGAGGCCGTCACGCTCCTCGACGCGAAGGCGTGCGCGGTGGTGGACAGCGACCTCCGCAGCATCACGCCAGAGTGGATCGCGCGTCTCATCGGCCCGGTCGTTCGCGGCGAGGCGGACTACGTGACCCCGCTCTACGCGAGGCACAAGCATGACGGGACGATCACCAACACGATCGCGTACCCGCTCACCCGTGCGCTGTACGGCGCGCGCGTGCGTCAGCCGATCGGCGGCGAGTTCGGCTTCAGCGCCAACCTCGCGAAGATCTTCCTCGGCGAGCCCGTGTGGGAGAGCGACGTTGCGAAGTTCGGAATCGACATCTTCATGACGACGACCGCGCTCGCGCGCGGCGTTCGCGTCGCGCAGGCGTTCCTCGGCGCGAAGATCCACGATCCCAAGGACCCCGGCGCGGACCTCGGCCCGATGTTCACCCAGGTCGTCGGAACGCTGCTCACGCTCGCTCGGAAGAACGCCGAGATCTGGCGCACGGTCACGGGGTCGCGCGACGTACCGGTGATCGGTGAGATTTCACCGGTCGAGCCCGAGGCCGTGAACGCAAGCGTTCGGGTACTCGTCGAGAAGTTCAAAGCGGGCGCCGCGGAACAGGACCAGGAGTGGGACGAGATCCTGTCGGCGGACACCCGCGACATCGCGCGAAAGGCCGCCGAGACGGGCAACGCGAGCGCGATCGGCAGCCGCTTCTGGGCGAAGGCCGTGTACGAGATCGTCGCGGCGGCCAAGACGCGCGACGACACCGAGACGCTCGCCCGCACGCTCCTTCCGCTCTATTTCGGGCGGGTCGCCGCGCTGATCGGCGAGGTGCAGGGGCTCGATCAGGCCGGCGCCGAACGTGTGGTCGAGCAGCAGGCGCTGATCTTCGAGCAGTCGAAGCCGTACCTCCTGGAGCGCTGGGCCTGACGGCCTCCCTAAAGGAGGACCAGCTCGTCCTCGTCACCGAGGATGACGGGGGCCTACCGCTCGGCGCGATGAGCCCCCTCGGCCTCTACTACCACGACACGCAGTACCTCTCGGGTTACGCGCTTCGGGTGAACGGATCCCGGCCGATCCTGCTCTCGGCCAACACCGAGCAGAACTACGTCGCGACGTTCCAGCTCATGCATTCGGAGGGCGCGGTGCTCGGAACGGCACGGCATGCGGCCGACACGCTCTCGATCCGCCGCACCCGCTTTCTGGCGGACGGCCTCCGCGAGCGGATTGGCGTGCTCAATGCGAACGCCCATCCGGTCGACGTTGTCGTCGAGCTCGAGTTCGAAGCCGCGTTCCGCGACATGTTCGCGGTCCGCGCCTATCGCGATCTGAGTCTTGCCCCGCTTGCGTCGACTCGCGGCCCCCGCGAAGGCGGCCTCGTCTTCGAGCGGGTCGGCCGGGATGGCGTGCGGCGCACGACCGAGATCACGCTGCGCCCCGCGCCGGACGCGATCGAGGGGAATGTCTTCCGCGTGGCGCGCACCCTCGGACCGCAGCAGTTCCTCCAGCTCGAGCTCGCCGCGATACCGCGTGAGGACGGCGCGGCGCCGGCAGCGTCGCCGGACCGTTTCGACGACGCGATCGACGCGCTCAACGCGCGCTACCGGCGATTCCTGCGCTCGTGCTCGCGTTACACGACGAGCTCCGAGGTGCTCGACGAGGGCCTCATCACGCGGAGCGCGCTCGACCTGCGCGCCCTCCTGGAGTTCCACCCGAGCGGTCCCTACCCAACCGCGGGCATCCCGTGGTACGCGGTGCCATTCGGCCGTGACGGCCTCATCTCGGCGTACCAGACGCTCGGTTGGAATCCCGACATCGCGCGCGGGACGCTCCGCCTTGTCGCGAGCTACCAGGGTCACAAGGTCGACGACTTCACCGAGGAGGAGCCGGGCAAGATCTTCCACGAGCTACGCCGCGGCGAGCTCGCGCGGTTGGGCGAGGTGCCGCATCACCCCTACTACGGTTCGGTCGACGCGACGCCCCTCTTCGCGCTCGTCTTCGCCGAGGCGGTGAAGTGGACCGCGGATCGCGCCCTTTGGCGCGATCTGCTTCCCGCGGCGGAGCGCGCGCTCACCTGGTGCGACACCTACGGCGACCCGGACAAGGACGGGTACGTCGAGTACGGGCACCGCCCCGGCGAGATGCGCAGCCAGGGGTGGAAGGACTCGGCGCAGTCGCTCTCCGACCCTGATGGAAAGTGGTCGAAGCTTCCGGCCGCGCTCGTCGAGGTCCAGGCCTACGTGTACGCGGCGAAGATGGGCGTCGCCGATCTCTACGAGATCGACGGAGACCGCACGCGCGCCGATCGCCTCCGCGGCGAGGCGAAAGAGCTGCAGACCCGCTTCGAGCGCGACTTCTGGATGGAAGCCGAGCAGTGCTACGCGCAGGCGCTCGACGGCGACAAGAAGCAGGTCCCGGCCGTGACGAGCAACGCCGGGCACGCCCTCTGGTGCGGGATCGCGAGCCCCGAGCACGGCGCCGCCCTGACGAGGCGCCTCATGGAGCTCGACATGTACACCGGGTGGGGTATCCGGACACTCTCGAGCAAGTACCCGACGTACAACCCGATGAGCTACCACAACGGATCGGTGTGGCCGCACGACAACTCGCTCATCGTTCAGGGCTTCGCGCGCTACGGTAAGCGCGAGGAGGCGGCCGAGGTGGTGGGCGCGTTGATCGAGGCCGGCCGCCGCTTTCCGAACGCGCAGCTTCCCGAGCTCTGGTGCGGTTTCCAGCGGGATCTCCGGTTCTCGTCGCGGCCGGCCGACTACCTCGTGTCGTGCATCCCGCAGGCGTGGTCCGCGGGGATGGTCTTTCTCTGCCTGCGCGCGCTCCTCGGGATGCAGCCGGACCTGAACACGCAGCGCCTCTTGCTCGACCCCGCGCTCCCGGCGTGGCTCGATCGCGTCGACGTTCGCGATATGCGCCTCTTCGATTCGCGCGTCACATTCCGCGTCCGGCGGAGCCAGCGCGGCGATCGCATCGCGGGCGGTCGCGGCCGCGTCGCGAGGGCGGCTGCCACCGCGTGACGCGCCGGCGTCCGCGCGTCGTCCTCGTGCATTACACCGCTCCCTCGATCCTCGGCGGCGTCGAGCAGGTCATGGGCGTTCACGCAACGGCGCTCCGCGAGGCAGGCGCGGATGTCACGATCGTCGCCGGAAGAGGCCGCGCGCCAAAGGGCGTGCGCCTCGCGCGCATTCCCGAGGTCGATTCGCGGAACGAGAGCGTCCTGCGCGATTTCCGTTCTCTCGCGCAGGGCGAGCGCACGAAGGCGCACGACGCGCTCGTCCGGAGGCTCGAGCGCAAGCTTCGGCCGATATTCGCGAGGGCGGACCGCGTCGTCGTCCACAACGTCATGACGATGCACAAGGATCTGGCACTGACGGAGGCGCTCGTTCGGCTCGCGCGCGAGCGCCCGGGCGTCGTCATCGCGTGGACGCACGACCTCGCCTGGTCCGACCCGCAGTATGCGAATGAGCGTTACCCCGGTGACCCGTGGGGTCTCATCGCCCGGGCGCACCCGGGAATCCGCTACGTCGCAGTGTCGGATGAGCGCGCGGACCAGCTCGCCGCGCTCGCGGGTCTGCGGCGCGAGAGCGTCGCGGTGGTGCCGAACGGCGTGGACATCGCCGCCGCGCTCGGGCTTTCGACAGCGGGGGCAGGCCTCGCCGAGCGACTCGACCTCTACCGCGCCGATCCGCTCCTCGTTCTGCCCGCCCGACTCACCCGGCGGAAGCGCATCGAGGCCGCCATCGCCGCGACGGCCGCACTCCGCGGGCGTGGCCATCAGGCGATGCTCGTCGTGACCGGTCCGCCCGGACCGCACAACGCCGCGAACGCGCGTTACCTCGCCGAGCTCGCCGCGCTCGCCGAGGGTGTCGTTGGCGTCCACCTCCTTTACGCGCTCGGTCTGAAAGCTCCCTATCGCGTCATCGCCGACCTCTACGCCCTCGGCGACGCCCTCGTGCTGCCGAGCCAGAACGAGGGTTTCGGCATCCCGTTGCTCGAAGCCGCCCTCCACCGCCTGTCCATCGTGTGCAGCGACCTCCCCACCCTGCGCGCGCTCGCCGGCGACGCCGCGACGTACGTGCCTCCCGACGCGTCCGGTGAGGTCATCGCCGACGCGATCGAGCGATCGCTCGGGCAACCCGGTCCGCGCTTTCGCTCTCGGGTCCGCGCCATGGCGTGGTCGCGCGTCCTCGCCGAACGCGTGGTCCCGCTCGTGCTTGAGGGGATCGCATGAAGGTCCTCGTCGCGATCGGCGATCCCGAGCGCGAGGGCAGTCTCCTCGAGACCGCCGCAGCGCTCGCCGGCGACGGCGAGGTCGTGCTCGCATCAGCGATCGAGGTCACCGGCGAGGAGACGCTCGCCTCGGCGCAGCCAGAAGCACGCGTTCGGCGCCGCGCGCTCGACGCGCTGGCGGGCGGGCTTCCCGGACATCACCTCCGCAGCCTGGTGACCGTCGCCCGCGTCGGGTGGGACGCGATCCGCGAGGCCTGCGCAACAGAGCGGCCCGACCTGCTCCTCGTGGCCTGGCGCCGGCCGGGCTGGGACATGTTCGGGACGACGATCGAAGCCATCCTTCGCCAGCCACCCTGCGATCTGGCGGTCGTCAAAGGCCGGCCCGCGCGCGCGAAACGGATCCTCGTCCCGGTACGCGGCGGCCGCTACGCCCAGCTCGCCGCGCGCCTTGGGATCGCGCTCGCAAAAGCCCAAGGCGGTGCGGTGACGCTGCTCCACGTCGCCGAGCCCGACGGCGGGCGAAAGGCCCAGACCCTCTACCAGCTCCTCGGCGAGCGTGCGTACGACGAGCGCGTCGAGCGCCTCGTCACGCGATCGGGCGATCCGGCAAAGGTGATCGAGGACGAGCTCGCGGAGCACGACGCGATCGTCTTCGGCGCGACCGGTCGCGAAGGCGCGCGGGACCCGCTCGGGCCCGTCGGCCAGAGGATCATCGCGGACGCCCGCAATGCGGTCATCGTCCGCACCAGCGCGCCTCTCGCCTCGCCGATGTTCGTCGAGCGGACCCGCCTTCCGGCGGAGCGCGCGGAACGCAGTCGCGTGCTCGGCGAGCTCACCGACAAGTGGTTCGCCGAGAACACGTTCAGCTCCACCGAATTCGCCGATCTGCGCCGCCTCGTCGAAGCGAAAGAGCGGCAGAACCTCCGCATCTCGGTCGGGCTCCCGACACTCAACGAGGAGGCGACGATCCGCAAAGTCATCCGCGCGATCCGCTCGCGTCTCGTCGAGCGCTTCCCGCTCGTCGATGAGCTCGTCGTCATCGACTCGCGCTCCGACGATCGCACGCGTGAGATCGCCGAAGAGGAAGGTGTGCCGGTCTTCATCCACGACGAAATACTTCCGGAGACCGGCAGCTACCGCGGTAAGGGCGAGGCCCTCTGGAAGAGCCTCCACGTCCTGGGCGGCGACATCGTCGTGTGGATCGACACCGACGTCACCAGCGCGCACCCGAAGTTCGTGTACGGCATCGTCGGTCCGCTGCTCATGCGGCCCGACCTGCAGTTCGTGAAGGCCTTCTACCAGCGACCGCTCCACATCGGTGACGAGCTGCAGGCCACCGGCGGCGGTCGCGTGACCGAGCTGGCCGCGCGCCCGATCCTGAATCTCTTTTTTCCCGAGCTATCTGGGATCGTGCAGCCGCTGTCCGGCGAGCAAGCCGGCCGGCGAACGTTACTCGAGCAGCTGCCGTTCTTCTCGGGATACGGTGTCGAAACCGGGCTGCTCGTGGACACGCTGCAGCGCGCGGGTCTGGGCGCGATCGGCCAGGTCGACATGAAGCAGCGCATTCACCGCAACCAGTCGCTCTACGACCTATCGAAGATGAGCTTCGAAGTCCTCCAGGTCGCGATCAAACGGATGGGCGAGGCCCACGGCGCGAACCTGCTCGAGGAGGCCAACTACACGATGAAGCTCATCGCGACCCGCGGCGGCAAGCTCCACCTCGAGATGCACGACATCATCGATGTCGAGCGGCCACCGATGGCGACGATCCCGGCGTACCAGGCGAGGCGAAACGCGGCGGTCGATACTGCCGCTGGTTGAAGAAGCTTTCTCTTGTCGCCGACGTTCGTGCGTTCCGCACGGCGTCGGCCACGGCCTCCATCGGCTTTGTACCGACCATGGGCGCGCTCCACGCGGGTCATGCTTCGCTCATCGAGCGGGCCGTCCGGGAGAATGATCTGGCGGTCGTCTCGATTTTCGTGAATCCCACGCAGTTCGCCCCGCACGAGGACTTCGCGGCGTACCCGCGCGATGAGTCGGCCGACCTCTCAATGTGCGAGCGGCTCGGCGCCGCGATGGTCTTCGCGCCAATGGTGGACGAGATGTACCCGCCCGGCGACGTAACTCGCGTGGAACCCGGTCCCATCGCGGCGCGTCTCGAGGGCGCCGCGCGGCCGGGTCACTTCGCCGGGGTCGCGACCGTGCTGACGAAGCTTTTCGCGATCGTCCGCCCGGATGTCGCCTATTTCGGCCAGAAGGACTTTCAGCAGCTCCGAGTGGTCCAGACGATGAGTCGCGACCTGCGGCTCGGCGTGCGCGTCGCCGGCAGCCCTACCGTGCGCGACGCCGACGGTCTCGCGATGAGCTCACGGAACCGCTATCTCTCGGCGGACGATCGCCGCGCCGCGCTTGCGCTATCGCGCGCGCTGCTCGGCGCGAGAGAGGACTGGTCGCGAGGCGAGCGCGACCCGGCGAAGCTGCGCGACCGCGTCCGGCGCGACACGGCGGTTCCCGGGATTGCGCTGGAATATGTGTCGGTGGCCGAGCCGCTGACGCTGGACGAGCTCGAGCGCCCGGCCGAGCGCGCGGTCATCTCGCTTGCGGCACGAGTCGGCAAGGCGCGGCTCATCGACAACGTGCTCCTCGGTATCGCGCTCGAGGAAGTCGCGTGACCACGATCGCCGAAGAGGCCATGGCCGTTCCCGCCGAGCCCGCGGTCGAGGAGCTCTCGCTCAAAGAAGGCCGCGGCCAGGCGCTGCTCGGAACGATCACGGCGGCGCACTTCTCGCATCACGTCACGAACTCACTTCTGAATCCGCTCCTGCCTCTGATCCGGGACTCGTTCGCGCTGAGCTACGGCGAGAGCGGCTTCGCCGTGTCGGCGTTCTCGATCGCGGCCGGGCTCGCGAACGCGCCGTGGGGCATGCTCGCCGATCGAATCGGTTCGCGCGTCGTGATCGTCGGCGGCCTGTTCCTCATGGGCGCGGCGAGCGTGGCCCTCGCGACAGCAGGCTCGTACTGGCAGCTGCTGGCCCTCCTCGTCCTGCTCGGGATCGTGTCCGGTTCGTACCACGGTCCGGCCGCGGCGCTCATCGCACGCACGTTTTCGCCGCGAGTGCGCGGGACGGCGATGGGCATTCACATCACCGGGGGCCACCTGTCGTTCTTCGCAGCGCCCGCCGTGGCCGGCCTGCTCGCGACGGCGACCGGGACATGGCGCACGCCGTACGTCTGGTTCGCGGCGGCGCCGATCGTCTTCGGGGCCCTCCTCTGGTTCGTCGCGCCGCGTGTCCACGAGCGCGCCGCGCCAAACGGCGACCGCTTCGCGGCCTTCCGCGAGATCGGCCGTGTATTCCGCGATGTCGGGCCGGTCGTCTCGCTCTCGATCGCGTTCCAGTTCGGCATCGCGGCGCTTCTCGCGTTCCTCGCGCTGTACCTCGTGGACGCTCGCGGCCTCTCGCCTGCGCTCGCTGCGGTCTTCTTCGGCGTGCCGCAGCTCGTCGGCGTGATCGGCGCGCCGCTCGGTGGCTGGCTCTCGGATCGCTTCGGCCGCCGGCGCGTGATGCTTGGCGGTCTCGCGCTCATGGGACCCGCGGTCTACGCAGTCACGATCGTTCCGAACGAGGGACTTGTCCTCGCGCTGGTCGTGTTCGGACTTCTCTGGTCGATGCGTTCGACGGTCACCGAGACGCTCGTCATGGACAGCGCGCCTCCAGGCCGCCGCGCGACAGTCCTCGGCGCGTACTACCTGGTGAACGCACATGTCGGCGGGATCGGAGCGCCGCTGTTCGGATTTCTCGCCGAAGGCGTCGGGATCGCGACCGCTTTCAGCTGGATCGGAATCGCCTTCGTCGGAATGTCGGCGGTATCGCTCGTGATCGGGCGACGCTTCGCGCGCTAAACCGGCACCGCGTAATCGACTCGCACGTCAACGCGAGCGGTCAGGGTGCACAGTCACCGGCCTTGCCGGGGCCAGGAGCCGGACCCAAGAGTGGCGGGCCCGACCAGATGTCGAGGCGCCCGCAGGAAAGGTCGACACGGACCGCATCGCCCTTCATCTGGCCGGCGGTCTCCCACACGTCGCCAGGCCGCACGGTCATCGATGTCAAGACGCGGCCGCTCGGTGCGCGCGCCTCAACCGCCCACGGAAGAGGAGGAAGCGCCTTCACGAAGAGTGTCTCCTGAGTGTTTGGCTGAATGGTTCGGAGGACGTTGCCGTTCACAGCGAGCGTCACCGCGAGCGTCGTCTGGTTCGAGACAACCAGATCGTGAGCCTCGGCAATCGGTGCTGTTGAACAAGCGGCGACCAGCACAAGGGCGAAGAGCGTCGGCGCAAGTCGGTGCGGCGCGATACCTAAAGTGCCCCGATGACGCGCGCACCGCGGTGCTGGATGAAGTACGTGCCGCTCGACGTGCTGAACTGAAGCACGACGTCGACCTTCGCGCCCGCGTCCCACGTCGGTCCGTCGAAGACGCTCAGCGAGAGGTGATGCTGACGGTCGACCGCGAACGTCTGGAGCGGCTGCGGCACGGTCTCCCAGACATCGGCGCCGTTCACTAGCCAGGTCTTCTCCGCGTGCATCCCAGCCGGCGGGTCGCTCTCGGCGTCGGGAGTCAGGAAGATCGTTCCACCGACCCCACGCTTCGGCGTCGGAGCCGGCCCCGGCATGAGGTCGCGATAGAGATCAGCCTGGAGGGTGTACGCGTGCCCATCGACGTAGATCTGCTCGAGGGCGCCGCGCGCCTCGGGCGGGAGGATCGATGACGAGCCGGGCGAGCCGACCGCGCCACCGCACGCGGCAACAAGCATGACGAGCGGCACCAGGAGCCTCACGCCTATCTAACGCTCGGCTGCTCCCGGAGTTCCCACGTCGGGTTGCATAGCGATTTTTGGGCGAGAGAATCGGCGGGTGCGGACTGCGTCGCCACCTTCAGCAGTGGTATTTGCCCTAGTCGGGGCACTCTTGCTGGTGTCCGCTCTTGTGCTCGGGATCCTCGGCTCCTTCGCCTTCATTGCGATCGCCTCAGTCGGCATGTTCTTCATCGCTGCGGCGCTCGTCGCGCGGGCCGTACCGTCAGCGGAGAGCCGCGCGCCGGCCGTGCTCGCGCTCGCGGCTCTCGCGCCCATGGTGTTCGGGATGATCGTTGCGCCGCTCTCTTATCTGGCTTGGGTCTACCTGGGCTGGGGTCTGATCGCCGGCGCCGCCTTGCTCGCGCTTGTCAACGGTCGGCGCGCGGGAACGCAGCGATAGACATGAGACAACCTTTCGCGCTGGGATTCGTGATGGGCATTCTGTCCGCTCTTGGATTCCTTACGTTTGGAACACCAGGGCTCGTGATTCTGCTTGTCGGAGTCATCTGGTCCGTGCGATATACCTCGGCGGCGTCACTGTCGGGCTTACTGATCGGCAGTGGGGCCACCGTGCTGGCTCTCGTCACTTGGGCGGCTGCGCGATGTGCCGCCGCGAACCAAAGCGGGCCGGGCTTCGTGAGCAGCTGTACGGCTCCCGACTCCTCCCTGCTGATCACGCTCGCAGTCGTCGCGGTCGCGGCCGGTCTAGCGACAGGATTCCTCACGATCGGCCGGCGCCGCTCACGCCCATCGCTCGGGCACAAGACGGCGACCTAGCGGGGAGCGAGCGAGGCGACGAGCAGCGTCATCGCCTGATTGAGCGGTGCCGCGACCCCGCGGCGCTCGCCTTCGCGCGCGACCGCACCGGAGATCGCGTCGATCTCGGTCGGTCGCCCAGCCTCGACGTCCTGCAGCATCGACGAGCGATTCGCGCCCGTGAGCGCCGCCATCGCGCGCCACTGCTTGGTCGCCTCGTCCTCGCCGATCCGCACGCCCGACGCCGTCGCGACGCGCGCGACCTCGCGAGCCAGACCGTCGGCGACCCGCGACGCGGGTGCGTCGGCGAGAAGCTCCGCGTTCGTCCGATGGAGAAGCGCTGTAACCGGGTTGACCGCCGCGTTCGTCACGACCTTGCGCCAGACGGCGGGCCACGCGTCATCGACGACGGTCACGTCCATGCCGCCTTCGCGGAGGAGTCGACCCAGCTCGTCGAGCTTCGCCCGCGGCGTTGCCGCAGGAGGCCTGCCGAGCTCGACCTTGCCGGCGCCGGTCGCGCGAAGCTCTCCGTTCACAAGCTGAGCGCCGACGTAGATCACGCCGACGGCCGATCGGTCGCGCCCAAGGTGTTCGACGAGTGTCTCGTAGTTGCCGAGTCCGTTCTGGATGGTGAGAGCGGCGCCATCGGGCGCGAGGATCTTGGCGGCGATCTCCGCAGCCCACGCGGTACCCGGCGTCTTCGTCGTCACGATCGCCGCGTCGACCGGCACCTCGCCGTCGCGAAGTGGGGCGGTCGTGCGATCGACCTTCACGACGTCGGCGCGCCCATTCAAAGCGCGAGCGACCACGTGGCCGATCGCGCCCATGCCCAGGATCGCGACGCGCATCAGCTCGCCTTTTGGTGTGCCAGGCTCCGCTGCAGCGAGAGCAGCTCGCTCTCCTTCATCGTGAAGCTGTGGTCTTCGGTTGGGAACGAGCCGTCGCGGACCTCACGGTCGAATTCCTGAAGTGCGCTCGTCACGGCGGCGCCGATGTCGGCGTAGCGCTTGGCGAACTTCGGCTTGAACTCGCCGTAGAGGCCCAACACGTCGTGAAGCACGAGCACCTGACCGTCGCAATCCACGCCGGCGCCGATGCCGATGGTCGGGATCGTAAGGCGCTGC
>DASWCR010000116.1:0-7402 GCA_036389995.1 Candidatus Limnocylindria bacterium | reverse complement strand
CGCGCCTCTAAACTTCGCACATGGCCATTGATCGATCCGTCGTCGAAAAAGCCGCTGGACTGGCACGAATCGCCCTGACCCCGGATGAGGTCGAGCGGTTTACCGGGCAGCTCTCAGTCGTGCTGCAGGCGGTGGAACGGCTCAAAGAGGTCGATACCGAAAAGGTGTCGCCGACCGCGTCTGTCCTGCCGGTCTCGAACGTGATGCGCGAGGACGAGATCCGGCCCGGCCTGTCGCGGGAGGACGCTCTCGCCAACGCGCCGAAGGGCGGGCGCGACGGCGAATTCTTCCGTGTGCAGCACGTGCTCGAGGAGAGACCGTGAAAGGTTCAGCGTGAAGCCCGCTGATCTTCGGTGCACCAAGAGCCTGTGACCGAGCTGCCGCGCAGCGTCACGGAGGCCGCCGCGTTGCTGCGCGCCCGCAAGACGAGCGCCCTCGAGCTCGCCGACCTCGCGCTCCAGCGGTCGCACGCCGATCGTCACAATGCGTGGCTGCACCTCTCCGACGACCACGCGCGCGTGCAGGCGCGCGCGGCCGACGCGCGCCTGGGGGCCGGTGACGCACCCCTCCTCACCGGGATCCCGTGGGCGTGCAAGGACATCATCGGGACGAAGAAGATCCCGACGACAGCCGGGTCGCGCATCCTCGAGGGCTACATCCCGGCGTATTCCGCGACCGTCGTCGAGCGCCTCGACGCGCAGGGCGCGGTCATGGTCGGTAAGACGAACCTCGATGAGTTCGCGATGGGGAGCTCGAACGAGAACTCCGCATTCGGCCCCGTGAAGAATCCCTGGTGTGCGGAGCGCGTGCCCGGCGGCTCGTCGGGAGGTTCGGCGGTCGCGGTCGCGGCGGGCGAGGTGCTCTTCGCGCTCGGGACCGACACGGGCGGCTCGATCCGCCAGCCGGCGGCGCTCACCGGTGTCGTCGGCATGAAGCCGACGTACGGCCGCGTGCCGCGGTGGGGCGTCGTCGCGTTCGCCTCGTCGCTCGATCAGGTCGGGCCGTTCGCGAACACGGTCGAGGACGTCGCGATCGTGTGCGAGGCGATCTTCGGCAAAGATCCGAACGACGCGACCATGGTCACCGACTTCCCGAACGACGATCTCCGCCGCGACCTCGACAAGGGCGTGAAAGGCATGCGCATCGGCGTCCCGAAGGAATACTTCTCGGTCGAGGGGATGGAGCCCGGCGTCGAGCGGGCGGTCCGCGACGCGCTGAAGGTTCTCGAGCGCGAGGGCGCGAAGCTCGAGGAGGTCTCGCTCTCGCTCACCGATCACGGCCTCGCCGTTTACTACATCATCCAGCCCGCGGAGGCCTCATCGAACCTCGCGCGCTACGACGGCATCCGCTACGGGCTGCGCGTCGAGGGGCCGGACCTGCTCGAGACGTATCGGCGCACACGAGGAAACGGCTTCGGCCCAGAGGTGAAGCGCCGCATGATCCTCGGGACCTATGCGCTCTCGGCCGGTTACTACGACGCGTACTACGTGAAAGCGCAGAAGGTGCGGACGCTCATCAAGGATGAGTACGACCGCGTGTTCGAGAAGGTGGACGCGCTCGTCACGCCGACCTCGCCGACGGTCGCGTTCCCGATCGGAGCGAAGGTGAACGATCCGCTGTCGATGTACTTGAACGACATCTTCACGCTGCCCGTGAACATTTCGGGACTGCCGGGAATATCGGTGCCCTGCGGCCTCAGCGAGGGACTTCCGGTCGGCTTGCAGGTCATCGCGAACAGCTACCAGGAGCGCACCATGTTCCGCGTCGCGGCGTCGTACGAGCGCGCCACTCCGCACCACCTCGAACGACCGAAGGAGAAAGCCGCATGAAGGCCACTCGCCGTTCGCTGACGAACGCGAAGGTCGAGCGCATCCCCGCGAGCGGGATCCGGCGCTTCTTCGATCTGGTCTCGGGTACCGAAGGCGTCATCTCGCTCGGCGTCGGTGAGCCGGACTTCATCACCCCGGACCGCTTCCGCGAGGCCGCGGTCCGGTCGATCAAGGACGGGAAGACGAAGTACACGTCCAACTACGGCATCCGTCCGCTGCGTGAGGCGATCAGCGACCACACCCAAAAGCTGCGCGGCGTCCGGTATGACCCGGAGCGCGAGATCCTCGTCACCGTCGGTGTTTCGGAAGCCGTCGATCTCGCGCTGCGCGCCACGCTCAACGACGGCGACGAGGTGATCATCGCCGACCCTTCATACGTCGCGTACGTGCCGGGCATCGTGCTCGCGGGCGGTGTACCGGTGCCGGTCGCCACCGACGAGCGGCACGACTTCCGGCTGCGGCCCGAGGACGTCGAGGGGGCGATCACCTCGCGCACCCGCGCGATCCTGATCGGCTTTCCGAACAACCCCACCGGCGCGGTGCTGACCGAGGACGATCTGAAGGGCATCGCGAGGCTGGCCGACGAGCACGACCTTTTGGTCTACGCCGACGAGATCTACGACCGTCTCGTCTATGGCGTGCGGCACCGCTCGATCATCGAATTCCCCGGGATGCGAGACCGCACCATCTACCTCGCCGGATTCTCGAAGTCCTACGCGATGACCGGATGGCGCGTCGGGTACGCGTGCGCCCCAGCCGAGGTCATCGAGCAGATGATGAAGATCCACCAGTACACGGTGATGTGCGTCCCGACGGCGGGTCAGTACGCGGCGCTCGAGGCGTTGCGCACCGGTGAAGACGAGGTGCTGCGTATGGTCGGCGAGTACGACCGGCGCCGGAAAGTGATGCTCAAGCGCTTCAACGACCTCGGCCTCCACTGCTTCGAACCGCGCGGCGCGTTCTATTGCTTCCCCAACATCACGTCGACGGGAATGGACGACGAGCAGTTCGCGGAGCGCCTCCTGCTCGAGGAGAAGGTCGTCACGGTACCCGGCAGCGCCTTCGGCGAGCGGGGACGAGGCCACGTGCGCGCCTGTTACGCGACGAGCCTCGAGAAGATCGAAGAGGCGGGCGAACGGATCGCGCGCTTCGTTGGGCGAGCGTGACGGCGACCGACACAACTTCGACGTCGACCGCCTGGCTCGAGCGGTTCGAACGTTCGCTCCATGCAGGGGATCCGCTCGGCGCATCCGACACGCTTCGTAAGTCGGGTGTGAACGGCTGGGTGCGGAAGGATCACTACGACCGCGCGGCCACAGTCATCGACCATATTGGCCCCGCGCCGCGGGTTCGGCTTGACTGGGCCGAGCGCCTTCTGGCGCATCCCCGGCGCGTAGACAAGGAACTGGCGGGGCTCGTCCTCTGGCCGCTGGCGCGCACGCACTCCAGGGAGGTCGCGCGCATTGGCTATCGCCTGGCGCGCGACGACGACTGGGCCGTCCGAGAGACCGCGGCCGCCCTCCTGGGACAGGTGTTGACCGAGACATGGGCGGACACCATCCCGCTTCTCCGGGAGTGGGTGAGCGGTCCCGACAGCCGCCTGCGTCGCGCGGTCGTCGTCGCGGCAAAGTACGCCGCGCGGACGCGCACACCCGAATGGGCGGAGCCCCTGCTCGACCTGATCGAGCCGGCCCTGCGCGATCGCGAGGAGTACGTGCGCAAGAGTCTCGGCCCCTTCGCGATCGGCGATCAGTTCGTCCGTTCCTACCCCGACGCTACCCTCGCCCGCCTGCGCAAGTGGATGCACGACCCCGACGAGAACGTGCGGTGGAACGTCGCGATGGCGCTCTCCGCCGCTAGCGGTGCACGTCTTGGTCAGAAGGCGCCGGACATCCTCGAGTTCCTCGCGACCGACGACCGCCCCTTCGTGCGCGGCGCGGTGCGCGCCGCGCAGCGTCGCATTCGAACGCTGGTCGCCTAGGTGGGAACGCGCATCGAGGACCAGCCGCCCGAGCATTGGGCGGGACCGGAGTCGCTCGATCCCACGCCGGTGTGGAAGCAGTTCGCGCTGATCGGGATCTTCCTTTTCCTGGGCCTCGTTCTCCTCACCGGGGTGGCGGCATTCGCAGCAGCGCCGCAGCTCGTCACGCCACCGGCTCTTGTCCCAGGCGATCGGCTGGTGTTGCCGCTCAGCGCGTTGCCACCCTACGTTACCGGGGCGGGATCTCTGCCGAACCGCATCGGTCCGCCCTTGGTCGATGAGGCGCGCGGCTTCCTGCTCGGGCGCGTCGACCGCACCGAAGTGATCGCGGTTCGCGCGCTGTGGTCGCCCAGCGAGGGACAGCCCGAATGTCCGGTCCGTCCCGGTATCGTCGGCGAAAAGGTCGGCTACATCGCGTCGTGCGAGGAGGCCGGCGGGCGACTCTTTATGTTCGATGCGCGAGGTAACCCGAGCGTCGGGGCACTCCGAGGCCTCGACCGATATCTTGTCTCGGTGACTACGGATCGCGTCATAGTCAATCTCGATCGCTTGATCGTTTCGCTGGAGCGCAGCTTGCCACCGCCAACGCCGTCGGTCGTACCGCCGGGCGAATGACCGTGAGCGCTCTGCCGTACGAGCTCGTCATCGGGATCGAGACGCATGTCGAGCTGAAGACCGAGTCGAAGATGTTCTGCGGCTGCCAGGCACGATGGTTCGGGGCGCCGCCGAACACGCTCGTGTGCCCGGTCTGCCTCGGGCTACCCGGCGCGCTGCCGGTCCCGAACCGCAGGGCAATCGAGCTCGCGATCACCGCCGGGCTCGCGCTCCACTGCGAGACGCCGGAGCACACGAAATTCGACCGCAAGAACTACCTCTATCCCGATCTGCCGAAGGGCTACCAGATCTCGCAATACGACCTTCCGCTGAGCGTGAAGGGGTGGCTCGAGCTTCCCACCGGAAAGCGGATCCGAATCACGCGCGCGCATCTCGAAGAGGACACCGGCACGCTGAAGCACGGCGAAGACGCCGGCCGCCGCTACACCCTCGTCGATTTCAACCGGTCCGGCGTCCCGCTCCTCGAGATCGTGAGCGAACCCGACATGAGCTCGGCGGAAGAGGGCGAGGCCTATGTCCGCGCTCTGCGCGACATCCTCATCTTCTCGGGCGTGTCCGAGATGCGCCTCGAGGAGGGCGCCGGCCGCTTCGACGTGAACGTCTCGATCCGCTTCCAGGAGAACGGCAAGACGCAATGGCCGCCACAGAGCGAGATCAAGAACCTGAACAGCTATCAGGCGTTGCGCGGGGCAGTGGCGTACGAGTCCGAGCGCCTGTGGCAGGAGTGGCGTTCCGGCGGGGAGATCCGGACGCGGACGGGGAAGATCACCGTCGGCTGGAGCCCCGAGCGCGGCCGTACCTATCTACAGCGGTCGAAGGAAGACGTCGAGGACTATCGCTATTTCCCCGAACCAGACCTTGTGTCGCTCTCGCCCTCAGCCGAGATGGTCGCGAAGCTCCGCGATGCGCTTCCGGAGATGCCGGCGGAGCGCCGCGCGCGATTCGTCGCGTCGTACGGGCTCTCGGATTACGACGCGCGAATCCTCGTGTCCGACCGCGCGCTCGCCGATTACTACGAGGCGGCCGTCAAAGCCGAGCCCGGACACCCCAAGCTGATCGCGAACTGGGTGATCGGCGAACTGACGGCGGCGCTGAAACGCGAAGGGGTCCAGATCGGAGCTTCACGCATCGGATCGGAACAGCTCGCGGTCCTCGTGCGGCTCATTGCTGCGGGGAAGCTGAGCGGCTCAGCGGCGAAGGAAGTCTTCGCGGAGATGTGGAAGAGCGGCGGCGATCCGGAGGCGATCATGAACACGCGCGGCCTGGGCCAGGTAAGCGACGAGGAAGCGATCGCGGCGGCTGTCGATGAGGTCATGAAGGCGAATCCCGGCGCCGTCGCCGCCTACAAAGCGGGGAAGACCATCGCCCTGGGCGCCCTTGTTGGCGCGGTAATGCAGAAGCTCGGCCGCAAAGCCAATGCTGCGGTCGTAAATCGCATCCTCACCGAGCGACTGGCGTGACCGAGCACGTCCGGCTCGATGACGTCGTCAAATTTCTTGACGAGCGCCTCGAGGTCTCGAAATTCGATGAGGTGGAGTCGAACGGTCTGATCGTCCGCGCGTCCGACGTCGTGACGAGCGTCGCGGCCGCGGTGAGCACGTCGTTCCACGCGATCTCGCGCGCTAAGAGCGCGCAGGCCGATCTGCTGATCGTGCATCACCGCAGCTGGCCGGAGATCGACCTCGAGCTTGTCGAGGAGAAGCACACGAGGCTCCGGCAGGACGGGATCTCGCTGTACGGCGCGCACTCCGCGCTCGATGGAGCTCCCGGTATTTCGAACGGCGACGGCATCGCGGAGGCGACCGGCGTGAAGGTGCGCGAGCGGTTCCTTCCGTATCACGGCGGCATGGCGGGCGTGATCGGGACGACGAGCGGGACGTTCCAGCAGTTCGTCGACCGATTGCGATCGGCGCTCGGCACGCTCGTCGAGACCCACGAGAACAGCAACCGCTTCGGCGTGGTCGCGATCGCGAGCGGCGGAGCGCCGTACACGACGTTCGTCCAGGAGGCGGCGGCCCGCGGCGCTGACACCTATGTCACCGGCGAGATCACGATGTACACCCGCATGTACGCGAAGGAGCGGAAGATCAACCTCGTGGCCGGGTCGCATTACTCCACCGAGACCTTCGGCGTGAGAGCCCTGGCGCAGCTCGTCGAGGCTCGCTTCGGGATCGCCTGGACCTTCGTCCCCGAATCGCCGGACGTCTACTGAGCGAGATAGACGAGCTGACCCCTGTCGCGACGGGATACGTCGTCTGGGGCGTGACCCCGCTCTTTCTTTCGTGCTTTCTAACCGATAAGGAACCACCGCTCGAGCTCATCGTGTCGGCGCGCGCCGTCCTAGCGGGGCCAGGCGGGACGGTCTTCGTGTTCGACGAAAACGGGCCCCACGTGCTGCCCGGGGGACGCCGGGAGGGAACAGAGTCTCTCCTCGCGGCTCTGTCGCGCGAGATCGGGGAAGAAGTTGGCTGCTCGATCGTCGGTGACCCTCGGCCGCTCGGGTTCTTCGAACTTCGAAACGACGGGCCTCGGCCGGAGACCTACCCGTATCCGTATCCGCGAAACTTCCACGTCGTCTTCACCGCGTCGGCTGGTCCGGTGACGCGTACTCCGGTCGACCCGAACGTCCACGATGGAAGGTTCGTGTCGCGCAAGGAAGCACTCGCCATGGACGTCCCGTGGGCGGAGCGGATCTTCCTCGAGGCGACCTAGTGCGGGGTTCCCCAGCAGCCACTGGCATCGTGGCTCGTGGCCACGTAACGAATGAACCTGAACTCGGGCTTGCTCCATCGCCAACCGATTGAGCCGGCGGTGTAGCGCCGTCGCGGGTGTGCCATTGAATTGCCGTTGGCACTGCATTGACGTGCCCGAAGCGGACGCAACTGGCAATCACCCAGGCTCCCGAATCGCCACCTGATGACCTAGGGGTCCTCAACGAGAAAGGCTTCGAATGGCCACGCGTCCATGGGTGCTACGT
>DASWCR010000115.1:0-3627 GCA_036389995.1 Candidatus Limnocylindria bacterium | reverse complement strand
CGAGTCGGCGCTCGCGCTCAATGAGGTCGTGCACACCGTCTTCCGCGAGGACGAGGTCTTCCGCATAGATCACTACCTCGGCAAGGAGACCGTCCAGAACATCCTCGTCATGCGTTTCTCGAACGGGATCTTCGAGCCGATCTGGAACCGCCAGTACGTCGACCACGTCCAGATCACCGTGGCCGAGACGATCGGCGTCGAGGAGCGCGCCGGTTACTACGAGCACGCGGGCGCGATGCGCGACATCGTCCAGAACCACCTGCTTCAGCTCCTGGCCCTTGTCTCGATGGAGCCGCCTGCCGCGTTCGACGACAAGGCCGTCCGCGACGAGAAGGTGAAGGTCCTGCGCGCGCTGCGCCGGATGACGGGCGAAGACCTCGCGATGAACGCGGTGCGGGGCCAATACACGCGGGGCTTCATCGAGGGCGTGCCCGTACCGGGGTATCGCGAGGAGCGGGGCGTGGCGCCCGACTCGCGCACCGAGACGTACGTCGCGCTGAAGGTGTGGGTCGACAACTGGCGCTGGGAAGGGATCCCGTTCTACGTCCGCACCGGCAAGCGGCTCCCAAAACACTCGACCGAGATCGCGATCCAGTTCCGTGTCGCGCCCCACCAGCTCTTCTCGCGCGAGGCTCTGGCCGGTCTCGAACCGAACGCCCTCGTCCTGCGCATACAGCCCGACGAAGGCATCTCGCTCCGGTTCGGCGCGAAGGTCCCCGTGCAGGGGATCCGCATCCGCGCGGTCAACATGGACTTCGACTACGGAGCGTCGTTCATGGTCGACGCTCCGGACGCGTACGAGACGCTCATCCTCGACGCGCTCCGCGGTGACGCGACCCTCTTCACACGACACGACGAGGTCGACCAGCAATGGACGTTCGTCGACCCGATCATCGGCGGCTGGGCCCAATCACCCCAGGGCCTCGCGGTGTACGAGGCTGGAACGTGGGGGCCGACCGAGGCGGACGCGCTCATCGAGCGGGATGGACGGAAATGGCGGAAGGCGTAGTCATCGACACGTCGTTCTGGGGTGCGCGCGCGGAGGGCGTCGCCGCGCTCGAGCGCGAACTCGCGCGGCTGCGCCGTGTTCAGAGCGCGCACGCGCGCGAGTTGGTCCGCCCGATCGCACGCGCGTCGGTGCTCAACCTCATCGTGTACGCGGACCGGGAAGAGCATGCGCGGCGCGCGGCGCGAAGCATCGCGGACCTCGCCCTTCGGCATCCCTCTCGCGCGATCGTCGTGCTCGCCGATCGGCGCGGGCGCGAGGCCGCGGAGAAGCAGATCGAGATGCACTGCCAGCTCCCGATCCCCGATGGCGCACGCCAGGTCTGCTACGAGCAGATCCTCGTCCGCGCGAGCGGCGATGTGGACGATCGACTCGCGTCCGCGGTGATCCCCCTCCTCGTGCCCGATCTCCCGGTCTTTCTCTGGTGGACCGGAACTCCGCCCATCGGCTCGCGGTCGTTCGGGGATCTTCTGCGTCTCACCGACCGGCTCATCGTCGACTCCGCAGACTTCGCGCGCCCCGAGGTCACTCTCCCGATCATCGCGCGCATCTCGGAGACGGCGCATGGACGGTTCGGCCTCACCGACTTGAACTGGACGCGACTCACCCCGTGGCGCGAGATCGCGACAGCGTTCTTCGACGTGCCGTCCTGGCGGCTCTTTCTGGACGGTATCACTGGGCTCCGTGTCGGTTTCGCCGTGGACATGGATGGACGTGACATCCACCCCTCGCAGGCGTTGCTCTTCGTGGGATGGCTCGCGTCGCGTCTCGGCTGGCGACCGCTCGAGACGCTCGCCCCTTCAGAGGCCGGCGGACTCCTGTTCGCGATCGCGCGCCCGGACGGCGCGCGGATCATGGTCCGCGTGCGGCCGCGCTTCGAGCGGGGGCTGGAAGAGGGCGATGTGTCCGGGATCCGGATCCAGGCCACAGGCGAGACGCAGCACGCCGAGTTCGTGGTGAAGCGTCAGCCCGATCCGCGCCATCAGACCGCGACCGTTCTTCTGGACGGCGAGCGGCGCTGGGAGCGCACGATGCCGCTGCCTTCGCCTGCGATCGTCGAGCTCATCGGTGAGGAGCTCTCGATCCTCGGAAGCGACCGGACTTATGAGGCGGCTCTCGGAGCCCTCGTCGAGCTCGCCTGATGGGTTAGCACACAAGTTGCGGACGGACGACGGCATGGCCAGCGAGAAGACCACTCGACTCGGCACGCCCGCGCCTATGCGCCTCCTCGCGAAGCGGTATCGCCTCATCGAGCGGATCGACGAGGGCGGCGCGGGCGAGGTGTGGCGCGCGCGCGACGAGAAGCTCGATCGCGATGTGGCGATAAAGCTCCTCGGCCCCGGCGCGGACGACGCGTTCCGCGCGCGTTTCGCCGACGAGGCGCGCCGCGCGGCGGCGGTCGTACACCCCAACGTCGTCACGGTCTTCGACGAAGGCCGCGACGGCGCCGACGCGTTCATGGTCATGGAGCTCGTGGCTGGAAAGACGCTCCGCGAGATCGTCGCCGAGCGCGGCCCGCTGCCTCCGCACGAGGTCGCGCGCCTCATCCGGCAGGTCGCGGGCGCGCTCGATGCGGCTCACGCCGCTGGGGTCGTGCACTGCGATGTGAAGCCGGCGAACGTCATCGTCGATCCCGAGGGCGTCGCGAAGCTCACCGACTTCGGCATCGCTCGCGCGGCGCGAGATCGCGACGAGCAAGAGCTTCTCGGGACGGCGCGCTACATCGCACCGGAGCGCGTCGAAGGTGGACCGGTCACCGCGCGCACCGACGTGTACGGCCTCGGCCTCGTCGCGTACGAGCTCCTCACGGGCAGACCCGCGTTCGATGGCGCGACGAGCGAAGAGCTGGTGCGCGAGCGGCTCGTCGGGCCTCCGCCGTCGCTTCGGCGTGCGCGTGTGGGCATCGACGACCGGCTCGACGCGATCGTCAGTCGCGCGCTCGCGACCGTGCCCGACCGTCGCTACGCGAGCGCGGGTGCCTTCGCTCGAGCGTTCTCCGAGGTGGCGGATCGCGACAGCGACCCGACCTCATCGCTCGGAAAGATCGGCGGCGTGCGCGCAGTCCGCGGCTGGACGTTGCCGCGCTTCGACAACAGCGTGGCGATCCTCGCCGTGCTCGCGATCCTGTTCGCGCTCTTTCTCTTCTTTTCGTCGTTCCAGAGAAGCTCGCTCCCCGGTGCCAACCCGACGGCCGCACCGAGCGCCGTGGCGTCAGGGACGCCGAACGTCGTCGGGAAGAAGCTCTCCGATGCGATCGGTACGCTCCAGGCCGCGGGCTTCGCGAACGTCGCGTGGACTCCCGGCGAGGGGCAGGGCGGCGCCTGCGCCGTCGTGCGCCAGGACCCGCCGGCGGGCACGGCGCTCGCGCGTGGGGGCACGACGACGTTGACCTATGTCTCGGGCAAGGACTGCACGAAGAAGGGAGGCTAGAGGCTGCCAGCGAAAACGGCGGCACGCACCGACACCGGCCGCGTGCGTGAGACCAACGAAGACCACTATCTCGTCCGCGAAGGACGCAACGGCACGCTCATCGCCGTCGCCGACGGCGTCGGGGGCGAGGCCGGAGGCGAAATGGCGAGCGCGGCAGCGATCGACGCGCTCGCCGCGGGTTATTTCAACGC
>DASWCR010000114.1:0-4475 GCA_036389995.1 Candidatus Limnocylindria bacterium | reverse complement strand
TTGCAGGTCAGAGTTTTGTCAGAGAAGCTCAATTTGAAGCTTCCTCCCTTTGTTGTTCGCGCCGCCTTGAGCCTCGCCAGGACTTGGGAGGAAGTGCCTCACTTGACCCGCGTGGTGACTCTTGTCGCCGCTGCCCCTTTGGGGCATCTCAAGCCTAACAGTTCAACGCTGATCGGGGAAGGTATGTGGATAAGCTTCGCCCAGCCATTCGTCGTACCACTCGCCCGATCGGAACCAGAATTTGCGATACAGACCCATTTGCTTGTATCCGGACTTCTCGTTCGCGCGGCGCGATCCGCGGTTCGCGAGGCCGATCCAGTTGTGGACGCGGTGCAGCCGCAATTCTCTCCAGGCGAAATCGGTCCGAAGACGCACTGCTTCACTCGCGATGCCTCGGCCGAAGAGATCGTGTCGACCGATGAAGATCGCACTTTCGCCATCCCGGCGAACCCAATCGATGCCGAAGATCCCGGTGAAGCCCACGGGCTCGTCCTGGTACGCGATGCTCCAGTTCACCGAAGTCTGACTGCCGGCGAACTCCTTGAAGCGCGTCTCCGCATTCTCGTCGGTCAGTTCTCCGAATCGCGGGCCCCAGAAGCGGCCGACTTCCGGCTGCATGCTCCACGGCCCGTGGAGCTTGAAGTGCTCGAGAGTTGACGGGACGAGCGAAACGCCGTTCCTGCCTTCGAGGCGTGGCCCGAACATCAGCGCGTGGCGTCCGCCGCGACCGGGCCGTACTCCCGCTCGGTCGCGCCCCAGCGTTCGTGCCACGTCTCTTTCAGCATGAAGAACTGGACCTCATCGACATATCCGCCGTCGCGGTAATGCACCTCGTGTCCCCGCGCGTATTCCGCGTAGCCCAGCCGATCGGCGATCCGAAGGCCGGCCGCGTTGTCAGCCCGAACCTCCACGCCGGACCGGCGCAGGTCGAGGTAGTCGAAGAGATAGCGATGCAGTGCCAGCGCCGCATCCCAACCGTAGCCCTTGCGCCACTCTTCCGGGTCGATCACGAACTGCCGCAGCGTGAAGCCTGACTCGGTCACCGACCAGAAACTGCCAGCAGCGAATCCGATGAGCCCACCCTCGGCGTCGATCGACCAGAGCACGTCCATCTTGTCCTTGGCCGTCTCCTTGAAGCGCTCTTTCCACGTCGCCGGCATCGCCGGCTCCTGCCAGACGCTGTGCGCGCGCCTCACGCGCATATCGGCCATCCACCGGTTGTACGTCCCCAGATCCGCTTCGGCGGGAAGACGCAGCGTCGTTTTCTTTCCGCGGATCGTCCCGCCAAGTGCCATCGAATGAGTCTAGGAATTCACTGTGCGACGGGTAGCCGCACCGCGAACTCGGCGCCGCCACCATCGACATTCGACGCTCGGATCGAACCGCCGTGAGCTTGCGCGATCGCCTGCGCGATCGCAAGGCCGAGGCCCGCTCCGTCGCGCTGCGCGTTCTCGCCGCGATAGAACCGCTGGAAAAGCCGTGTCTGCGCGCCCTGCGGCAGACCTGAGCCCGCGTCGCGCACCCGGACCACGATCGCTCCATCGTCGCGGTTGCCGCGGACGTGGACGGTCGTGCCGCGAGGCGAGTGCTTCACTGCGTTGTCGAGCACGTTGAGGAAAAGCTGCGCGAGCTTGTCCGGATCGCCGCGCAGACTCGGCAGCGCGTCCGTCCCGGCGAGATCGAAGCTCACGCCCGCATCCTTCGCCTGCACCTCGAGCGCGGCGACCGCGCTTTCGAGCAGACGCGCGGGCGCGACGTCCTCGCGGGCCATCGACTGCGCGCCCGATTCCAGGCGCGCGACCTGAAGCAGTCCCTCGACCATGCGCACGAGCCGGCGCGCCTCGCGGTGGATGATCTCCGCTACGTGCGAGACAGCGTCGCCGCGCGCCTCGCCCTCGACGATCGCCTGCGCGAACCCCTGGATCGACGTGAGCGGCGTGCGCAGCTCGTGCGAGATGTCGGCGAGGAAGGCCTGCTCGCTCCCGCGAGCGCGCTGGATCTCGCCCGCCATCTCGTTGAATGCCGTGCCCAGCTCGGCGACCTCGCTCGGACCCGCGAGCGTGACGCGCGTGCCGTAGTCGCCGCCGGCGAATCGCCGGACTCCGCCGACGAGATCGCGGAGCGGACGCGTGATTGTCCGGGCGAGCAGCGCCGCGACCAGGACCGCGAACCCGAGCGCGACGAGACCGCTGAGCGCGAGCGACGGCAGGAGCGTGCGCAACGTGTCGGTGAAGACCGCGCGCGGCCGCGCGACGACGATGAACCCGAGGCCGACGCCCCCGGCGGCGGCCTGTCGCAGCTGCTGGCGAACGAAGATCCACTGCTCGGAGCCCTCGGTGAACTCACCGATGTTCGCCGGCGAGGGCGCCGGAAGAATCGTGCCGACGAGCCGTCCCGCGCTGTCGATTACCACCCGCCGCTGCGCGGTGACGATCAGAAGCCGCGCGTCGGCCGCATTGGCCTGCTCGGCGAGCGCATCCACGATCTCGCGCGGCTGCTGTCCCGCTCGAACCCCGGTCTGGATCGCCGTGAGGAACGGCGCGGAGAGCTCCTCGAGGTGAACGCGGGTCTGGTCGTTCTCGTAGCGCAGGATGAGACCCGAGATCGTGACGGCGGCGACCGCGAGGCCGACGACGACCACCGCAAGGTAGGAGAGAAAGAGCCGGGTCGCGATGCTGCGTGGCATGGCTGGCTGGGGCCCTACCCCATCAGGGGCCCCTGCCCCTGCACCACCAACTTATATCCCACGCCCCAGACCGTCTCGATCTTCGCGTCCGCGCCGGCGAGCTTGTCGCGCAGCTGCTTGACGTGGACGTCGACGGTCCGCGTCTCGCCCGGATAGGCGAAGCCCCAGACGTCCTCGAGGAGCCGGTCTCGGGTGAGGACGATCCCGGGCTGTCTGCAGAACGCTTCGAGAAGCTCGAACTCCTTCGCGCGGAGCGACACCGGCCGTTCGCTCACGTGCACCTCGTGGCGGGCCGGGTCGATACGCACGTTCCCCACAACGATCGTCCGTCCGCTCCCCGGCATGCCCGCGGTGCGCCGCAGGATCGCGCGAACGCGGGCGACGAGCTCCTTGGGATTGAACGGTTTCGTCATGTAGTCGTCCATGCCCGATTCGAGTGCCTCGATCTTCTGGACGTCCTCCGCGCGGGCAGTCAGCGCGAGCACTGGGGTGTCCGCGTGCTTGCGTATCTCGCGCAGCAGGTCGAGCCCGTTCGCGTCGGGGAGACCGAGATCGAGGACAACGAGCGCGGGCTTCTCCTCGTCGAACTTCACGCGCGCTTCCGCAGCGGTCCGCGCGTGCGCGACGATGAAGTCGGCGTTCCGCAGATAGAGCGTGACCAGCTCGGCCACCGAGGGATCGTCCTCGACCACCACGATGCGTGCGGTCACGGAACGAATGCTAGGGGCGGCGTCTCAGCGCACTTGTGAAAGATCGGTTCTTTCTTGAACTGCGTCTAGACCGCGACGCGGACAGGCTCGCGCGGCGTGCCGACGAGGCGATCGACGATCGCGGGGAGCCCTTCGAACACTGGCACCGACGAGCTCGAGACCGCCGCGATGTGCGCGCTCGTGAAAACGACGACCGCCTCGACACGGGTGCGCGTCGGCTCGACGGAAATATCGTCTCGCACGCGCGACGCGTTCCACCGCGCGCGCTGCGAAGGCGACTGGCCCTGGAATCGCCGACCGACTCCGTGCTTTTGCTTGCGGTACCAGTGGTCCTCGTAGCAGAGGACCTCGCCGCCCTCGTCGCGCGGCTCGATGACGACCACGCCGGGCGGGCCGATGACCACCATGGGCACCTCGTCCTCGGCCCCGTCGCGCGGCCCGTAGTGGGGGACCACGACGTAGCCCTCGGGTAAGTGGTCGGACAGGTACGCGGCCGTTCGATCGGCGAGCGCCGACGCGGCGCGGAGACGAAGAGCGAGAGCCAGGCCGTGCACGCCGAGCGCGAGTGGCGGGATCGGGATGAGCGAGAAGAAGAGCTCCGCGAACCGGCGATCGAAGCCGAGCGAACGAGCGGCGATGTCGAGACTCAGCGCGTACGAGATGGTCGCTGCGCCCAGCCCCAGCGCGATCCAGAAGAGGCCAGCGCGAAGCGTGCGGCGCCAACGCCGCCGGGCCGGAGGAATGCTGCCGAAAACGCCCACCCTGCACGCGGAGGCTCGCTCTCTCGGTCACCGCCGTCGAGGGGACCGATGGTCCTGTCCGGTAGTACCTCGGGCATCATCCGCAGCGATGTCGCTCCGCACCGAGATCGCCGAGCAGCCGCGCGTCGTCCAAAGGCTCCTAGATGAGGGCTGGCCCGAGGCTCGGCAGCTCGGACGGGCGCTCACGCGGGTCGAACACATCACTCTCGTCGCGCGCGGTTCGTCCGACAACGCCGCGACCTACGGGAAGTATCTCTTCGAGAGCATCGCCGGCATCGTCACGGCGCTCGCGGCTCCCTCGCTCGTGACGCGTTACCA
>DASWCR010000113.1:0-8966 GCA_036389995.1 Candidatus Limnocylindria bacterium | reverse complement strand
TCGGCGGGCCGCAGCTCCGCTTATATCGCCCTTCCCGGCCCGCGGAGCGGAGACCGGGAGGACGTCTCACTGACTAGGCAGCGAGAGCGTAAGAAGTGTTGGCAGTTGTCTGCCTGCCGTTCGGATTAACGAGGAGGAACGGCGTTCCTCGGCTCGCGGCGGTCCGTCTGCCTGCCCTGTCGAAACCACGCATCCCCGTGGCCCCCTGGGGGGCAAGACAATTGTACCGATGATGAGTGAGCGAGGAGCGATTTACTCGCGACGAGCGAGGGGGCAGGGGCCCCCGTTAGCCGAGCGCAGCGAGGCGTGGTCAGCCGTGAGCTCGTGGCGGTCGCTATCGCGCCCAGGGGCCCCTACCCCTGCGGAGGCGAAGCCGACGGGAGGAGCTGCTTGATGTGGAAAGGTGAACTGGCGATCCTCACCGTGATTTGCGCAGCGTTCGCGACCGCATGCTCCGCCGCACCCGCTGCCCAGCCCTCGCCAACGCGTGGACCGACGGCCCCGCCAAGCAGCGCACCGAGCAGCGCCCAGCCCAGCGCGACGGTGAGCTCGGGCGTCAAATACGTCGCCATCGGCGCGTCCGACACGGTCGGTGTCGGCGCGAGCGATCCGGCGAGGGGATCGTGGCCCGCTCTCGTCGCTGCACGTCTCCCGGCCGGATCTCCGCCGTACACGAATCTCGGCGTCGCGGGTTCGCTCGCGCTTCAAGCGGTCACGCAGCAGCTGCCGGGCGCGATCGCGCAGAAACCGGACGTCGTCTCGGTGTGGCTCGCGGTCAACGACCTCAACGCGACGATCGTTCCGGCCTCGTTCGCGGACTCGCTGGGACAGATCGTCGACGGCCTGGTGCAGAAGACGAGCGCGACGATATTCGTCGGTGACGTCCCGGATCTCCGAGCTGTCCCTGTCTACGCAGGCGCCGACAAAGCGCGACTCCTGGCGGGTATACAGGGGTACAACGACGCGATCGCGGCGATCGCGGCCAGGAACCCGGAACGCGTCAAGGTGGTCGACCTCTTCACGGGCAGCGCCGCGCTCGTCTCGAGCGGGACGGTGTCGCAGGACGGCTTCCATCCGTCCGATGAGGGCTACCAGCTGATCGCCGACCGCTTCGCGAGCGCGATGCGCGCGAACGGAGTTCCGCTCCGGGCTTAGTCGGCGGGGCTCTCGATCGCCAGGCGCGGGCTCGTCAGGCCCGTCGGCGCGATGAGGCGCACGGCGCCGGCCATGATCGCGCACCCTGCCGTCATGAAGATGACGCCGATGAGGAGAACGACGCGCGGATCTGCGACGCCGAGAAGCGCCGCGGCGACGAACGGCGCGGCGGTGCCGCGGATACCCATGAGAAGCGACTGCGCGGTCGCGTACTCGCCGATCTTGTCGCGGGGCGCGATCTGGACGATGTTCGTGAAGAACGTGATCTCGCCGCCCGCGTTCACGATCCCACCGACGATCGCGACCGGTATGAGGAGCCACACATCGGCCGCGGCGATGTAGCCGATCGGGATGAGCAGCGTCACCACCGTATTCAGAAGCGTGAGGCGGATCGACGATCCGCGGTCGATCATTCGGCCCCAGATCAGGTAGGCCACGATCATGGTGGCCGACGAGACGGCCATCATCGCTCCGATGAACGAGTTCGACGCGTTGAAGTGGTCGACCAGCAGGATCGGATAGACCGCGACGTTCATCAGGTTGCCCATCCCGAACACCGTGAACGACAACAGCAGGCGACGGTACTTGTGGTCGGCCCACACGTCGCGCGCGATCACCGCGAGCGATCGACGCGCCGCGACCTTCGCCGAGCCGTCGTAACGGACCCAGAAGAACGCGAGCGCACCCGGGAGGCCAATGAGCGCCGCGGCGGCGAAGACCCATGCCGCCGGGATGACGTCGATGAACGTGCCGGCGACCGCGGCGGCGGCGATGCCGGCGATCGCGCCGCCGATGCGGACGTTGCCCATGGCCGAGGCGCGCTCGCGGTCCGGGTAGATGCCGTGCATGAGCGCCGTGTACGCGCTGATATTCGCGACGCTGATGACGAAGGTGACGACGGTCGTCATCGCGAGCATCAGGGGCGTGGCCGCAAACAAAACGCCCGCGAGGAACACCGCGCGAGCGAGCGTCACGGTGCCGGCGACGACTCGTACTTGAGGAAAGCCCATGAGCAGGTACGTCGAGATCGGCGACAAGAGGTGCCCGACGAAGGGCGCCGCGATCACGATGGCCACGTCGGTGGTGGATCCGCCGAGGCGGCGCACGACGATCGGCATGAAGGTGATGAGAACGGCGATGTAGACGCCACCGCAGATCGCGCTGAATGTGTCGATCCTGAAGTTACGGCGAACGCGCGAGGGCGACCAGTTCACATCCATGCTAGGAACCGAACGCTAGCGCGCCACATGATGCTGGCGAAAGGCCCCCGAGGGGGCTATTTAGGGTCGATCTCGCGGACCGAAGTTCGAGCCCGGCCGGTATCCGCCGGGTCTCGGGCCGAACCCGCGGCGCGGCCCGTACCGGCCTGGCCCCCCGGACCCGCTGGGCCCGCGGAACCCGCCAGGAGCTCGCGGACGGAACTCGGCCGGGCCGCGCGCGCCCGGAGCGGTCGAGCTGATGACCACGCGGCGATTCGGATCGACGCCGACCGACTCGGTCTTCACGCCGGGCGTGTCCTGCACCGCGAGATGAACGATCCGCCGCTCGTACGCGAGCATCGGCTCGAGCGTCACGGCCTGCCCGCTCGCCTTGACGCGCGATGCGACGCGGCGAGCGATCTCGCGCAGCTGCTCCTCGCGGCGCCGGCGATACCCCTCGATGTCGAGCGGGACGTGGACGGTGCGCCCGACTCGCCGCGACGTGATCGCCGACGTGATCTGCTGCAACGCGACGAGGTTTTCGCCGCCGCGACCGATGAGCGCGCCGAGGTCGGGGCCAAGGACCTCGATGCCCTCGTGGTGCGGGCCGTCGTCGAGCGCGACTTCCGCCTCGACACCCATGAGGGCAAGGAGGTCGCGAAGGACGCCGACGCCGGCTTCCAGATCCTCGGCGAGTGCCGGCGCTGATTCCTCGCGCTCCGCATCCTCTCGCTCCTCGCGGCGTTCCGCACGCTCGCGCATCGCGTCGGGGCGGCGCGGGACCTCGGCCTCGTCGATCACCGGCTCTGGCTCAGGCGCCGCGTCTTCCTCGACGAACGTGATGAGCACTCGAGCGTCCTCTCCGCCGATGCCGAGGACGTTCGCCGGCTTTCCCTTCTCGAGCACCTCGTACTCGACGTCGGTGCGCTTCTTCCCAAGCGCCCGAAGACCCCGCTCGATCGCCTCCTCCACGGAACGGCCCGTGAACTCCTCCCCACGGAGCGGACTCATCGCTTCCTCCTCCTCCCGCGGCGGCGCCCACCGCCGTTGCCGTTGCGGCGTGACGCCCCTACGGCCTCAGGTTCCTCCATATCGTGCTCGGCCTCGGCGATCGCCGCCTGCTCGCGCGCCCGCATCGTTTTGTCCGCGGGCGTCGGGATGTTCGCCAGCGGCGGGATCCAGCGCGGCAGCTGACCCCAGCCCATCACGAAGTACTGCTGGATGATCTGGAAGATCGTCGTCGTGATGTAGTAGATGAAGACTCCAGACGCCAGAGTCCTGAAGAAGACGATCGTGATCAAAGGCAGGTAGTAGGTCATCGATTGCATCGTGCGCTGCGTGGGATCGTCGGTCTGCACGGGATTGCGCGGCAGCGCCTGGATCGACGCGACAAGCTGCAATAGGGAGGAGAAGATGGGCAACGGGCCGATGAGTCCGAACCACGCGAGATCTGGCTCGGCAAGGCTCTTCACCCACGGGAGCCAGTGCGCGGTGAGATCGATGGTCCTATCCGCTGGTAGGTCGGCGACCGTGAACTGCAGGAACGGCCAGAGGACGCTATCTCTGAGCTGCTCGACCGTCAGCGCGTGCGCTCCGCTCAGGCCGCCGACCTGCTGGAACGCCGCATACATGGCGAACAGGACGGGGAAGAAGACGATCATGGGAAGGCACCCGCCGATGGGGTTGATGCCCCGCTCCTTGTAGAGCTTCATCTGCTCCTGCTGGAGCTTCGCGCGATCGTTCCCGAACTTCTTCTTGATGTCGTTCATCGCGGGAGCGAGCTCCTGCATCGCGCGGGACGAGCGGACCTGCGAGCGGAAGACCGGGAAGAGCGCGAGGCGGATCGCGACCGTGACGATCACCACGGCGAGCCCGAAGTCGTGGATGAAGTAGTCCGCGAGGACGAGCAGGTTGATGAGCGGATGGACGAGGAAGAGGTTCCAGACGTCGGTGACGATCGGCGGCATCAGCCTGTCCGCCGGTCCGGCACCGGGTCGTATCCGCCCCGGCTCCAGGGGTGGCACCCCAACAGGCGCTTCGTGGCGAGCCAGCCTCCACGGACAACGCCGTGTCGCTCGACAGCTTCCATCGCATATTCCGAACAGGTCGGCGTGTAACGACAGGCTGGCGGCAGCATCGGGCTCACCGCGGCTTTGTAAAAACGGAGGGCGGCCAGCACCACGGTTTTCACGTGGCTGCTGCGCGCGCGGCGAGCGACCCGAGCGCCACGGCCGCGGCCTCGCGGAGATCGGCGAACGCCGCGGAGGCGGTCTGGGGTCGCGCCACGATCACAAGATCGCAGCCCGGCCCCATCGCGAGCTCACCGATCGCGGCGCGGAACGCCTCGCGAAGCCGGCGCCGCGAGCGATTGCGCGCGACCGCGCGGCCGAGAGAGCGTGGTGCCGCGACGGCGACGCGAATCACATCGAGCCCGTTCGGGCGAGCGCGAAGGGCGAACATCGAATGCTGAATCCTCATTCCTTCGCTCCACACCGCGGCGATGTCCGCATCCCGCCGCAGACGCGCGGCGTCCACGAATGACCGGGCGCTAGACGACGGTGAGGCGCTTGCGGCCGCGCGCGCGACGCGCGGCGAGCACTCGACGGCCGCCGGTGGTCCTCATGCGCGAGCGAAACCCATGCACGCGCGCACGTCGGCGGGTCTTCGGCTGATAGGTGCGCTTCAAGGTCGAGTCCCTTCTCCCGCTTGAACAAAACGATCAAAAAACGACGGTGTGTGCACGTCAGCATAGCAGCAGACGCGGCGTCTTCTCCTTGGGGTATAGTTCGCGGGCTTCCGAAGTCGGGCGGTCGGAACCTCGGTCTTTCCCTTCGGTGTGGCGCGGGCGGTAATCGCGTGATGGTTGTGGGGAGCATTTGTTGCACGAGCGAAGAGAAGGGGAGCCGTTGAACCTCAAGCAGCTTTGGACGGCCGCCCTCGGTGAGCTCCAGGTCGGACTTTCGCGCGCGCAGTACGACACCTGGTTCAAGGACACGCAGGTCCTCTCCGAAGAGGACGACGTTTTCCTCATCGGTGTGCCCAACGCGTTCGCGCGCGAGTGGCTCGAGAGCAAATTTCGGCCTCAGGTACGTGCCGCGCTCCAGCACCTTCTCGGCCGTACCGTCGACGTGCGGTTCGTGACCTCCTCCGGCGCACCCGCGGCGGCCGCGCGGACCAGTGCGGCCCCCGGGATGACCTCGCCGGCGTCCTCGGGCGCGGGCCAGCAGACAAGCGGGCAGGAACGACGCGAGGCCGGTGCGCTCCTGAACTCCCGCTACACCTTCTCGACCTTCGTGGTGGGCTCGAACAACCGCCTCGCTCACGCCGCCGCCCTCTCGGTGGCCGAGCGGCCGGGGCACAGCTACAACCCACTCTTCGTTTATGGCGGCTCGGGGCTCGGGAAGACACATCTCATGCACGCGATCGGCCACGCGGTCGTCGCGCGCCACCCCAAGAAGCGCGTGGCATACGCGACGAGCGAAAAGTTCACCAACGAGTTCATCAACTCGATCCGCGCACAGAAGGGCGAGGAGTTCCGCGAGCGTTACCGGCGCATTGACGTGCTACTCATCGACGATATCCAGTTCATCGCCGGAAAAGAGGGCACGCAAGAAGAGTTCTTCCACACATTCAACGCGATCCATGAAGAGGGCAAGCAGATCGTGATGTCGAGCGACCGCCCGCCCAAGGCGATCACGCAGCTTGAGGATCGGCTCCGGTCCCGTTTCGAATGGGGCCTCACCGCCGACATCTCGGCTCCCGATCTCGAAACGCGCATCGCGATCCTTCGTGCGAAGGCAGAGGCGCAGAACGTTGCGGTGCCGCCACCCGTGATCGACTTCTTGGCCCAGCGGATCGTGTCGAACATCCGCGAGCTCGAGGGCGCGCTGACGCGCATCGTCGCGTTCGCGGCGCTCCAGGCCGTGCCGGTCACCACGCAGCTCGCGCAGGAGATGCTTCAGAACCTCCTCTACAACCCGCACCGGAAGAGCCTGTCGCCGGAGCGCATCGTTGAGACCGTCGCGAAGTACTACGGCGTCCCGCTCGACCAGATCAAAGGGAAGGCGCGCGATAGGCAAGTCGTCCTCCCGCGGCAGATAGCCATGTACCTCATGCGCGAAGAGACTGAGGCCCCGCTCATGCGGATAGGCGAGGCGCTCGGGGGCCGCGACCACTCGACGGTGCTTCACGGCTGCGAGAAGATCGAGCGAGAGATGGCCGACAACGACGACTTCCGGCGGGACGTCGGGACCCTTCGCGAGCTCCTGTACGCGGACTGACCCCGCGCGGTCGTTACGTTTGCGGCCTGCGGCGGCCTTTCTGGGTGGGTCGCCGGTGTGGATAAGGGGTCTTGCTGTGTGGATAAGAACGTCTGTTTGTGGACATGTCGGGCCGCTGGGTGTTCGGCCGGGCTACCGGTGTCACGTCTGGTGACGTCATCCTTTCGACCGTCCACGGGACTCCCCGCCCCCTCCACAGCCCGTCCCGAGGCGCATTGAGCACGGGCGACGAGGGAAGCCCCATAGTCCACATCACTACTACTGCCACTACTGGTTGTATGAATCTCTACGGGGTACGAGCGGGGAGGGCCGCGTGAAGGTCGTTTGTTTACAAGAGAACCTGGCGCATGGGCTGGGGATCGCTGGTCGTGGGGTATCCACCCGGGGAAGTCTGCCGATCCTCGGCAACGTTTTGCTCCGTACCGATTCAGGGCGCCTTCGCTTGACGGCGACGAATCTCGAGGTCGGCATTAACTGTTGGGTGCCGGCGAAGGTCGAAGACGAGGGCGCGATCACCGTGCCGGCCAAGCTCTTCATCGACTTCGTGAATTCGCTCCCGCCAGGGAACGTAGAACTCTCACTCAACGTCCGGACAAAGACCGTGCATCTCCGGTCCGGACCGTACGAGGCGAACATCAAGGGGATGGACGCTGAGGAGTTCCCGATCATTCCGCAGATCCCTGAAAAGCCGACCACGCGGATGTCGCAGGGGACCCTACGGCGGATGATCGCAGAGGTCGCGTTCGTTGCGGCGACGGATGACAGCCGCCCGGTGCTCACCGGGGTCCTCACCACATTCGCCGGCGACCTCGTCACGATGGCGGCCGCCGACCCATACCGGCTCTCGGTCCGACACGCGAGGTTGCTCGATCGGGTCGATCCACAGATCGAGGTGATCGTTCCCGCAAAAAGCCTCTTCGAGGTGGCGCGAATCCTCGAGGACAGCGAAGATGCCACCGCCGACATCTTGGTGACCCCGAACAAGAGCCAGGTGATATTCCATACCGACGAAGCCGACCTCGTCTCCCGGATCATCGAGGGCCAATTCCCGAATTACCGGCAGGTCATCCCCACGAGCCACTCGACACGCGTGCTGGCGCAGCGCGAAGAGCTGCTTAAGGCTACGCGTCTGGCGTCGTATTTCGCGCGCGACGCGGCGAACATGTTGCGGTTCCAAGTCGACCCCTCCAACGACCCTCCCCTTGTGATCACGGCGAACGCGGCGGAGGTCGGAGACAACACCGGACGAATCGACGCCACCGTCGAAGGCCAGGCCACCACGATCGCCTTCAACTCGCGTTTCGTCGCGGATGCGCTGTCGAGCCTGGTGGCTCCGGAGATCTCGCTCGAGCTCGGTGGCCCGCTCGCTCCGGGCGTCGTCAAGATCGTCGGCGACGACAGCTATCTTCATGTGGTGATGCCGCTCCGCATCCCGGCCTGATCAAAGGACGCCGTCTTTGCGTGTCGCCGCGATCAAGCTCGAGGATTTTCGCAGCTACGCAGACCGAACGGTCGATGTCGCCGCGGGCGTGACCGCATTCGTCGGTCCGAATGGCGCCGGGAAGACCAACATCCTCGAGGCGGTGCACCTGGTCGCGCGCGGCGAGTCTTCTCGTGCCGGCGACGACGCCGAGATGATCCGCTGGGGAGCTCCCCTGGCGCGAGTCGCCGTGGACGCGTGCCGCGCCGACGACCGGACCCGCCTCGAGGTGACGCTCTTTGCGCCGGCGGTCGACGTCCGACGGCGCCCACGGCGCTACACCGCGGATGGCGCGCCGCGACGGGCGGACGACGTTGTGGGAAGAGTGGCGGTCGTCGCGTTCTTTCCGGAGGACACCGACCTCCTGGCGTCGGCACCGTCAGCGCGTCGCCGTTATCTCGACGCGATGGTCGCCCAGGTCGACCGTTCGCATCGCGCCGACACACGCGCGTACGCAAACGTGCTCACGCAGCGCAACGCGCTCCTGCGCGCGGGACGCGACGACGAACCGGTTTCCGAGAGCGAGATCGCCTTCTGGGACACCGAACTGGTACGGCTCGCGACGTCGATCTCGCTTCGGCGCGAGGCGGCCGTACGCGAATTCCGCCCGGCGTTTCGCGCGGCCGCCACGGCGCTCGGCGCGGATCCGACCCCCGATGTGGCGTACGCCGGGCAGGTGCAGGGCTCGACCGCGGAGGAGCGGGCCGAGGGTTATCGGCGCCTCGTCGTGGAGAAGCGCGATCGCGAGCGCTGGCAGGCGACGACGCTCGTCGGCCCGCACCGTGAGGACCTCGCCGTCGCGTCGGGCGAACGTCCATTTCCGACCTTTGCGTCGCGTGGAGAGCAGCGGTC
>DASWCR010000112.1:0-2503 GCA_036389995.1 Candidatus Limnocylindria bacterium | reverse complement strand
CGCGCCGACCGCCAATCTGCGCAGAGCGGCGAGGTGGGCCGCGGAGCCGAGCACACGGCCGAGATCACGCGCGATCGCGCGCACGTAGGTTCCCGACGAACACACGACCAGGAGGCGTAGATCGGGCGGGGACGTCTCGATCACGTCGAGCCGAAAGACCTGCACGCTCCGCGCCGCGAGAGCGACCGTCTCACCGCTGCGCGCGCGTGCGTATGCTGTCCGGCCGCCGACCTTCAACGCCGCGTACTGCGGCGGCACTTGGGAGATGACACCGCGTAATGCCGCGAGCGCGGGCTCGATCGTTTCCGCGGCAAGCGACGGCACGGTGCCTTCGCGGGTGACGGCGCCTTCCCGATCGTCTGTCGCGGTCTCGGCGCCGAAACGGACGAGCGCGTCGTAGACCTTGGTCGCCTCGTGGATCCGGTCGGCGAATTTCGTCGCGGTGCCGACGACCACCGGCAGGAGACCGGAGGCCTGAGGGTCGAGCGTGCCGCCGTGGCCGACGCGTTTCGTGCCGAGCACACCACGAACGACCGCGACGACGTCGTGTGAGGTCCATCCCTCGGGCTTGTCGATCGCGAGCACGCCGGACGGCGAGTCGGTCCGAGCGATCAGGCGCTGACGGGTGCGCGCGTCTTCGCCGCGTCGAGCGCCGCGCGGGCGGCGTCGAGCACGCGCTCGCGGACATCCGCGAGGTCGCCTTGGATCAGCGCTCCGGCCGCGCGCACGTGACCGCCGCCGCCAAAGCGAGCCATGACCGCCGACGCATCGACGGACGGCTCCCACTGCGACGTGCGGCAAGAGACCTTCACGCTACCCGGCTGCTCGTTGAAAAGGAGCGCGACGCGCATCCCGCTCGAGCGAGCTACCTGCTCGACGAGGCCGGAGATGTCCTCGTCCCGCGCCTCCGCGCGCCCGATGTCGCCCGCGCGGACCTCCGTCCAAACGAGCTGGCCGCCCTGCTCGCGCACCAGGCGGGAGAAGGCGAAGCCCCAGAGCTTCAGGGCCTCGAAGCGCTTGTTGCGGAAGATGTTGTACGTGATCGCCTGCAGGTCGGCTCCCGCTTCGCGAAGCCGAGCCGCGCGGTCGAGCGCGCGCGCGTCGGTGCTGGGGAATTGGAACGAGCCGGTGTCGGTCATGATCCCGACGAGCGCGGCGGTCGCCATCTCCGGCGTCCACTTGATCCCGAGCGCGTCGATCACGCGCGAGACGAGCTCCGCGCTCGCCGCAGCGGTGACGTCGACAAGGTTCGCGGTCCCGAAGTTGTCGTTCGAGGCGTGGTGGTCGATGTTCACGAGCGTCGGACGCGCCGGGAGCGCGAACTTGGCGCGATCGACTGAGCCGAAGTCCACGGTCACCACGAGGTCGACGTCCTCCGCGGGCGGATCCTGCGTGAAGCGTTCGCTGCCGTGGAGAAAGCGCTGCTGCTCGGGCACCGGGTCGGCGCAGTGCCACGACACCTGCTTGCCGAGCGACTCGAGACCGAGCCCGAGAGCGAGCGCCGAGCCGATCGTGTCCGGATCCGGGTCGCGGTGCGAGACGAGGGCGATCCGCCGCGCGCCGCGGAGCGTCGCGACGATGTCTTTCACCGGCCCTCGCGCTCGCGCGCCTCGCGAAGCAGGGCCGAGATCCGGACGGCCTGCTCGGCCGTGCGGTCGTGAACAAATGTGAGCTCGGGGACGAACCGCAAATCCGTTCGCGCGCCGAGCTCGCGGCGCAGGAATGGCTTCGCATCCTCGAGCGCCTTCATGGTTCTTGTCGAGGCCTCCTCGTCGCCGAGGACGCTCACGTGGACCTTCGCGCTGCGGAGATCAGGCGTGATCTCAACCCCGGTCACGGTCGGAAAGGCGATCCGCGGATCGCGCAGCTCCTCGCTGATGAGCGTGCCTAGCTCGCGCTGAAGCAGAGACTTCACCCGATCGGCTCGCTTATACGCCATGGCTAGCGGGGCTTCGGCTGAACGACGTAGCAATCGATGATGTCGCCGACCTGGACGTCGTTCTGGTTATCGAGCACGATGCCGCACTCGAGACCCACGGTGACCTCGCGAGCGTCGTCCTTCATGCGCCGGAGGGTCCCGATCTTGCCGTCGTATACGGCGGTGCCCCCGCGAATGAGCCGCGCCTGAGCGCCGCGGCGCACGAGCCCGTCGACGACGCGCGAGCCCGCGATCGTCGTCTTCCCCGACGTGAAGATCTGCAGCACCTCGGCGTGGCCGAGGAGCGACTCGACCATCTCGGGCTCGAGCATCCCGGTGAGCGCCTTCTGTACGTCTTCGAGGACCTCGTAGATGACCTTGTACTGGCGAACGTCCACCTTCGTCGCATCGGCGACGCGACGGGCCGGCGCTTCCATTTTGGTGTTGAAGCCGATGACGACCGCGTTCGATGCCGCCGCCAGTGTGAGGTCCGACTCCTGAATATCGCCGACGGCGTCGTGGATGATCGAGAGCGCGACCTCGGGCTGCGGCACCTTCGCGAGGGCGCCCTTGATCGCCTCGAGC
>DASWCR010000111.1:0-8137 GCA_036389995.1 Candidatus Limnocylindria bacterium | reverse complement strand
CCGCGCAGCTCTTCGTGCAGTTCAGCCGTTCGGTCGCGCCGCTCACAACGCTCTCCGCGCAGCGCACGGATCCGGTGGTGACCTTCGAGCCCGCGCTTCACGGCACCGGCGAATGGCTCAACACCTCGATCTACCGCTTCTTGCCGTCTGATCTCGCACCCGCGACGACGTACCACCTGAAAGTCGCGAAGGGACTCACCTCGGCCGCGGACGGCGTCCTGCAGCAGGACTTCACCGCGACGTTCACGACGATCATGCCGGCGGTCGATCTGATCCAGCCCGACACGAGCTGGATCTACTGCGGGCCGTACCAGCAGGTCGACGTCACGTTCAACCAGCCGATGGATCCGGCGGCGCAGTCGGGCTTCAGCATCCAGGACTCCAACACCGGCGCGGTGCCGCCGGGGACGCTCAAGTGGAACGACGCTCGGACCGTGCTGTCGTGGAACCCGAGCGAGCGTCTCGGCGTGAAGACGCAGTACAAGGTCACGCTCGACAAGGGACTAAAGGGCGCGCACGGCGGCGTGAGCGCGAATCCGCGCACGTCCACATTCACGACGATCGCGCAGCCGTCGGTCGCCAACACAAGTCCATCAGACGGCGACCACAACGCGCAGCGCTACGGAATTCGGATCAACTTCGCGACGCCGATGGATCCGACCACCCTCGAAGACAAGGTGAGCGTCTCGGGATTCAGCGCCGCAGACCTCGAGGGGAACGTCTACACGAGCGAGAACGGCATCACCGTGAGCGTCGGCCTCAAGTCCTCGACGACGTACACCGTCACGCTGCGTCCCGGCGCGACCGACCGCTACGGGCAGGCCATGGGCGGCTACCAGTTCACGTTCACCACCGGCGCCCCCATTCCATCGGTGTCGCTCGCGGTGCCGGGATACAGCTCGGCCGCGGTCTACTCGTCGTCGGCCGAACCGATCCTCTACTTCCAGAGCACAAACATGCCGTCGGTCGATTTCACGCTCTGGCAGGTGACGCCCGATGAGGGACGGCGATTGATGCACGAGCCGGGCTCGATGCAGGGATTCACACCGTCACCGTCGCTGAAGCTCCGCACTTGGACCGAGACGAACCGCGGCACCAAGGACGAAGTCATCCTCGGGTCGACATCGCTCTCCGGCGGAAAAGGCCCGCTCGCGAAGGGCTATTACTTCCTCAACACGAGCGGCCAGTACGCATCGCACGTCGCGTTCGCGGTCGTCGACACCGTGCTCGTGACGAAGCTCTCGAACGACGAGCTCCTCGCGTGGGCGCTGGACCACGACACGGGCGCGCCGCTCAAGGGCGTCAACGTCCGCGGCAACGGTCCGGGCCTCGAGCCCACCGAGATCCGCACCGACGCGAACGGTCTCGCCTCGTTCAAGGTGCCGGTGCCGGTGCTCGGCTACTCGGGCGACCGCTCGTACGTCCTCTGGATCGACGGCGGCGGCCGCAACGCCGTGACGAGCACGCGCTGGCCGAGCATGAACGCGTACCAGTTCTCGCTGCCCGGCGACTACTACGCGCGCGAGTGGGTCGGGCACCTCTACACCGATCGCCCGATCTACCGGCCCGGCGAGACGGTCGAGTGGAAGGGCGTGGTCCGTGCCGACAACGACGCCTCATACAGCCTCCCGCCGACGGACTCCACATTCCAGATCGCGATCGTGAACGCACGCGGACAGCAGGTGCGCCAGGACTCCGCGCATCCGAACGAGTTCGGCTCCTTCGCGGGCAGCTTCGTGCTCCCGAGCGACGCGCCGACCGGCAACTACGTCGTCAGCATCAGCTACACCCGCGGGAACCCGTGGAACGTCGCGAGCAACAGCTTCCTCGTGGCCGAGTTCCGCAAGCCCGAGTTCGAGGTGGGCGTCGCGGCGGGGAGGGCCTCGTACGTCGACGGCGACACGATCGACGCGAAGGCGACGGCGAGCTTCTTCTTCGGCGGCGCGGTGAGCGGCGCGGGCCTCGAGTGGTCGGCGCTCGCGGACCCATACACGCTCCGCGTCCCGGGCTACGAGTACTTCTCGTTCAACGATTTCGACTACAGCAAGCCGTTCGTCTCGCGCGACGCGCTTCGCGCGAAGGGCTCCGCGAAAACAGACGGTAACGGCGTCGCGAGCTTCGGGATACCCGCGGCCCTCGCGACCTCGGAAGGCGCCCAGCAGTTCACGCTCTCGGCGACGGTGCAGGACCAGAACGGCCAGGCCGTCGCGGGCAGCACCACGGTCACCGTGCACCCGGCCTCGCTCTACGCCGGCATACACCCGGCGCAGTACGTCGCGAACGAGGGCGCGAACGCGCGCATCGACCTCGTCACGGTCGACACCGACGGCAAGATCCTTCCCGACCGCGCGGTCACGGTGCGCGTGTACGACCGCCAATGGATCACCACGAAGGAAACAGTCCCGGGCGGCGGCCGCCGCTATCGCAGCGACCCGAAGGACACGCTCGTCGCGACGCTGTCGGCGCGGACGAACGCGAAGGGCGAGGGCGCCGTCTTCTACCGCCCGACGAAGTCGGGAACGCTCCGACTCGTCGCGGAGGCCACCGACGCGAAGGGCCGGACGTCGCGTTCGGCCACGTTCCTCTGGGTGTGGGGGACGACCCGGGCGTTCTGGCAGGTCACGAACGACGACGCGATCAAGCTCATCGCCAACAAGGAGCGATACGAGGTCGGCGACACCGCCGAGGTGCTCGTGCCGGCGCCGTTCCCCGGCGCTCAGGCACTCATCACGATCGAGCGCGGCAAGATCAAGACGCGCGAGGTCCGCAAGCTCGCGACGAACAGCGAGCGCCTGCGCATCCCGATCACCGATCCATCGGTGCCGGACGTCTTCGTCTCGGTCGTCATGTACTGGCCGCCGACCTCCGCCGACCCGATCCCGCGCTACAAGGTCGGCTATGTTGAGCTGCCGGTCTCCACCGCGACGCGCGTGCTGAACGTCAGCGTTCGGCCCGACCGCGATCAGGCGAAGCCAGGCGATACGGTCCGCTACGACATCAAGGTCACCGACAAGGCCGGCAAAGGCGTGCGGTCGGAGGTTTCGCTCGCCGTCGTCGACAAGGCGGTGCTCTCGCTGCAGGACGAACGCGGACCCGACGGCCTGCGCGCGTTCTGGTTCGAGCGCGGTCTGGGTGTGACAACGGGATCGTCGATGGCCGTCTCCATCGATAGGTGGAACGACGTGATCGCCGAAGCGCCCAAGCAGGGTAAGGGCGGCAGCGGTCTTGTCGGGCAACAGGTGCGGCAGGACTTCCGCAACACGGCGTACTGGAGCGCGCAAGTCGTCACGAAGCCCGACGGCACCGCGAGCGTCGACGTGAAAATGCCCGACAACCTCACCACCTGGCGCATGCAGGCGCGCGCCATCAGCGGCGACACGATGGTGGGCGAAGGCACGAACGAGCTCCTTGCCACGCAGCCGCTCCTTCTCCGGCCCGCCCTGCCGCGCGTGCTGCGCGTCGGTGACTCCGTCGAGCTGCGCGCGCTCGTGCGCAACGCGACGAAGACCGACGCGGCCGTGAACGTGACCCTTAAGGCAGAGGGCGTCACCGTGACCGGCGCGCTCGCGCAGAGCGTGACGATCCACCCGAGCGAATCGGTCATCGTGAGCTGGCCCGCGAAGGTCGAAGCCGAGGGGACCGCGAAGCTCACCTTCACCGCGACCGGACCGGCGGACCTCTCCGACGCGGTCGAGCAGACGCTGCCCGTGCTGATCGACATGACTCCCGAGACCACCGCGACCGGCGGCATCGTCACGAAAGACAGTCAACTCGAGGCGGTGTACCTACCGAACTTCGCGGACACCAAGCACGGCTCGCTCTCGGTGTCGGTGCAATCGGCGCTCACCGGCGCGATGTCCGACGAGCTCAGTTGGCTGGAGCCGCGGCCATACGAAGGTGCGGAGTATGTTGCGAGCCGGCTCATCACGACGCTCGCGGTTCGGCGCGCCGAAAAGAGCGCGGGCGTATCGAGCAATCGCGACGGCCGCATCGCGAGCGACGTCGCCGGACTGATCGGCCGGCAGCGCCCCGACGGCGGATGGCCGTGGTGCGATCAGCCGACGTGCCAGACCGATCCGAACGTGACCGGTTGGGCGCTCATCGCGCTCGGCGAAGCGCAGCGCGACGGCATCTCCGTCGACTCGGGCGTCATCCGCTCATCGACCGGCTACGTGTTCAGCTACGTGAATCGCTCGACCGACATCGCGCACCCGCCGGACATCAACCAGAAGGCGTTCCTCCTGTATGCGCTCGCCGCGGCCGGCGGCCGCGACGCGGCGGCGGTCCCCGCGCGCGCTTTGTTCGAGCAGCAACGCGCCCAGCTCGGGAACTGGGGCCGCGCGTATCTCCTCCTCGCGCTCACCGAGAGCGGCGCGACCAACGAGGATGCCCAAGTCCGCGCGCTCTTCGACGACCTCGCCGGCGCCACGATCCCGAGCGCGAACGGCAATCACTGGGAGGACGCCGCGGACAAGCGCGGCTCCTTCCTCACGAGCACCGCGACGACCGCGCTCGCGACGCTCGCGATCGCGCGGATCCGGCCGGAGCACGCGCTCGTTCCGCAGACGGTGCGCTGGCTCGTCGTCGGGCGCGGCGCGAACGGCTGGCACAGCTCCATCGATCGCGCGATGGGCGTGCTCGCCCTGTCGAGCTACGCGGTGTCGACGGGCGAGCTCGCCGGCGACTACAGCTACGCCGTTCAGCTCGACGCCAAGGACGTGCTCTCCGGACTCGTGAAGCCGAACACGACGCCGACGACCGCGACGAAGTCGGTCCCGCTCGCGACCTTCAAGCCCGGCACGACCAGCATCCTCGCCTTCACCCGCGACTACCAGAAGCCCGGCCGGCTCTACTACACGCTCGATCTGCGCTACCTCACCCCGGCGAAGGGCATCGACGCGCTCAACCGCGGCTTCGCGGTCTCTCACCAGTACACGCTGCTCGACGCGCCGACGAAACCGGTCAGCGCCGCGAAGCTCGGCGACACGGTGCGGGTCACCGTGACGGTCATGGTGCAGAGCGATCACGCCTACGTCGTCGTCGAGGATCCCCTGCCCGCCGGGCTCGAGCCGGTCGACGCGCGCCTGAAGAACGTCGACCCCGCGCTCAAGGCGCAGCTGGACAACGAGCTCGCGCAGGCCGCGCAGAGACAGTTCGGCGGCGGCGCGTACTTCGCACCGTGGTATCGCTGGTACTACAGCCCGTGGCACCAGGTCGATCTGCGTGACGACCGCGCGGTGCTCGGCGCCACGCGGCTCTCGAAGGGCGTGTACGAGTACGTGTACTACGCGCGCGCGACGGCGCCCGGCGACTTCTTCGTCGCGCCGGCGCACGCCGAGGAGACGTACTTCCCCGAGGTCTTCGGTCGGAGCGACAGCTCGCGCTTCGTCGTGATGCCTTAGACGCGCTCGCTGACTCGTGCGAGCAGCGAGCGTTCCAACCAGCCGCTGTCCGTTTCCTTGTGGCAGGGCTGATCGAATCGGTACTGTCCCTCCCGCTTCAAAAGAGGAGGAGCTTGGCATGACGAAACGAGTCGCGTATGTCGTTGCCGCGATCCTCATCCTCGCGCAGAGCGGACCGGTATCCGCCGCACCGCCCTCGTCGCTCCAGTCCGCATTCGCATCGGCGGCTATTGAGTTCTCCGTGCCCCAGAACGTCCTGCTCGGGGTGTCCTACGTCGTCAGCCGCTGGGAAACCGACACGCGGCCAAGCGCGGCGGGCGGATATGGCCCGATGCAGCTCCTCGACGCGTCGAGCGCGCCGGCGCTCGATGGAAAGGGCGCAGATGGCAAAGCGGCCACGCCCGCGCTTGTCGCAGGGCCCCGCGGCATCGCGGCGGCCAGCGCCGTCAGCGGCGTCTCCGCGGCGGAGATCAAGACCAGCGCCACGCAGAACATCCGCGCGGGCGCGGCGCTGCTCGCGAGCTATGCGCGCGACACCATCGGCGCGACGCCGGCGGATCCAGGCAAGTGGTACGGCGCCGTCGCGAAGTACAGCAGCTCGGACGAGGCAAGCGTCGCGCTGGGCTTCGCCGATGACGTCTTCGCGGTCATGAAGAAGGGTGCTGCGCGCACGACGAGCAGCGGCGAGAACGTGACGCTCGCTGCGACCAAGACATCGCCGGACACGAGTACGGCAGGCTCTCTCGCGCTTCTCGACCGCAAGCACACCAGCTTCGATTGCCCGAAGACGGTGCAGTGCCGATTCATTCCGGCCGCGTATCACCAGAACTCCAAAGACCCTGGTGATTACGGGAACTTCGATCTCGCCCGCCGCGAATCGGACAGCCTCGCGGTGCGGTTCGTCGTCATACACGACGCCGAGACCGACTACCAGACGACGATCAAGATCTTCCAGGACTCACTGAACTACGTGAGTGCCCACTACGTCGTGCGCTCGTCCGACGGGCAGATCACGCAGATGGTGGACACGAAGAACGTCGCGTGGCATGCCGGCAACTGGAACGTGAACATGCACGCGATCGGCTACGAGCACGAGGGTTTCGCGATCCAGGGCACCACCTGGTACACGGAAGCGATGTACCAGGCCTCCGCGGCGCTCACCACGCACCTCGCCGCGGAATACGGCATCCCGCTCGACCGCGCGCACATCATCGGCCACGACGACATCCCGGGCCCGACGACCGGCTTCGTCCGGGGCATGCACTGGGACCCGGGTCCCTTCTGGAACTGGGCGCGCTACATGGCGCTACTCGGCGCGCCGATCACGGCGACCGCGACCAGCGGCAACGTCGTGACCATCGCGCCCGACTTCGCGACGAACATGCCGCGGGTGCGCGACTGCGAAGGCTCCGGCGCGCTGCAGGCGGCGCAGCCCGCGAACTTCGTCTACCTGTACACGTCGCCGACGGGGGACCCCGCGCTCCTATTCAACGACCCCGGCCTCGCGAGCTCGACCCACACGAAGGGCACCGACTGCGCGGCGGACTGGGGTGACAAGGCCGACACCGGCCAGACTTTCTACCGAGTGCAGCGTCAGGGCGATTGGGACCAGCTCTACTACGCCGGAAACACCGTGTGGTTCTACGACCCCGGTGAGACGAAGATCGCGCACACGACCGCGACGCTCGTCACACCGAAGGCCGGCGCCACCTCGATCCCCGTGTACGGGCGCGCGTATCCCGAGTCGATCTCCACCACGACGCTGACGATGTACTCGATCCCTGCCGGACAGAAGTACGTCGCGTACGAAAAGGTGAAGGGCGACTACTACGAGGCGACCACCTTCAACAACCTGGACAGCTACGTTCTGCACACGACCGCGAGTGACTTCTACATGATCCAGTTCAACCATCGGCTCGCGTTCGTGAAGGCGAGCGATGTGGACGTGAGCGCGCCCTAGCCGAGAAAATGCCGCAGCGCGGCGGCGCGCACGATGAGCTCGGTCATCTGCGCGCCGCCAGACTGCGCGATACGCCGGACCTCGCGCGAGATCTCGACATGCTCCGCGTCGGTCTCGCGCGCATCGATCAGTGAGAGCGCGCGGTCGACGCTTTCGCGCACCAGAGGCGGAAGCCACTCCAGACCCTCACCGTCGAGATAACGCACCGCATCGACGAGCTCGCTCTCGATTGACGGGATCGTCGCGCGCAGCCACGCCCAGTCCGCACCGGTGAGTGCCGCGAGACCGAGAAGCTCCGGCGGGAGGCCGAGCGAGTAAAGGCTCGCGCAGAACGGGATGGCTCGCGGCAGGCTCACGCCGGCGCTCGCGCGGTTGTAGCCGAAGAGACCGACGTGCATCTTGCGCAGCCGGCGGCGCGGCACGGCGCGCGACACGGTGTTCACGAGCGGTGCGAGCTGCTGCACCTCGGTCTGATAGCGCACGACGAGACGGTCGAGCAGCTCGATCGTGCGCGCCTCATCGATCGCGACCGGGGCTTCCCGCTCGTGCGCGACGAGCTTCGCGATCCCATCGCGCACGGCGTCCGGCGGGTGGTCGTACTTGAACGCGGACTGGATCGTGAACGTCTGCACGCTCGGATACGTCGCGAGGACGCGATCGACGTTGCGCGGCGCGAGCCCACCGCGGAACGGCACGCTACCGACCCCGATGACGGGATAGATCGCGACATCGGTCTCACGCTCAAGCGCGTCGAGCCGCTCGAGGGCCACGAGCG
>DASWCR010000110.1:0-18406 GCA_036389995.1 Candidatus Limnocylindria bacterium | reverse complement strand
ACTCCGATCTGTCCGGCAAATTGCGCTGCCTTCCGAGACTTGTTCCTGAGGTTATCCGTCCGCAACGACAGAAGTCTGCGCCGAGAGAGTTGGGTCAGCCGGGAGCAAGAATTTGCGAGATTGCTAAAGAACTCATGAGCGCGATCGAAAAATCAGCGAGAAGTCTGCAAAACCTTCATCGCGGGTTCGATTCCCGCCGTCGCCTCTGGCGCGGGTTTCTGCGCGTCCACCGCAGAGGTCTTGCCTTTTCCCGCAGAGATCGTTCCCCCGCCCCTGAGTTTCTTGTACGTCTGATTGCCCTGACTTTTCAAGAGTCGCTCGCGAGTTTCTAACGAAAAACGCGATTTCTCGTCCGCGAAGACGGCCTCACGGACGACTACCTGTAGATCAGCCGCACATCGGCGCCGCGTCATCCGGTCTCATGCGAGGCGCAAGGCACGAGCGCAGCGCCCGCGTACGACTGGGGCGATCGCCCTCGGTGCCGGCGTCAAGATGCTCAGATCGTGCCGACTCGCACCAGGGACTTGATGGCACGGCGTCCATCCATCGCGGCGTAGGCGTCGGTGATGTGCTCGAGGTCGGTCTCGAAGTCGAACACGCGCCCAGGATGGATGCGGCCCTGCAGGACATCGTCGAGGAGCTCGGGGATGTATCGGCGCACCGGCGCTACGCCGCCACGCAACCCGACGTTGCGGAAGATCACGATCTCGATCGGCACCTCCACGCCATGAGGAGCGCCGATGGCGCCCACGATCGAGCCGGGGCGTGCGATCGAGAACGCCGTCGTCATCGACTCACCCGTACCGACGCACTCCAGGGCAGCGTCGACGCCGATCCCACCGTCTGCAAAACTTTCATCGCGCGTTCGATTCCCGCGGTCGCCTAGCGCTCGCACCCCAGCGAGAGAGGGAAGCCGACGCATGAGGGCGGTGGTGTACGACAGGTACGGGCCTCCAGACGTTCTGCGACTCGAGGAGGTCGAGCGGCCCGTCCCCATGGAGGACGAGGTCCTCGTCAGGGTCCGCGCCGTGGCGGTCACCCGGGCAGACTGCGCGACTCGTGAAGCCAACCGACGTAGCGGCCTTGCGGTTTCGCTCCTCAGCCGCCTCATCTCGGGCATTCGCCGACCGAAGCAGCGGATCCTCGGAACAGAGTTCGCGGGTGACGTCGAAGTAGTCGGCGCAGCGGTCAAAGAGTTCGCTGTCGGTGACCAGGTCTTCGGCACGAGTGGGTTCAGATTCGGCGCATACGCGGAGTTCATCTGCATGCGGGAGAGCGCGCGAATCGCGCACAAGCCGCGCGACATGAGCCTCGAGCAAGCTGCGGCGGTTTGCGACGGAGGACTCAACGCCCTGTGGTGTCTAAGAGGGGCAGCTCTCGGGAAGGGACACACGATCCTGATCTACGGCGCGTCCGGGGCCATCGGCACCGCGGCGGTGCAGCTGGCCAAATACTTCGAAGCCGACGTCACTGCGGTGTGCAGCACGAAGAACCTTGAGCTCGTGCGATCGCTCGGAGCCGACAGGGTGATCGACTACACACAGGAAGACTTCACCAAGAACGGCCAAACCTACGACGCCATCTTCGATGCGGTCGGCAAGCACGCGTTCGCGCGATGCAGAGGCTCACTGAATCCGCGCGGCAGCTACCTCGCGACCGACGGGCTCCGGAATCTCTTCCTGGCGTTATGGACCTCGCGCATCGGAGACAAGAAAGTGGTTTTCTCAATACCACCGCGATACACGAAGCAGGACGTTCTCTTCCTCAAGGAACTCATCGAGGCTGGAAAGTACCGGGCCGTCGTCGATCGGTGCTACCCGCTTGAGGGCGTAATCGAGGCGACCCGGTACGTCGAAACGGAGCAGAAGACCGGGAACGTCGTCCTGACGATCTAACCAGCTGCGGCACGGCCAGCGATAGTCAGCGTGACGGACTGCGGTTGATCAGCGCGAGGTAGATCGGGCAGCGCTCCCGCCAGGCGGCGAGCATCGCCTCGACGCGATCCTCCGGCGATGGCGACGAGACTTTGATTCGAGAGCGAGGTCCGCCAGATCAGGGGCAACGCCGTCGAGCGCCAACAGACCGCGCTGGTCGGTCGAGCATCGCGCCACGGCGGTCACACCAGTGATCTCGACTTCGACCTGAGGCGCCAGCCAGCTCAGTCTGCTGCTCGCCGCCCGCGCGACGCCGCTTCGAAACCATCAGAATTCAGTGACGAGCGAGACGAGTAGCAAGCATTGGGGTAGTGACGATGATTGATTCCAAATCGCAGGCCGGCCTCGACCGGCTGCACGAAGCCATGGCCGCTCGAGTCGCGAATGGTGAACTCCCGGGTATGGTCACGCTTGTCGCGCACGGTGAGGACGTGCACGTCGACACGATCGGCGTGATGGCGTTCGGTGGTAACGAGCCGATGCGGCGCGACACGATCTTTCGCATCACGTCGATGACGAAGCCGATCCTGGCTTTGGCGACGATGCTCCTTGTGGAAGAGGGCAGGCTGGCATTGGATCAGCCCGTCGAGCGGCTCCTTCCTGAGCTGGCCGAGCGCAAGGTCCTGAGGCGCATCGACGGGCCGCTCGACGAGACGGTCCCCGCGCGTCGCCCGATCACGGTCGAGGACCTGCTGACGTTCCGCATGGGGCACGGCCTGATCTTCGAGCCCACGTTCGATCCGCCATACCCGATCGTCACCGCGGCAAAGGATTTGGAGCTCGTGATGGGGCCACCAGACCCGCGTACGCCGCATGCACCAGACGAGTGGCTCAGGCGCTTCGCAACGTTGCCGCTGATGTACCAGCCCGGCGAGAGGTGGCAGTACAACACCGGATCGCTCGTGCTGGGCGTCCTCGTCGCGCGCGCCTCCGGCATGGCGCTGCCGGACTTCTTCAGGACCCGCATCTTCGAGCCGTTGGGTATGAAGGACACGGGCTTCTGGATCTCGCCAGAGCGGACCGGCCGGCTCCCGAGCCAGTACATGACGAATTTCCAGACGGGCAAGATGGAGCAGCAGACGCTCACCGGCCCGAGCGTGTGGACCAAGCCGCCGGTATTTCCGTCCGGTGCGGCCGGGCTGCTTTCGACCGCGGACGACTATCTGGCCTTCGCTCGGCTGCTCCAAAGCGAGGGCACGTACAAGGATCAACGGCTTCTGTCGCCGAGATCGGTCAGGCTGATGACGACCAACCATCTCACCCCCGGACAAATGGCCGGGGGCGACCCGATACTGGCCGGCCAGGGCTGGGGCTTCGGGATGACCGTCGTGACAGCGCCGGATGACGTGTCGCCGGTCCCCGGCCGGTACGGGTGGAACGGAGGCTACGGCACCTTTTGGTTCAACGACCCCGCGAGGAAGCTCGTCGCGATCGCGATGACGCAGACTTCCGATGTCCTGTTCAACGGCGCGATGACCGAGTTCGCGAAGCTGGCGGTCAATTTATAAGAGGAGTCCTGCCGATGCCGAGCGCAGAGTTCTCCGTCGCTGGACATCTGAAGAAGGTCCCGCCTGCCGTGCGTCCGACGGTGCTTGCGGCCCGCCGCACCGTGCGAGCCGCCGCCCCGAAGGCGAAGGAGATCGCGTACCGGAGCAAGCCGCCGCGGTCGAGTCGAGCGATGTGGAAGCTCGCACGCTACGCCGTCGACGACGCCGATGTCGTTGCCATCGGAACATTCCCGAAGCACGCGACACTCTTCTTCTACCGCGGCAGCGAGCTAGACGATGGCAGCGGACTGCTGCAAGGTTCCGGCAAGGATCTCCGTTTCATCACGTTGAACGCGCCGGCTGATGCCGAGCGCGCCGCAGTGAAGCGCGTCGTGCGGAAGGCTTTCGCGCTCGAGCGGCGATAGGCTAGGCCGGTCCACAAAGTCAGGGGGAGACAGCAATGAGTTCCAGTTCAAGAGGAGTCACGGTTCCCGAGGAGGAGACCGAACGCGACGCGCAGGGTGAAGGGGGAGGCAAGAAAGGCGTAGGCACGTACGCGGACGTCAACGGCATCAAGCTGTACTACGAGATCCACGGAACCGGCCGGCCGCTCGTCCTCTTGCACGGCGGCCTCGCCTCAGGCGCGACGTTCGGGCCGAACCTATCCGCGCTCGCGGAGGGACACCAGGTCATCGTCCCCGATCTGCAGGGTCACGGCCGCACAGCCGACATCGATCGGCCGCTCACTCCGGAGCTGATGGCCGGCGACATCGCCGCGCTGATCAAGCACCTGAAGGTCGGGCAGGTCGATCTCGTGGGCTATTCGCTCGGCGGAGGCGTGGCCTTCTTCACGGCTCTCCGTCATCCCGAGCTCGTGCGCAAGCTCGTCATCGTCTCGACGAATCTCAGGCGAAACGCCATCTACCCCGAGATGCTCGCGCAGCAGGAACAGGTCGGCCCTCAAGCGGCCGAGGCGATGAAGCAGACGCCGATGTACCAGCTGTACGCGAGCGTCGCGCCCAGGCTCGAGGACTGGCCGCGCCTGCTCGGCAAGCTCGGCGATGCGATGAAGGGTGACTTCGATTACTCGAAGGAGCTCGCGCAGATCAAGGTGCCGACGATGATCGTCGCCGGCGACTCCGAGATGTTCCCTCCCGCGCACGCCGTGGATATGTTCGGGCTCCTCGGCGGCGGCAAGCGGGACGGCGGGTGGGATGGGTCCGGCCGTCCGAACGCGAGACTCCCGATCCTGCCGGGCATGACCCACTACGCGATGGGCAGCGATCCGGCGCTCGCCGCCGCGGTCATCCCGTTCCTCGACGAGCCCGCACCGAAGGGTCCCTGATCCAGCCCGCACGCTCCTAAACTCACTACATGGCCACCGCACCTGTGCTTCCAGGCGGGTTCGAGCTTCCGCTCGAGCCGCGTCTGCCGCGCCTCGGATCCGTCGACGCCGTGGCGCTCGAAGAGCGCGCCGCGTCTCTCGCGACGCGCTCGATCAAGCGAGAGGCGAAGCTCTTCGCGCTCGATCTCGCGATTCGGATGATGGATCTCACGACGCTCGAGGGCGCCGACACGCCGGGGAAGGTCGCCGCGCTGTCCTCGAAGGGGATCCGCCCCGACCCTTCCGATCCCAACATCCCGTCCGTCGCCGCCATCTGCGTCTACCCGAACCTCGTGCCGTACGCGGTCGAGCGGACCAAAGGCACGAGCGTGAAGGTCGCCGCGGTCGCCACCGCTTTCCCGTCAGGGCAGTCGTCGCTCGACGTGAAGCTGCTCGAGACGCGCGAGGTCATCGAGGCGGGCGCACACGAGGTCGACATGGTCATCAATCGAGGCGCGTTCCTGTCGGGCCGGTACGCGGAGGTGTACGACGAGATCGTCCGCGTGAAGGAGGTCTGTGCGGGGCGCGCGCATCTCAAAGTGATCCTCGAGACCGGCGAGCTCGGCACCTACGACAACGTGCGCCGCGCATCGCTGCTCGCGATCGCGGGTGGCGCCGACTTCATCAAGACGTCGACCGGCAAGCTCCCGATTTCGGCGACACTACCGGTGCAGCTCTGCATGCTCGAAGTGATCCGCGACGTGCACGAGGAGACCGGACGGGTCGTGGGGATGAAGGCGGCGGGCGGGATCCGCCAATCGAAGCAGGCGATCCAGTTCCTCGTGCAGGTCCACGAGACGCTCGGGCTCGCCTGGCTCACGCCGGACCGCTATCGGCTCGGTGCGTCGACGCTGCTCAACGACGTGCTCATGCAGATCCGCAAGGAGCGGACCGGGCGGTACCAGAACCCGGATTACTTCACCGTTGACTAAAGACAAGCGCGAGCTCGCGCGGCGCCAGGACAAAGCCCCGATCGCGACCGCTTGGGACTACGCGCCCGCGCCTGAGGCGCGTGACATCGTCAAGATCCAGGAACGCTACGGTCTGTTCATCGGCGGGAAGTTCGTCGAGCCAGCGTCAGGCGAGCGCTACACGACGATCGACCCTGCGCGTGAAGAGCCTCTCGCGGAGGTCGCGCAAGCCGGCAAAGCCGACGTCGACCGCGCGGTCCGCGCGGCGCGCGACGCGTTCGCGAACGGTTGGTCAACGCTTCGCCCGAGCGAGCGCGCCAAGTACCTCTTCCGGATCGCCCGGCTCCTGCAGGAGCGTTCGCGCGAGTTCGCGGTCCTTGAATCGATCAACGGCGGCAAGCCCATCCGGGAGTCGCGTGACGTCGACGTCCCGCTCGCGGCCGCGCACTTCTTCTACTACGCGGGTTGGGCGGACAAGCTCGAGTACGCGTTCCCGAACCGCAAGCCGCGTCCCGTGGGCGTCGCCGGACAGATCATCCCGTGGAACTTCCCGCTGCTGATGCTCGCGTGGAAGATCGCGCCGGCGCTCGCCGCGGGCAACACCGTCGTGCTGAAGCCGGCCGAGACGACGCCGCTCTCGGCGCTGCTCTTCTGCGACGTCCTCCGCCAGGCCGAGCTTCCGCCCGGCGTCGTGAACATCGTCACCGGCGACGGCCTCACCGGTGCGGAGCTCGTGTCGCACCCCGACGTGAACAAGATCGCGTTCACGGGCTCGACCGAGGTGGGGAAGGCGATCCAGAAGACCCTCGCCGGGACGGGCAAGCGGCTCACCCTCGAGCTTGGCGGGAAGGCTGCGAACATCATCTTCGACGACGCGCCGCTCGATCAGGCGGTTGAGGGGATCGTCAACGGGATCTACTTCAACCAGGGCCACGTCTGCTGCGCCGGGTCGCGCCTCCTCGTCGAGGAATCGATCTACGAGACGGTCATCGCCAAGCTGAAGCGGCGTATGGCGACACTGCGCGTCGGCGATCCGCTCGACAAGAACACCGACGTGGGCGCGATCAACTCGAAGCAGCAGCTCGACAAGATCTCGGCGCTCGTTCAGTCGGGCGTCGACGAGGGCGCTGAGATCTACCAGCCGCCCTGCAAGCTGCCCGAGCGCGGGTACTGGTTCGTGCCAACGGTCTTCACGAACGTCGCGCAGTCGTACCGCATCGCGCAGGAGGAGATCTTCGGTCCGGTGCTCTCGGTGTTGACGTTCCGAACACCTGACGAGGCGATCGAGAAGGCGAACAACACTCCGTACGGCCTGTCGGCGGGAGTCTGGACCGAGAAGGGCTCGCGGATCCTCGCGATGGCGCAGCGTCTCCGCGCGGGCGTGGTCTGGGCGAACACGTACAACCGCTTCGACCCCGCCGCACCGTTCGGCGGCTACAAGGAATCGGGTTTCGGTCGCGAGGGCGGACGGCACGGGCTCGAGCCGTACGTCGTGCTGGACGACGCATGACCGAACGCCTCCCGGTCCAGAAGACCTACAAGCTCTTCATCGGAGGAGCGTTCCCACGCTCCGAGTCCGGGCGCACCTACCTCGCTGAGGGTGCGAACGTCGCGCGCGCATCGCGGAAGGATCTGCGCGACGCCATCCGGATCGCGCGTCAGGCGGGCGGGGGTTGGTCGGGGATGACCGCTTACAACCGCGGGCAGGTGCTCTATCGCATCGCCGAGATGTTGGAGACGCGTCAGGCGGAGCTCGCGGCGCTCTGCAGCGGACCAGACGAAGTGGCCGCCGCTATCGACCGCATGGTCTGGTATGCCGGTTGGTCTGACAAGCTTGCGCAGGTCATCGGCTCGGCGAACCCCGTCGCCGGCCCCTACTTCAACTTCACCGTGCCCGAGCCCACGGGCGTCACCGGCATCCTCGCGCCGCTGCCGCCGCTGCTCGGCCTCGTGTCGCGGCTCGCGCCGGTGATCGTCGGGGGGAACACCGCGGTCCTGATCGCGTCGGAGTCGCACCCACTCGTCGCGATCGAGCTTGCGGAATGCTTGGCGACGGCCGACGTTCCCCCGGGTGTCGTGAACATTCTCACGGGTCTTCGGAGCGAGCTCGCGCCCGTGCTCGCGTCGCACATGGACGTCGCCGCTCTCGATCTCACGGGGGCGGACGGTGACGGCGCCGAGCTGGAAAGGCTCGGCGCGGAGAACGTGAAGCGGATCGTTCGCGGCCGCGCCGATTCGGAGAGCCCATACGACATTGCGGCGTTCCTCGAGCTGAAGACGGTCTGGCACCCGATCGGGATGTAGAGGTACCGACGGTGGGCGCTGTCGCCAACGGGAAACTGGATTCCTACAGCCAGGGGACGTCGTCGGTACCGCTCCTCGGCGAAACCATCTCGCAGAACCTACGACGGACCGTCCGGGCCTACGGCTCGCGCGACGCGCTCGTGGTTCGGCATCAGGGTTACCAGGCGACATACGCCGAGCTCTGGCAGCAGGTCCAAGAGTGCGCGCGAGGCCTGATGGGACTGGGCATCAACAAGGGCGACCGAGTCGGCATCTGGTCGCCGAACCGCTCCGAGTGGGTCATCGTTCAGTACGCGACCGCCCAGATCGGGGCGATCCTCGTGAATATCAATCCGGCGTACCGCGTGAACGAGCTGGAATACGCGCTCAACCAATCTGGCTGCCGAGTCGTCATTCACTCGAGAGGCTTCCGCAAGGCCAACTACACCGACATGATCGAAGAGGTCAGATCGCGTTGCCCCGCGATCGAGACGACCGTCGAGTTGGAATCCTCATGGTCGAAGTTGCTCGACGGCGGCGCGGCTGTCAGCCCGGCCGATCTTGAGGAGCGAGAAGCGTCACTTCAGTTCGACGATGCGATCAACATCCAATACACATCTGGAACGACCGGCTTCCCGAAGGGCGCCACTTTGTCGCACCACAACATCCTGAACAACGGCTTCTTCACGGGAGAAGGTTTGAATCTGACCGAGCGCGATCGGGTCTGCATCCCCGTCCCGTTCTATCACTGCTTTGGGATGGTGTTGGGGAACCTTGCCTGCACGACGCACGGCGCGTGCATGGTGATCCCGGGCGAAGCGCTCGACCCACTCGCTGTGATGAGGACCATCCAAGAGGAGCGGTGCACGGCGCTCTACGGGACACCGACCCATTTCATATCGGAGCTCAACCACCCTGAGTTCGCAAGCCACGACTTTTCTTCACTCCGAACGGGGATCATGGCCGGCGCGCCCTGTCCGGTTGAAGTGATGAAGAGCGTGCTGACCAAAATGCACGTGCCCGAGATCACCATCTGCTATGGCATGACCGAAACGTCCCCGGTCTCGACTCAGACGAAGATCGGCGATCCGTTCGAGAAACAAGTCGGCACAGTCGGCCGTGTGCATCCGCACGTCGAGATCAAGGTTGTCGATCCGGAGACGGGTCGAATCGTTCCGCGCGGTATATCGGGCGAGCTCTGCACGCGGGGCTACAGCGTCATGCTGGGCTACTGGAACAACCCGGACGCTACGAGCCAGGCAATCGACGCCTCCCGCTGGATGCATACCGGCGATCTCGCCGTCATGGACACGGATGGGTACTGCAACATCGTCGGCCGGATCAAGGACATGATCATCCGCGGAGGAGAGAACATTTATCCGCGCGAGGTCGAAGAATTCCTGTATAGCCACCCGGCGGTCGCGGACGTCTCCGTCATCGGCGTCCCGTCCGAGAAGTACGGCGAAGAAGTCATGGCCTGGGTCAGGCTCCGCGAAGGCGCCGTGTGCAATGAAGCGGAGCTCTCGGAGTTTTGTCGAGGCCAGATCGCCAGCTACAAGATCCCGCGGTTCTGGAAATTCACCGACACATTTCCGATGACGGTGACCGGCAAGATCCGCAAAGTCGAAATGAGAGAGATCTCAGTCCAGGAGCTCGGCCTCCAACAAGCGGCATTGGTGAAAACGGCTTAGCGTCCCGGGAGGTGTCGTGGCGCGGCTCATCGATCGGATCACTGTCGGCATGCGGGCGAACGAGTCGGGCGCGCCGGTGGCAAAGCTCGTCGGCTTCCGGCCGACGTCGGTCGAAGACGGGAAGGCGGTCTTCGAGCTCGAGGCGGGCCCGCAGCACGCGAATCCCATGGGAACGCTCCACGGCGGAGTCCTGTGCGACGTCGCCGACGCGGCGATGGGCGTCGCGTACGCGTCGACTCTCGGTGAGGGGGAAACCTTCACGACTCTCGAGCTGAAGATCAACTTTCTTCGGCCCTTCCGGAACGGTACCCTCACCGCCACGGCACGCGTGGTGAAGGCGGGGCGGACGATCGGGCTCACCGAGTGCGACGTGACCGATCCCGAAGGACGGCTCATCGCGCGCGCGATGAGCACCTGCATGACTCTCCGCGGCGAGTCGAGCGAGGGGCGCTAGGCGGCTCGCCGCTGACACCTACGTCCTGGTTCAGGGCGCGGGTCGCCAGGTTCGAATTTGCGTGGGGCACCCGAGTCTCCCTTGGCACGCCCCAGAGACGGGCTGGACGTAGTTTTCTCGTAGTGAGGGCTCTGCTTGTCGCGATAGCTCTGACCGCGGGTTCCATGACGGGCGCGCCCGCGGCCATCGCAGCACCGCTGATCGCGCCGTCGGCGGCCGTCTGCAACGGTTCGAGCGTGGGTCCAGGCATCGCGCCGCCCGCCCGCGTGGGGGCCGGCGTTCCCGGATTCCACGCGTCGTGGTACGGGCAGAGCGGCTATCCGACGCTCTGTCCTGGCGAGCGCTCGAATGCGGTCGTCGCGTTCTATAACTCGGGCTCGCGCGGCTGGGTCGCGGGGCGCATGGGCGAGGTCGCCTACCTCGGGACGTGGAACGGCGATCCTGGGCAGGACGAGCCGACCGTTCTCGGCGGCAATGGCGAGATGGGGTCGCCGCAAACGGGATGGCCGCGCTTCAACCGTGTCGCGACACAACCGAGCGACTACGTGGGACCCGGTCAGGTCGCGTGGTTCCAGTTCACGATCCAGGCGCCCGACCGGCCCGGGTTCTACCGCCTGTACATCAGGCCTCTCGTCGAGGGCGCGACCTGGATGGAAGACGCAGGCGTGTACTGGCAGGTCACCGTTCTGAACCCCGACGGAGCGCCGCCGGCCGGCCGCGTCAGCTCCCGCGTTCCGGCGCCGATCGAGGACACCTCGCCCGGGTGGGCGCCGGGCCAGTTCGACAACGTCGGACTCGCGCAGCCGCCGGAGACTGGGATCGTCCTGACCGCGGGAACGAAAGGGATCTGGACATCTGGGTGGCAGCCGACCCGCTTCCCGTTCTCGCAGCTCATCCCATCGTGGAGCGCCGACACGCCGGCCGGCAGCTGGATCGAGGTCGAGATCCAGGCCCGCACCGCGGCGGGGCGCGAGACCCGCTGGTGGCGTATGGGCATCTGGGCCTACGGCGACGAAACGATCCGCAGGACGTCGGTCGGCGGCCAAAGCGACGCGGACGGGGTGGTCGAGACGGACACCTTCAAGACGAGCGCCGAAAAGATGACGGCGTATCGCGCTCGCGTGACGCTCTCTCGCACCGCCGCCGCCTCGCCGATAGTGCGACGGCTCTACGCGGTCGTGTCGGATACGCGCAGCTACACCCCGCGTTATCCGAGTCCCCGCTACACCGACCGCGCGATGGAGCTCGCGGTTCCGCGGTACTCGCAGGAGATCCATGCGGGCGAGTTCCCCGAATACGACGGCGGCGGCGAAGCGTGGTGCAGCCCCACGTCGACCGAGATGGTCGTCGAGTACTGGAACAAACGGCCCACGTCGGATGAGCTCTCGTGGGTCGGTCCACACGCCGATCCGCAGGTCGATTACGCGGCGCGCTTCACGTACGACGCCGCTTATGGCGGTACTGGGAACTGGCCCTTCAATACGGCGTACGCGTCACGGTTCGGCCTCTCCGCACACGTGCTCCAGCTCGGATCGCTCAACGACGCCGAGCGCTACATCCTCGCGGGCGTTCCGCTCGTCGCGTCGATCTCGCACGCGCGCGGCGCGCTGCCCGGCTTCCTCAACAACGATGGAACGAACGGGCACCTCCTCGTGATCATCGGGTTCAGCGCGTCAGGTGACGTCATCGCGAACGACCCAGCCGCGACGAGCGACGCGACCGTGCGACGGGTCTATGGACGCGAGGCTTTCGAGCGTGCGTGGATCGGCGGCTCGGGCGGCGTCGTCTACCTCATCGCGACGCCCACGACCTTCGTGCCTTAGCGGCCGTGGCGTACATTTCCACGAAACGCAAGAGGTGAAGATCATGGCCTGTGCATGTGGAGCGTGCTGCGGAAAATGCTGCTCCGGCGTGACTACCGAGACGAAGCCCAAGCCCTCGAAGTAGCGACCTCGGCTTAGTCCGCTTAGAGATAGGGCGTCGGGTCGAGGTCCCGTCCGCTCGGCAGGCCCTGGAGCGACACGACGACCTGGTACGGCGCGGTCGAGTTGTAAAAGGTGGTCCACGACGAACGGCCCGGCGCGACGAGACGGAAGAGCGGATCACCGGCGCCGACCTGTGTTCCGTCGCGAGCGAGGAGCTCGGTGACCGAGCGAAGCGTCCCGGGCCGGTATGTGATCTTCCGATCGGCCGCGACAACGGAGATGTACGGATAGAAGGGAAGTGTCGGCACGTTCGAGCCGACCCTCACCTCGCCGTCGATGAACTGGTAGACGAGGACCTCGACCGTTCCGGCGAACGGCGCGGCGAATGTGCGACCGACCTCGGGCACGACGATCCCCACGTAGCTCCGCGCGCCGAAGCGGAACGAGGTCAACGCGATCGGCGCCTCGGTCGGGGCCGCCGTCTCTCTGGGGGATGGCGCGGGCGCGGCTGCCGTCGGAGACGGGTTCGGTGTCGCGATATCGCTCAGCACCGCGGGTGAGACGGTCGGGCTCGGTGACGGGCTCGGCGACGGGCTCCGCTGTGAGAAAGACGGCAACGCCACGCCGAGATCGCCGACGAGGATGAGCCTCCCGACTCCGAACAGCACCAGCGCGGTGACGGCGCTTGCCAGTCCGACCGCGCCGATCCGCAGCAGCGCGTGTTTCACCCCGCTATCTAACGACAGGCCCAGGGCTCCGCAACGGGTCGGAGCCGCATATCCTGCGCGTCACCGATGAAAAGAGCCTTGGCGACAGCGGTCTTGATCGCGATTTTGGTCGCACTCCTGGGCGGTCCCGCTGGCGCCGCCACCGCGGTCAGCGCGAGATACCAGCTGCGCGGGCATCTCCCGGAGCTCGGCGAGCGGCCGACGATGCGTGTCTTTGTGACGCAGGCCGAGTACGACACGTACCGCAACAGCCTCGGTGACGCGAACGTGTTCCCGGCGGCGACCTCCCTATTCATGAGCTTCGACAAGGACGTCCTCGCGCTGTACACGCGCGGAAATGACACCGGCGGGCGCTGCATCGGGACGCAGATCGTTGCCGGATTCTCGGGCGACACGCTGACCGCGACGGCGTCCTGGCAGGTCGGGACCTGCGGGGCACCGAGCACGGCTCACTATCCCTTCGTCCTCGTGGCTCTCTCGCGGACCGCGGCCGACGGGACCGCCTGGCTGCCGAGCGCGAAATCGGTCTGTCTCTCCGTCGAGTCGCAAGACACGAATGCGTGCGCGAGCCTCGCCGGCTCCTCGCCGGTGCCGAGCGCGGCCGCGACCACGCCTCCGCCGACGGCGACATCGAGCCCAGGGCCGACGGCATCGGCGACACCGACTGCGACGCGGTCACTCACCCCGAGTCAGACGGCATCGCCGACGCCCGCTCCTACAAGTGCCCCTGCCAGCGCGACCGCGAGCCGTTCGCCGGTCGCGGCTGCGAGTCCGCCGGCGACCGCGGCCGACAACGGAACGAACTTCCTGCTCTACGCGATGCTGATCGCGATCGGGTTCCTCGTCCTGCTCTCGCTCTTCCTCTCGCGCGGAGGTCGGCGCCGCTAAGCGCTGCGAATCTCCACGAGCCACGCGACGAGCAGTGGAGCGGTCTCGACGAGGTTGTAGAGGAAGTGCAGGTCCGGTCGCGCGATCGGAAGACCGCCGAAGAGGAGACCGCCTGACGACAGCAGGCCAGGAGTTCCCGAGACGCCGGTCTGAATGTACGTCGCGATCATCACCGAATGCTCCACGAAATGCCAGGCCGCGAGCGGCGCCACCGCGATGAGCCACGGGTTCGTCCGAAAGTGCGGAAGCAGCACGAGAAGTGTGACGAGAACGAGCGCGTTCCAGATGAAGTGGACCCACTCGATGTTGAGCTGGCCGACAATCCCCTGGGCGTTGGCGCCGGAGAGATGCAGTACGTGGATCTGGACCATCTGCCCGACGTGCTCGAGGAGATGGGCGGTCTGGCTCAGCGCGAGGAAGCCGAGGAGGGCGATCCACGGCGTCGCGACGAGCCGGTCGGCATACGCCGCCGGGCGCGCGGCCATGCTTAGTCGACGACTCCGGCGAACCGCCGGACCAGCTCGATGATGTCGTCAGATAGGCGCCGCACCTCGCGCACGGCATCCGTCATCGTTGCGACCTCGATGTGTCCGCCGCGCAGGACGGGCAGCACCCCGGACCGGCCCGCGTCCACCAGGTCCGCCGCGGCGTTACCGAATCGCGTGGCCCGCAGCCGGTCCACCGCGGTGGGCGAACCGCCCCGCTGCAGGTGGCCGAGCACGACCTGCCTGGCCTCGATCCCGGTGCGCTGTTCGATGAGCCGAGCAAGGACGGCGCCGATCGCGCGCTGATCGAGGCGGACGTGCCCGAAGGCGTCGTGGTCCACGGCCGTCTCGGTCTCGAGGCCGTCGATCACCGCCGCCTCCGAGACGACCACGAGGATGTCGGGGTCGCCGATCGCGCGATGCCGCTTCATCGTCCGAACGACCTGCTCGCTCGTGACCTGGATCTCGGGGACGATGATGAGATCAGCTCCGCCCGCGAGCCCGCCGTACGCCGCGACCCAGCCCGTGTCGCGACCCATCGCCTCGACGACGACCACGCGGTGATGCGCGCTCGCCGTCGTTCGGAGCCGGTCGAGGGCGTCGGCGACGACCGTGACCGCCGTGTCGAAGCCGATGCAGTAGTCGGTCTCGGACAGATCGTTGTCGACGGTCTTCGGGACGCCGATCACGCGGATGCGTTGCTCGTGTAGCCACTGCGCGACGCCGAGCGTGTCGTTGCCGCCGATCGCGACGAGTGCGTCGATGCGCCAGCGCCGGATGCTGTCGAGGACCGCGCGGCGAGACGCCTCGTCCTTACGCGGATCCGTCCGGGAGGTGCCGAGGATGGTCCCGCCTTCGCTCAGGATGCGATTCGCGTCCCTGACTCCGAGGGGACGTGGCTCGGCTTCACCGAGCAGGCCGGCCCAGCCGTCCGCGATGCCGAGCACGTCGTGACCGAGTGCCGTCGCGCGCAGGACGACCGCGCGGATCGCCGCGTTCAACCCGGGGGCGTCGCCGCCGCCGGTGAGGACTCCGATGCGCAACGCTAAGTGCGAAGCCTCATTCGTCGAAAGACTAGGGCTTCGTCTCCTTCTTCTGTCGTTCGAGAGCCCGCTCGAGCTCTTCGGGGCTGATCGCCCGCATGATCGCGAGGACCTCGCCCAGCCTGCGCGGATGACCGCGCGCTTCATAGAAGCGCTGCCGCTCGAGCGCTTCGGCAAGCTGCTCGTGGCTGAGGATCCCTTCGTCGATGAGGTACTGGCCCAGCGTCTGGACGGCCGGCGGCTCGCCAAGAATGCCCCGGAGGGTGTTGATGAGGTCGATCGGGCCGAATGGCTTGACGAGGTAATGGGAAGCGCCCGCGGCGAGACCCGCTTTGCGGTCGGCCGAGCTGTCGCGTGCCGTCAGCATCACGACCGGGATCGCTTTCGTCGCCGGGTCGTTCTTCAGGAGCTTGCAGACGTCGAACCCGGTGGGCCCGTCCTCGTCGAAGTTCACGTCCAGCAATACCGCGCGCGGTGGGTCGCGGTGGGCGAGATCGACGGTCTGGTCCGGGGTCGCGGCTTCAGCGATGGTCCAGCCCTGCGTGGACAGAGTGATCCGGACCATGTCGCGTATGAACCGTTGGTCGTCCGCAACCAGGATGTCGGTCACCGCACCTCGCAGCGCTTGCGAGCCTAACGAAGGCGAGCGCGGCTTTACAGCCCTCGAACCTGAGACCTAAACTCGTTCGCAACAACTTCATACGCGTTGCCGGCCAGAGGCGCGGTCACAAGCAGTAGTACCGCGGAGGAACGAGCTTCCGCCAGATGCGGTGCGAACGGTGCGACCGCCGAAGCCAGAGGTCCGTCTCGGGATCTGGGGCTGGTCCGCTTTCCGGAAGGAGACGGACTGTCGCGACGGAGGAAACTCCACCGCGAAGCGCTGCCGTGTGACCAAGCTCTCACGAGTAGCTCGGTGGCACGTTCGCGCACCGGGCTCTCTTTTTTATGAGGAGCCCGGTGGCCGTCCTCGCGTGTGGCTGAGGAGGCACGGTGCCGATCGAGCGATTCGCGATCATCGACTCCACGCTCCGCGAGGGGGAGCAGTTCTCGAACGCGCACTTCACGACGGCGGACAAGATCGCCATCGCGGAGATGCTCGACGCGTTCGGGGTCGAGTACATCGAGCTCACCTCGCCTGTGGCGTCTCCCCAGTCGTTCGAGGATTGCCGAACGATCGCCGCGCTCCCGCTCCGAGCGAAGGTGCTGACGCACGTGCGCTGCCACATGGACGACGCGCGCGTTGCCGTCCAGACGTGCGTCGACGGCATCGACATTCTCTTCGGGACGTCCTCCATCCTGCGCGAGTTCAGCCACGGCAAGAGCGTCGACGAGATCATCGATGACGCGTGCGAGGTGATCGCCTTCATCCGCGACCATGGCAAGGAGGTCCGCTTCTCGAGCGAGGACAGCTTCCGATCGACGGAGGGCGATCTCCTCAAGGTTTACACGGCCGTCGACCGGATGGGCGTGAACCGTGTCGGCGTCGCGGACACCGTCGGCATCGCGACCCCGAGGCAGTGCTACGCGCTCGCCGTCGAGCTCCGTCATCACGTGAAATGCGACATCGAGTTCCACGGCCACAACGACACGGGATGCGCCATCGCGAACAGCTACGCGATCCTCGAAGGCGGCGCGACCCACATCGACACGAGCGTGCTCGGAATCGGTGAACGCAACGGGATCACGCCGCTCGGCGGTTTCGTTGCGCGGATGTACGCCGACGATCCGGCCGCGATCCGCAAGAAATACGACCTTCCGAAGCTGCGGGACCTGGACGAGCTCATCGCGTCGCTCGTCGGGATCGAGATCCCCTATAACAACTTCGTGACCGGCAAGTACGCCTTCCACCACAAGGCCGGCATGCACACGAAGGCCATCTACCTCAATCCCAACAGCTACGAGATCCTGGACCCCGCCGATTTTGGCCTCGAGCGAACGATCAATGTCGCGCATCGCCTCACCGGGAAGCACGCGATCGACCACCGCGCGAAGGAGCTCGGTCTCGAGTTCGGCGAGGACGAGCTGAAGTTGATCACCAAGAAGATCAAGACGCTCGCCGACTCCGGGCCGCTGTCGATGGACCAGCTCGATTCGCTCCTGAGGGAGTGGGTCGTTGCATAAGACCCTCGCCGAGAAGATCCTCTCGCGGGTCGCCGCGCGCGACGCGAAGGCCGGCGACCTCGTCATCGTTCCGGTTTCGCGCGTCATGGTCCACGACTCGGTCATCGACGCGGTCATCGCCGGTCTGCGCGACCTCGGGAAAGAGCGCGTGTGGGACACGACGAAGGTCGCCGTGTTCGTCGACCACGCCGCGCCCGCACCGACGCCGGTCGTCGCGGATTCCCATCGTGTCCTCCGCGAGTGGGTGAGAGCGCAGGGGATCGCCACCTTCTACGACGCGGGCGAGGGCGTGTGCCACCAGATCATGGTCGAGGAGGGCTACTGCGAGCCCGGCACGGTCATCGTCGGCAGCGACTCGCACTCGAACTCGTACGGCGCGGTCGGGGCGTTCGGCGCCGGTATGGGCGCGACGGACATCGCGGTGGCACTCGCGCTCGGCCGCACCTGGCTCCGCGTGCCAGAGTCCATCAAGGTCACGTTCACCGGCCGCCCGCGCAGGGGCGTGACCATGAAGGACGCGATCATGCGCGTCGTGCGCGAGATCGGGACCGACGGTGCGCGCTACGCGTGCGTCGAGTTCCACGGCGCGGGCTCGCTGCCTCAGGGCGACCGGATCACGCTCGCGGGCATGACCACCGAGATGGGCGCCAAGGCCGGGATCGTCGTCGCGACACCCGAGGCGCCAGACTGGCTCTACCCGGATCGTGGCGCCGCGTACGCGAACGAGGTGACCATAGACCTCTCAACGCTCGAGCCGCAGATCGCGGTGCCGCCGCGGGTCGACCAAGTTGTCGACGTGTCCGCGGCCGTCGGCCAGCCGGTCGACGTGGTCTTCCTCGGCTCATGCACAAATGGCCGCCTGGTCGACATGCGGCAGGCAGTCGCGGTGCTGCGCGGGCGGCGTGTATCGGCGGAGGTCCGCCTCGAGGTGGTGCCGTCGTCGCGCCGGCAGTTCGAGGACGCCATGGCCGATGGCACACTCCTCGCGCTCTCGGCGGCGGGCGCGGTCATCGGCAGCTCCGGATGCGGACCGTGCCTGGGACGCACCGGCGGCGTGCTCGCGGGACAGGAG
>DASWCR010000109.1:0-5281 GCA_036389995.1 Candidatus Limnocylindria bacterium | reverse complement strand
CGGCTCGTCGTCGTGCGCGCGCGCGGCACGGGTCTCGCGCTCGCGGCAGCCGCGGCGCTGCGCAGCGAGGGCTTCCGTCTCGTCGTTGTCGACGTCGGCGACCCGGCGTTCGGTGGGGTGAATGTCGATGACATCGCGCCGGCGCTGTCCGCGGTCCGAGGATCGCCCGCCGCACTTCTCGTCGTGGCCGGCGAGCGTGGGCGACGCCTCGCGATCCCAACGTTCGTCTTTGAACGCGTCGCGTGGGAGCGTCGGTTCGACCGCACCGTGGGGTGGTCGTTTGCGGTTGGGCGCGCGCACACGAGCGATCGCGCGCTCTTCTGCGTCACGTCGCTCGAGGGTGCGCTCGCCGACCTTGGCACGCGCGCCGATCTCGCGACGGTCGCCGTATGAGAGATCCGGTCACGCTCGCGATCGTCGTGACGGACGCGCCCGAACTGCATAGCCGGTTGCTCGCGACGCTCCATGCCGCTCTCCCGCGCGTCGGCGTGCTCGATCCCGGCGCGTTCGCCTGCGACCTCGCCGGCACCGAAGACCTTCTCGGTGCGCCCGCTCGAGTCGCGCGGAACGTGTTGGCGCGTTGCACGCTAGTCGGCGCTCGCGCGTCGGCCGGGATCGCGCCGACCCCGTTCGTCGCTCGCGTCCTCGCGGAGCGAACGCCGCCGGGAGAGGTGCGTTCGGTCGACGACGGCCGCGCGTTCCTCGCGGCGCTGCCGCTCGACGTGGTGCCGGTCGACCCGAAGGTCCACGAAGAGCTGCGACTGCTCGGTCTGCGGACCGTCGGCGAGTTCGCCGATTTGCCGCGCGGGTCGGTCTTCGATCGGTTCGGGAGTGCCGTTGCCCGGGCCCACGCGCTCGCGCGCGGCGAGTACGGGGACATGGTCCGCGCATCGGCCCCGCTGCGTCGGATTCGCGCGCGTCGCGCGTGGGACGACGCGATCGGCTCGCGGGAGCAGCTCGTGTTCGCCCTCCGGGTCGTGGTCGACGAGATTTCCGCGGCGCTCGCGCGAGATGGCTTCGCCGCGCTGCGGCTCGAGCTGCGTCTCGATCGCGAGAGCGCGGGCCCACTGCGCATCGAGCGGACCGTGCTTCCGCCGACCCGCGAAGCGGCCGCTCTTTTGCGATCGCTCCGCTGGGCGCTCGAAGAGCGCGCCGAGCTTGGCCTCGTGACCGGATGCGCGCTCGAGGTGCCTGAGGTCGAGGCCGCGCGTGGTCGGCAGATCGGCCTCTTCGCGCCGGACGGCGCGCGCGAGGAGGAGGCGATCGCGACGGCGCGCTATCTCCGCGCGAAGCTCGGCAAAGGCGCTGTCCTTCGCGCGCGCGTCGCCGATGACAGCGCGCGCCTGCCTGAGCGCGCGAGCGAATGGGTGGAGGTGATCGCATGAGAAGCTCAGGGTCGCCCGAGCGTCGCATCGTGCGAGCCCACATTTCGCAGGAGGATTCCGCCCTCGATCTTCTCGAACGTGAAGCGAATGGCGTCGGAGGCCCTGCCCTCCCAAATCCCGCGCGTCCCCTGGATGCGCTTGATGCCGAGCGACGGGTGCGCTGGGTCTCGTTCGTACAAAGTCAGTGCTTTGGTGAGTCGGTCCCGGTCTTGGGCAGCGAGTTTCTTTGCGGCCCGCTTGAAGCGGGTTGTCCGCTCGAAGATCACCGCTTCAAGTCAGAGATAAGCGCTTTGGCGGAACGGAAGCGCTTCACGCGTCCACGCCGGATGTCCTCCTGCGCTTCGCGTTCACCGCGCTGCCATTCGTCTGTCCAAAAGTACGCCTGCGATGCGTCGACGAGGCTCTTCTTGCGGAGGACGATCTCGTCGGGGGTGCGCACCTCGGCCACGAAAACATCACCCTCAGACGCGCGCATGCGGCGGCGGATCTCCGAAGGGAGGGTGATTTGGCCGTTGCGGCGCAGGGTGAGAACCGCCGAGGCTTTTGCCATACGGAAAGAATATCATAAATTACGAAATTCGCAGTTGGGCGATGTTCCTATGTGGACGACCCCATGAGGCTCTTCGCCGAACCGCTTCCCGCGAAGCTGCTCTGGGACGAAGGCGAGCTCGTCGCGCTCATCGTGGCGGGACATCGCCATACCGTCGTCGAGCAGCTGCGCCGCTGGCGCGTGGAAGCCGACTGGTGGAAAGAAGGAGTCTCGCGCGATTACGTGACCCTTCGGACCGCGGACGGCCTGGTGTGCGATGTCTACGGAGACAGGCGCTCGGGCGCCTGGTGGTTGCAGAGGGTGATGGACTAGCCGAAGGTCCTGGGACTAGCGGCCAATTGCGAATGACCGGCCAGTCAAGCGAGCCTTACGCGCCAGATGCGTCGGTTAGTGGTGCTTGGCTTGGCGGGGGCGCTCGCGTTCACGTTCGTCGGAACTCCGGCGAGCCATGCCGCGACGATCGCGTCGAGCTGGCCCGTCGGCGCCGCGCCCTTCGGGCTCGCCCTCGACCAGTCGACGGGGAAGGTCTACGTCGCGAACAGCGCCGCGGTCGTGTACGACATCGACCATCCGTCGGCTCCACCGCACGGCCTCGTCTCCGTCGTCGATCCCGCGGGAGGCTCGGTTGGCAGGATCCTGACGAGCCTCACCTCCAACTTCGTGATCGCCGACTCCGCGAGCCGCCGGCTCTATTCATCCAACGCGACATATTCGGCGAGCCAGAACTCGGTCGACGTGTTCGATCTGGATAGCGGCGCGCAGCTCGCAAGCCTGTCGGGTGTTGGCGGGTTGATGCCCGCCCTCGACGCGCCTGCCGGCCGCCTCTTCGTCGGAGGCCACGATCTGGTCGCGATCGATACGACCACCGACTCCGTGGTGATGTCGACGCCTGCGCCCGTCGGCGGCGGCGCATGGTTCGGGGCCGCGGTAGACCCTCAACTGCACCGGCTTTATCTCACAGATGGCTCGAACACGGACCCGCAACTCTTCGTCTTCGATGATCGTGATCTCTCTTCGATCGGACAGGTCGCCCTTGGAAGCGCTGTCCGCTACGCGCTAGCGGTGGATCCGGTCCGTCATCTTGTCTTTGTCGCTGGCTTCGATCCGAGCGGCGGTTCGGCCGCGACTTTGTATGTCATTGATGCGGACACGCTCGCCTTCGTGCACACCACCGCGATCGCGGGCTTTCCTCTCGGGATTGCGCTCGCCCCGGGGAGGGGACGTGTGTACGTGTCGACCGTTGGAAGCTCGTCCAGCGGTGCTATCTACGGGATCGATGACGCAAGCTTCGAGGTCGCCGAGACGATGCGCATATCTATGTTCCGGCCGGGCTTGCCGCTCATCCATCCGGACGGGCGTCTGTACGTCGCCAACTACAACGACCTGGGAGATCCGGCGCGGAACCCGCCGCAGGACAGCACCCTCTTCGCCCTCGACCTTAACAACCATGCCCCAGTCTTCCAGAGCCTGACCCTTTCACCGTCGACCGCGTTCACTGGCGACACGCTCCGCGCGAACGCGTTCGCTGTGGATCCCGATCTCAGCTCCTCGTTCGCCGGGGACCCAGTCATGTATTCCTACGAGTGGTCGCGAAATGGAGCCGTGATCGTGGGGGCCACTACATCGACGCTCGATCTTTCGGTGGCCGGCAACGGTGATCGGGGCGACACCGTCAACGTGCGCGTGACGGCCAGCGACGGACAGCTGGGCACCGATGCGAGCACCTCGGTGGTGATTAGCGACAGCGCTCCGACCGCGGCCGTGAGCCTCAGCAACAATGCCCCCGCGACCAACGCCGTTCTGAGCGCGACCGCCGTCGCGAGCGACCCGGACAACGACCCCTTGAGCTACCGGTTCGTTTGGAAGGTGAATGGTGTCGTGCGCCGGACGTCGGCGAGCGTCAACCAATCGGACAGCTTCGATCTCGGTCTCCCCGGGAACGGCGACCACGGCGACGCTGTCGCCGTGGATCTTGTGGCGTCCGACGGCGCCCTCGAGAGCGCTGTCGCCACGGCGGGGGCGACCATCGTGAACTCGGCGCCGACCGTCGCCGTGTCCCTCAACACAACGACCCCGAGCACGAAGATGGTGCTCGTCGCGACCGTCGTCGGTACGGACCCCGACCTCGATGGGCTCACGTATGTGTACACGTGGAAGCTGAATGGAGTCGTCAAGCGCACGGTCACGACGACGTCGACGACCGACCGCTATGACATCACGCTCAAGGGCAACGGCAAAAAGGGTGACATGGTCACGGTCACCATCACCGCGAGCGACGGCACGCTGACGTCGCCGGCCGCGAGTCTTTCCGCGACGATCCGCTAAGGAGCGCTATTTAGAGGCGGCGCCTCGTATTGCATCGCCGTAGCGACGGAGATCGCTCAAGCGGGGGAGACCCATGAGGTCCGCGAGGCTGTTTCCTCCGGTGAGTGGGAGTCCTGAAGATGCTCGCTGTTCTCCTCGCGGCCCTCGGGATGGCGGCTGTCGAGTCAATTCGACCCAGCCCTGCGGAAGATGACGACGATGTCGGCCTTTTCGTCGGATCGGCCCATCCACTCCGGGCCACTCCGATCAGCCGACTCGTCGCTGAGCGCGATCGCCGCCTCCAGAAGCGGGCTCAGGTAGTCTAGAACAGACGTTCTAATACGCTCTCGGCCAGGGAGCGGTGGGGAGCCCGCAAATGGCCGGCTGGGTCGAGCTTCATACCCACTCGAACTACTCCTTCCTCGACGGTGCGTCGGATGTCGACGACCTCGCTGACGCCGCTGTCGAGCAGGGTCTAGATACGCTCGCTCTCACCGACACGAATGGCCTGTACGGGGCTGTGCGGTTCGCCAACGCCGCGAAAGAGCGGGGACTCCGTCCGATCTTCGGCGCGGAGCTCCAACTCCAGGACATGGGTCACGTCGTCCTCATTGCCCGCGACCGTCAAGGCTGGACCAGCCTCTGCCGAATGATCTCGGCGGCCCAGCTCGCCGGCGAGAAGACGAAGCCAAAGGCGACCTTCGAGCTCCTCACCGAGAACGCCGCGGGCCTCTTCGCCCTCACCGGCTGCGCCAATGGCGCGGTGCCGCGGGCGGTCCGCGCGGGCGATCTCGACACGGCGCGCGAGGCTCTTGCACGGCTCGGCGCTGTGTTCGGCGAGCGCCTCTACCTCGAGCTCTCGGACCACCTCGACCCCGACGCGCCCGCGCTCTGCGACACCCTCGCATCGCTTGCCGGGGAGATGGGCCTTGGCTGCGTCGTCACGAACAACGTCCATTACGCGCGCCCCGAAGGGCGCCGTCTCCACGACGTGCTCCGCTGCATCGACCTCGGCGTCACGCTCGACGAGGCCGGGAACCGC
>DASWCR010000108.1:0-12663 GCA_036389995.1 Candidatus Limnocylindria bacterium | reverse complement strand
GAAAAGGCCATCCGCGGCTTCCGGTTCCTCACCCGCATGCCGGTCCTCGTCGCCGTGAACCTGGACGAAACTGACGTCGCCGATCCCGAGCGCATCATCGCGCCGGTGCGCGAAGCCGCGAAAGCCCATCGCGCGAGCGCGGTCGTGCCCGTGTCGGCGAAGCTCGAGGCTGAGATCGCGGAGCTGCCGCCCGACGAGGCGGCGTCCTTTCGCAAGGACCTCGGCCTTGCGGAGCCGGCGCTCGATCGTCTCATCCGCGCAACGTACGAGCTGCTCGGACTCTGCTCGTTCTTCACGGTCGGCGACGACGAGGTCCGCGCGTGGACCGTTCCGTGCCGCGCGCCCGCGCAGCAGGCCGCCGGTGCGATCCACACCGACCTCGAGCGCGGCTTCATCCGCGCCGAGGTGATCGGGTGGGAGGAGCTTCTGAAGGCCGGAAGCGAGGCGAACGCGAAGAAGCTCGGTGTCATGCGCACGGAAGGAAAAACCTATCCCGTAAAAGATGGCGAAGTACTCCACGTCCTTTTCAACGTGTGATGTTCGACCTGGTCTCGATCGGACATGCGGCGCGCGACGAGTTCGAAGGCGATCCGGAGTGGCGCATCGGCGGGACCGCGACCTACGCCGCGGCCGCGGCCGCATGCCTCGGCGACCGCGTCGCCCTGCTCACGCGCGTCGGCCCGAACGAGCGTGACCGGCTCGCGGCGCGCTGTCAGGAGCTCGGCATCGAGCTGCACGCGCTACCGAGCGAGGTGACCACGACGTTCTCGTTCCGGTACGTCGATGGTCGCCGGCGGCTCCGATTGAAGGCGCGCGCGAAGAGTATCGGCGCGAACGCGATCCCCTCGGCTCTACGAGAGACCCGTTCCGTCGTGCTCGCGTCGATCGCGCACGAGATCGAGCCCTCGGTGTTCGAGGTGTACGGCGGCGTACCGCGGGTCCTGGCAGCTCAGGGCTATCTGCGGTCATGGGACGCGGACGGCACGGTGAGACGGCGCGAGTGGGATGAGGCGCACGACGTGCTCGAGCGGGTGAGCGTCGTGGTCGTGAGCGAGGAGGACATCGAGGGCGACTTCGATCTCGCGCGCGGGTGGGCGAAGACGGCTCCGGTGATCGTGACCATCGCCGAGCGGGGCGCGATCGTTCTACGCGGCGGGCGGGAGGTCGAGGTCGGGGGCTTTCCGGCGAACGAGGTGATAGATCAGACCGGCGCGGGTGACGCCTTCTGTGCCGGCCTCGGGCTCGCCCTCGCGGACGGCGACGATCTCGAAACGGCGGCGCGGTTCGCGAATGCGGTCGCGTCCTTCGCTGTCGAGGGCGTCGGAACGGTAGCTCTGGCCCCCCGGGAGAAGGTACAGGCGCGGATGCAGCGTCACTCCTCATCCTCCGTGTCGTCGTCCGACAAGGCACCACCGGGTCGAACGATTCCGTAGTCGGCCTCGACCGGGCTGGCGAGCTCGAGGCCGGAAGCGCGCATGTGCTCGAGCTCGTGCGCGTAGTCGCGGAGCATCAGCGCGGCATCGGTGAGCGTTCGCGCGCCCTCGATCGACCACTTCCCGCGGATCGTCAGACTCCCGCAGTCCGGGCATTGATAGATGGGCTCACCGACGTCGATGTCCTGGGTGTCCTCCTGGCTCACTCGCCCTCCTCGACAAGACGCATCGGCGACTCTTCGCCCGGGCGGACGGCGACGGCAAAGCCGTTGTCCGCTGGCTGGTCCAGCTCGAATCCGGCCCGGGCGAGCTGCTCGAGCGTCTCGGCGCGATCGCGAAAGCGTTGCGCCGCCTCAACGAGGCTCCTCGCACCGTCCATCGTCCAGCGCGCGCGGATGAAGAGGTAGCCGAAGTCCCGCCACTCCTCCATGTACTCGCGAAGCTCGTCTTCGGTCACGCCCCTACATCGGAACGCGCTTGCAGGCTACGGGCTGGTCTTGGTCTCCTTTGAGAGCGGCGTTATGTGCTGCGCGTAGAGGCGGCCCCACGTGCCGTCGCGTATCACGCCCGCGAGCCACGTGTTCAGGAAGGGGAGGAACCCCTGACGGTCCGAGGTGTTCTTCTTCGTGCCGACGCCGTAGCGCTGCTCCAACAAGGGATGGCCGACGATCCTGGTGTTCGGCTCCTGGCGCGCGAGGCCCCAAAGCGTCAGCTCGTCGGCCCCGATCGCGTCGACCTGCCCCTGGCGCAGCGCCCCGACGCAGGAGGCATACGTGTCGAGCGCGAGGGTCCGCGCTGAATCGTTCGCGTCCATGACGTGCGCGTCGACGCCTGAGCCGCTCTGGACGCAGACCGTCTTCGTGTCCAGGTCCGCGAGATCCTTGATCTCGTCATTCGACGAGAGGACGAGGAGCCGCTCACCGGTGACGAAGTAGGTGTCGGTCAGATCGATCGCCGCGGCGTGCTCGTCTGTGATCGGAAGCCGCGCGATGACGACGTCCGCGTGCAGGCTCGCGAGCGCCGTCACCGCGGTGCTCGGATCCACCGAGACCCACTCGATCACCGTATCGATGTCCTGCCGTGGGCCGAAAATCGCCTTCGCGAGCTCGCGGCCGAGGTCTGGCTCGAATCCCGAATACCGGCCGCCCGGATCGCGGCTCGAGAAGGGAGCGGCGTCATCGTGTGCGCCAATTCGGATCTTCCCCTTGGTCTGGAGCGCGTACATGTAGGTCGCGAGCTCGAAGCGCGGGCGCGCCAACGTCGCGGCCGATGTCGGTGTTGCGCTCGGGGCGGGCGACTCGGGGAAGCACCCGACGAGGGCGACCACGATCACGGCCAAACCGAGGAGTCGCCGAGCTTTCACGGACGGAGCGTACCGGTCGTCGGTTTCGGCGCGGTCGCTTAGGCTCGCTGGATGGATCTCTTCGCTCCGGCGCGCGCGGCGCTCGCATCGCTACAGGGTGAGGCGGGCGCGTTCGCCTCCGACGCCGACGGGCACGCTCTCTTCTGCGAGAACGAGGACGAGCTCTTTCCCTCGGCGTCGGTGATCAAGCTGCCCCTCGTGATGACGCTCTACGCCGACGCGGCGCGCAGCCTTGTGGATCTGGACGAGCGCGTGGGCGTCGGCGAGCGCGTCGACGGCAGTGGCGTGCTCCGACACATGCGGGACGTCGATCGACTGTCCCTCCGAGATCTTGCGATGCTCGCGATCATCGTGTCGGACAACACCGCGACGAACCGGCTCATCGAACGGATCGGGATCGAGCGGGTGGAGGAGCGCCTGCGCGAGTGGGGCTGTCCCAAGACTCGGCTATCGCGAAAGATGTACGACTTCGAGGCCGCTAAGCGCGGCCACGAGAACGTCATGAACGCGCGCGAGACGGTGTCGCTTTTGCTGCGCCTCCAGCGTGGAGAATGCGAGGACCGAGCGACGAGCGATGCGGTCCTCGCGGTCCTCGAGCAGTGCCAGGACCGCACCATGCTTCTGCGTTACCTCCCGTACGGCGCGAAGGTGCCGCACAAGACCGGGACGCTCGACGAATCGCGGAACGACGCCGCCATCGTTCCAGGCGATCGTCCGGTGATCGTGGCGGCGTTCACCCGCAAGCTCCGCGACACTGGCGCCGCCGTCTCGTGGCTCGGGATGGTCGGGTGGTGCGCGTACCGCGCCGCGGGGAATCCGGGCGATCCTCTTCCCCCGGAGCTCACCCGTACCGCATGATGCGCGGGTGAGCTCGCGATCACGCCGCCGGTCTCCGCGCGTTCGCTTCGGTCGAAGGGTCGCGGCGGTGTTTCTCGCGTTGGCCGGCCTCGTGCTCGCGGCGGCGTTCGTGGGCCTGACCGTCCAGGGCAACGCGATCGGCCGCGAGATCGCGGGCTATCAGAGCGACCTCGCCGCGGACCAGGCGCAGCACGAGGCGCTTGCCGCGCAGATCGCGAATCAGAACACCGCCGATTACGTGAAGCAGAAGGCCCGCGACTACGGGTACATCGCGCCGAATGAGTCGATCCTCGCGGTGCAGCGTGACGGGCAGGCGAGCGACGCGTCGGCTCGCACCGTGAGTCAGGGTCCGTCGCGGATCGCGCGATGGTTCGCGTTCTTCTTTGGGTCTCGTTAGAGGTAGAATTAGTTCGCGGGGTGGAGCAGCGGTAGCTCGTTGGGCTCATAACCCAAAGGTCAAAGGTTCGAATCCTTTCCCCGCAACAGTGGCGCGGCCGCAAGGGCCGCGCTTTCTTGTTGGTTGGGCTATTCACACGACGCCGCTCGCTTGCTAGATATGCGGCGTGACTTACAAGGATCCCGAGCGACAGCGCGCTTACGCACGCGAGTGGATGCGCAAGAATCCGCAAAGAGCCCGAGACGCAATGCGCCGTTGGCGAGCGGCACATCGAGAGCTAAGTCGGCAGCGAAACCGTGAATACAAGCGCGCTCTGTATGCCCCTGACCCTGAGGCTCAGAAGGCGCGCATCGCTGCCTACTACGCCAAGCACCCGGATCTTCTGCGGGCGAAGGACCATCGCTATCGCGCGCGCCGTCGAGAGGCAGAAGGTCATTTCACCGGCGCCGAATGGGTGGAGCTCGTCACCCACTATCAGTACGTTTGTGGGTATTGCGGCGGTCCGGGACCACTGCAGGCTGACCATCGCGTCCCGTTGTGCCGTGGCGGAACGAACTACATCGAGAACATCATTCCGGCCTGCGCTCGGTGCAACCAACGTAAGGGCAGTGAGACCGAAGCGGAATTTCGCGATCGTCTTGCACGCGAGGAGATTCCGCGACCGCCTGAACTCTAGAATTGAGTACCTGCGAGGCTGGGTAGCTCAGTGGTAGAGCAGCCGACTCATAACCGGCAGGTTCGTGGGTCCGATCCCCACCCCAGCCACCAGTGATCCCTTCCGCGATCCGGGCGACCGTCCGCGACTACATCCGCGCGCACCAGATCTTCACACCAGGTCCGGTCGTCGTGGCGGTCTCCGGCGGAACCGACTCGACGGCCCTTCTCCTCATCCTCGCGGAGCTCGCGGACGAGCTCGGCATCGTCATCCATGTCGCCCACTTCGATCATCGCACCCGACCAAAGGAGAGCGCGGAGGACGCGGACTTCGTCGCGAAGCTCGCCAACCGCATCGGCGCGCCGATCCGCGTCGGCCGCGCCGATAAGCCGACGAAGACCGAGGACGCCGCGCGGACCGCAAGATACGACTTCCTCCGGCGCGCCGCGAACGAGATCGGCGCCACCGCGATCGCGACCGGCCATACCCGCGACGACCAGGCGGAGACCGTGCTCCTCCACCTCACGCGAGGCTCCGGGCTTTCCGGGCTCGCCGGCATGCGGCCGCTCCGGGAAGGGATCGCGCGGCCACTCCTCGCGATCGGGCGCGAGGACACGGTCGCGGTTTGCCGCGCGGCACGGATCCGCCCGCGGACCGATCCGACGAACCGCTCGCTGAAGTTCGCTCGTAACCGTGTTCGTCACGAGGTGCTTCCGAAGCTCGCGAAGATCAACCCGAGGGCGAGCGAGGCGATCGCGCGCTTCGCCGAAGCCGCCGCGGAGCTGCAAATCGAAGATGACCTCGACATCGCTAACGCGCTCGCCGACGCGCGCGACAAGGACGCGATCGTCATCGCGGCCCTCGCGCCGGCGGTCCGCGGCCGCGCGCTCGCCCTTGCGTGGCGGGAGGCGACTGGGTCCCTGCTCGGAGCGCGACACCGCACGGCGCTCGAGGATCTCTCCGCGACCGAAGACGGTTCCAGGTCTCTCGACCTGCCCGGCGGCCGCGCGATCCGCGAGTACGGCCTGCTTCGTATCGTTGGCGACAGACCCGTCGAGAAGAGCGATCCGGTGACCCCGATGGACCTCGGGCGGGAGATAATTTGGAATGGCTGGCGGCTAATGCTTGGCGGACCCGCGAAGCCCAACGGAGCCGAGGAGGCCGAGGTTCCGAAGAAGCTCCTAAGAGAGCTGGTCGTCCGGCAGCGGCTCGACGGCGATCGGATGACAGGCCGCCCGCGAAAGAAGCTTCAGGATCTCTTCACCGACGCGAAAATCCCGGCGTCGCAGCGGAGCCGCTGGCCCGTTATTGCGAGCGAAGACGGTGTTTGGTGGGTCCCCGGACTCACCGAGCCGCCGAAAGAAGCGGGCGGAACGCGCCTTGCGGTAGCGGCTCCGGCGCACTTTGGGAACGAGCTTTGGCCTACACGCGTTAGACAGGTAGCATCGAAAGTGGACTCGGTCGCAACGCGACCGCGGAAAGGGCCCTCGAACTGAATCTCGACAACCGGATCTTCAAGAACGGCATCCTGACCCTGCTCCTCGTGGTGATGGGGCTCGCGCTCCTGTATGCCTACCGGTCGCAGACGCAGCCGGTGCCCGAGGTTGACGTGAGCCAGGCCCAGCAGGACGTCAACGCGGGCCGCATCAAGAACGTGACCATCATCGCCAACAAGGCGACGCTCCAGTTCAAGGACAGCGATACCCACAAGGAACAGACGACCGTGCCCGAGCCGGACACGATCCTGTCGAAGACGGTCCAGGACTACAACGCGACCCACCTCGCCTCCGATCAGGTGGCGCTGAAGTTCCAGACCGACAGCCAGACTCTCTCGATCGTCGGCTCGATCGTGTTGAGTCTTCTGCCGGTGCTCTTGATCGGCGGCTTCTTCTTCTACATGATGCGGCAGGCCCAGGGCACCAATAACCAGGCGCTGTCCTTCGGCAAAAGCCGCGCGCGCATGTTCATCGGTAACAAGCCGACGGTGACGTTCGACGACGTGGCCGGCGTCGAGGAGGCGAAGCAGGAGCTCACCGAGGTGGTCGAGTTCCTGAAGTACCCCGAGAAGTTCTCGTCGCTCGGAGCCCGTATCCCACGTGGCGTTCTGCTCGTGGGTCCGCCGGGGACCGGCAAGACGATGCTCGCGCGCGCGGTCGCCGGCGAGGCGGGCGTGCCGTTCTTCTCGATCTCGGGTTCCGAGTTCGTCGAGATGTTCGTGGGCGTCGGCGCCAGCCGCGTGCGCGACCTCTTCGACCAGGCCAAGCGCAACGCGCCGTGCATCGTGTTCATCGACGAGATCGACGCGGTCGGCCGCCAGCGCGGCGCCGGCCTGGGTGGCTCGCACGACGAGCGCGAGCAGACCCTGAACCAGATCCTCGTCGAGATGGACGGATTCGACACGGGGACGAACGTCATCGTTGTCGCCGCGACGAACCGCCCCGACGTTCTCGACCCGGCGCTCCTTCGTCCGGGCCGCTTCGACCGCCAGGTCGTGCTCGACCGGCCGGACATCAAGGGGCGCAAGGCGATCCTCGACGTGCACGTTCGCGGCAAGCCGCTCGACAAGAACGTCGACCTACTCCGGATCGGCCAGATCTCGCCCGGCTTCTCGGGCGCCGATCTCGCGAACGTGGTGAATGAAGCTGCGATCCTTGCGGCGCGGCGCAACAAGAAGCAGATCGGCCAGATCGACTTCGAGGAGGCCCTCGAGAAGGTCGCGCTCGGGCCGGAGCGGCGCTCGCGCGTCATCACCGAGAAAGAGAAGTGGATCGTCGCCTATCACGAGGCCGGACACGCGCTCTGCTTCAAGCTCCTCAAGCACACCAACCCGGTCCACAAGATCTCGGTCGTGGCGCGCGGTATGGCGATGGGCGTCACCTGGTCGCTCCCCCAGGAGGACCGCTACTTCCGCACCCGCAAGGAATTCGAGGACGACATCGCCGCGGCCTTGGGCGGTTGGGTCGCCGAGCAGCTTCACCTGGGCGGAGACGCCACGACGGGCGCATCGAACGACATCGAGAAGGCCACCGAGATGGCTCGCCAGATGGTCACGAAGTTCGGCATGAGCGAGAAGCTCGGGCCGCTCCAGTACGGCAAGACCGACGAGCTCATCTTCCTTGGCCGGCAGATCCAGGAAGAGCGGAATTACTCGGAGGAAGTCGCGAAGATCATCGACTCCGAGGTCCACGACATCGTCGACCGAGCCCGCCAGAGGGCGTATGAGGTCCTGACGAACAACCGCGACAAGCTCGACCTCGTCGTCAGCAAGCTCATCGAGCAGGAAACGCTCGAAGCGGACGAGTTCAACAAGCTCATGGACGGCGAGCCCGATGCCGGCGTTCCTGTCGCCGCGTCAACTCCGGATCAGACGCCACCGGGCGCGCCGGCTGGAGAAGAGCGTCGCCGCGAGAAGGGTGAGAAGGGCAAAGGGCCCGCGCCCGCACCGACACCGGCTTAGCAAGCGCTACCCGCAACATCCGGCACGCCAAATGCTTGTAATCCCTAGCGATGGCTGATCTGATCGTCACAACACTTGCCCTCGTCGAGCGCAGTGAGCCCGCACGAGTCATTGCGCTCTGGGCGTTCACGGTGTTGCTCGCCCTCGCCTTCCTGGCGCTGTTGGTGGGCGACCAGGTGCGCGCCGCCTCCTAGGCAACAAGCGCCCGCGGTACCGTCGGGCGAGTGCGCCTCTTCGTTGCGATCCCGCTCCCGCCTGACCTCGGGGCTCGCGCGTTCGAGATCCTGCCCGCGTCGCTTCCCGCGCTCCGCCGGGTGAAGGCCGAGAACCTCCACATGACCCTCGCGTTCCTCGGGCAGACGCCGGATGAGCGACTCGGCGATGTGACCGCGGCGGCCGCCGACGCCGCGGCAGCCGTCTCTCCGTTCAAGCTGTCGTTCGATCGCGCCGGACGGTTCCCCGAGCGCGGCCGGCCCCGCGTGGTCTGGCTGGGAATCGCAGACGGCGCGGCGAGCGTGATCGAGCTGGGCGAGGGCGTGTACGCCGGCCTCCGAAGCCGCGGCCTCCGCTTCGACGACCGTCCTCTCGCCCCGCATCTGACCCTCGCCCGCGTCGTGGAGGACGCGAGCGCGGCCGAGGCCAAGACGGTCGGCGCGGCGCTCTCACGCCTCGCGATCGGGACCCTCGGGTTCGAGGTCGGCGAGATCGCGGTCGTCCAGAGTGTCCTTTCGCCAAAAGGTCCTCGGTACACGGCTCTGGCGACAGTGCCCCTCGCACACAGATAGCGCCCGCACCAATTCCGATGGCTAAACTCGGAATTCAGGGGGAGCTGAAGATGATCCGAAGGGCTGACCCGTACCGCGACACCGACGTCATAGACGCGCGGGCGCCGCGCACCAACCAGGCGATCGTGGGAACGCTCTCCCTCCTCGCCGCGATGACCGGTTGGTGGCCGATCTTTGGCGTCCTTGCGGGCCAGCTCGCGATCGGCCTTGCCTTCGGGCGCCGCTACTGCGTTCCATGCCTTCTCTACTTCGAGGTCATCCAGCCGCGCATCGGCGAGGGACCGATCGAGGACAGCCGTCCGCCCCGATTCGCGAACGTCGTCGGGGCTGCCTTTCTCGGCGCTTCGACAATCGCCTATCTCGTTGGACTGAGCCCGATCGGGCTCGCGCTCGGTCTTGTCGTCGCCGCGCTCGCTCTCCTCGCCGCCATCACCGGTCTCTGCGTCGGGTGCGAGATGTATCGCTTCGCGGCGCGCCTTCGGGGTGTCCGCGCGCGGCGCATCGATTCCGTCGACCTCGCCGAGCTTGGCGCCTCAAGTGCCGGCGGTGAGATCGTCGTCGAGTTCACGCACCCGCTGTGCACGGACTGTCGCTCGCTCGAGGCAGAGCTTCGCGCGTCCGGACGCACGGTCGTGACCGTCGATGTCTCGCGGCGTCCCGAGCTCGCTCGCAAGTACGGCGTCGTCCTCGTGCCGACCGCCGTCGCCGTGACCTCCGCGGGTGCGGTGGTGGAGCGTCTCGCCTGACCGACGAGACCAAGGAGTCGAAACTCCGTCGGATCGAGATGGGAGCGGAGGCTCGGATCCGCGAGCTGCAAGACGCGGGCGAGCTCTCCGGATTGCCGGGCGAAGGGCAGCCGCTGCAAAGTGATCCGGACGACACGGCCGGCGAGGCCTGGGCCGCGCGGCACGTTCTTCGTACCTCGGGCGCCCAGCCTCTATGGACCGAGCTGCGGCGGGAGATCGCGGAGCGCCGGACGCGGATCGTGATGCGCCTGCGCGCCCATCTCGTCTGGCTCGAGCGCCGACAAGCCCTTCTCAAAGACCTGCCTGCGGAGCGGATCGTGTCCGAGGTCGCATTGACGAACGAGGCCGACGCTCGGGTGCGCGCGGAAGTCGCGCAGGCGATCGCGGAACTCAATGCACTGGTGAGGCACCACAACCTCGTGGTCACGGCGACGAGCATTCATGTGGCGACCGCCACGCTCGAGGGGCTCATGAACGTCGCGCGCGCGTCTCGCGGCTAGCTACGCGGCGCGGTCACCTCGCGAGCGAAGCGAAGGGGGTCGCACCTGCCCGCGCCGCCGGTAATTCGCGAGCGCGTACCGGTCGCATGCGATCTCGGCGCTCGAGCCCCATCCGTGCGTCAGATAGAGCCACCAGTGGCAGAACTCGTGGAGGTACAGGAACCGGATGACCTCGCGGCGCGTGCGAAAGAGAACGATCGGCGTGCCGTCGGCACCGAGGTCGACCATCTCGTGGAACGGGCGAAAGGGCTCCGGCACCTGGAGCACGATCTCTGGCTCGTCCCAGTATGTGAACGCCTGGAGATGCGGGACCGTGCGATAGCGGAGCGGTTTGACCGTGACGCGGTAGCCAGTCGCGGTGGGCAGGCCCGCGAGGACCTCGCGAATGTCCGCGGCGGTATGCGTCGGGAGCTTGGAGAGCACCGCCATGGGTCCGGCGGGACGGCCGCCGCCGCGCACTGATTTCACGCTTTCAATCTAGCGGCGGCCGCTTGAGCCCAAAGCCGGGTGCTACGGGCCCCCCAACCCCGGGCCCCGCCCCGTCGGTGGACCCTGCCCCGGTGCTACAGTTTTGGCGAACGTCGCTCGAGCGGGAGCGATTAGGCCGCGGAAAACCGATAGAGAACCGGGAAGAGGTGGAAGCCCGGGCGGCGGAAGCGGCGCGAATGGGTCCCGCGAGATGGCATCCTGAAAAGATCGTTTTAGGGATGCCCGGAAGCCCTCCGTTAGCAAAGGGCGCTCCGTGACTGCGGAGGCTGAGGGTCTGCCAGCGATGGCAGGCCAAGATCGGGTGGCACCACGAGCCCTCGTCCCGTGATCGGGCGAGGGTTTTTGTTTTGGCGGAGGCAGGCCGATGACGACGGTGGTGACGATGAAAAATGCGGTCCGCGAGCTCGTGCCGGTCGTGCGCGAGCGCCTCGCCGACCTCGAGACGCCCGTGTCCGCGTTCGCGAAGCTGCGGCCGCTCGGCGGCGCGTTCCTGCTCGAAAGCGTCGAGGGTGGAGAGCGGATGGGCCGTTACTCGTTCATTGGCGTGCTTCCTCGGGCAACGCTCGTCTTCCGCGATGGGGTCGCGTCGATACTCGACGATGGCGGCGTGCGCGCCGTCGACTACACCGATCCCCTGGCTCTCCTGCGCAACGAGCTCGCGCGTTATCACCGGCCGGGCGGGACAGAGCTGCCGCGCTTCTCCGGCGGAGCGGTCGGGTACGTCTCCTACGAGGCAGCGCGCCGGTTCGAGCGTCTTCCCGCCGCGCCGCGCGATGTCCTGCGACTCCCCGAGGCCGCGTTCTCGATCTACGACACCGTCGTGTGCTTCGACCATGTTCGGCACTCGCTCCTCGTCATCGCTCACGAAGTCGATGGCGAGCGTGAGAGTGCCTCCAGCCGCATCGCGCGCGTGTTCGCGGCGCTCGACGCGCCGATCTCGCTGCCGACCCAAGCCGACCGCGTGGTGCGAGCTGTGACCGCGAACGGGACGGCTGACGAGTACCGCGCGCGCGTCGCGAAGGCCCGCGAGCTGATCACCGAGGGCGACTGCATCCAGATCGTCGTCGCGCAGCGATTCGATGTCCGACCCGCGCCCGAGCCGCTCGCGCTCTACCGGGCGCTCCGCCACGTGAACCCGTCCCCGTACATGTTCCTGATCGACGTCGCGGGCGCCGCGCTCGTGGGCGCGTCGCCCGAGCCGTTCGTGCGCGTCGAGGGCGGGCGCGTCGTGATGTATCCGATCGCCGGCACGAGGCCGCGCGGTCGCGACGAGGCGGAGGACGCCACGATGGAGGCCGAGCTTCGCGCATCCGAGAAGGAGCGCGCCGAGCACGTCATGCTTGTCGACCTCGCGCGGAACGACATCGGCCGCGTGTCCCGCGCGGGGACCGTCCGGGTACGCGAGCTGATGCGGGTCGACCGCTTCTCACACGTCATGCATCTGACATCGGTGGTCGACGGCGAGCTGGCGCCCGGCCTCGATGCGCTCGACGCCTTCCGTGCGTGCTTCCCGGCGGGAACGGTGTCCGGCGCGCCGAAGATCCGCGCGATGGAGCGGATCGCCGAGCTCGAGACCGATCGACGCGGGCCCTACGCCGGTGCGGTCGGGTACCTCGGGTTCGACGGCCGCATGGACACGTGCATCGGGATCCGCACTGCCGTGATCGCGGACGGTGTGTGCCGGATCCAAGCTGGAGCGGGGATCGTCGCGGATTCAGACCCGGCCGCGGAAGAGCTCGAGACGCGCGCGAAGGCGCGTGCGCTTCTGCGCGCGATCGAGATCGTCGATGGCGCCGAGGCCGTGCGATGACGACGAAGGTGCTGCTCGTCGACAACTACGACTCGTTCACCTACAACCTCGCGCAGGCGTTCGGTGCGCTTGGCGCGGATGTCACCGTCCTACGCGCGGATGATGTCGCGCTTGCCGCCGCGCTGGACGCTCGCCCCGATCGTCTGGTCATCTCGCCGGGCCCGGGTCGC
>DASWCR010000107.1:0-8428 GCA_036389995.1 Candidatus Limnocylindria bacterium | reverse complement strand
GCCTCCGACTGCACGACCCGCCGGTGGAATAGCCAGACCGTTCCGAACACGACCAGGTTGACCACCGGGAAGCCGAGGTCGTGCTGGATGTTCCGGAACTCCTCGCGGTCGGGCGTTCCGAGGATGCGCTCGACGATGTTCGCGACGGCGATCGTCGCGCTGAGCAACACCGCGAGCGCGGAGACGAGGACGATCAGGTAGATCGCAAGCTTGCGCACGACGGACCGGCGCTCGACTTCGCCGTCAGCGGTCGCGGCACGCAGCCCTCGCTGGAGCGGGATCCACATACCGAGCCACAGGACGAGCCCCGCGAGGATCGCCGGAACCGCGCCGATGAGCTGGAAACGAAGGAGATCATCCTGACTCGGGCGAGGCGGCACCTTAACGCCCGGCGGCGGCACGAACTGGTTACTGAAGCCAGGGATCGGCGCGACCTCATCGGCGATGCGGGCCCAGACGCCGGCGAGCGTGCTCACGGTGGTCGACGCGGCCCAGAACAGGCCGATGGCGGCGAGGCCGTAGAGCGCGAGATGCCGCAGTTCGGCAGCCCGGCCCGCGATCGGCACCGCGCGCCGATCCTGATTCGAAAGCCGAAGGTGATATGCGAGCACAACCGCGGCGGTGAGCGCCATCGCCGCCGCGCCGGCGGCGCGGGCCGGCCACTCGGCCTCGAGCCCGAACGCCCCCGGCCCGAACTGGCTGAACTGCGTGCCGTCGCCGAGGTACGCGCCCTGGAGCACGAGACGCAGCGCGCGCTGCCCGTAGCCGAAGACCAAAAGCGCGGTGACGAAGACGACCAGGTGCAGGTAGAAGCTGCGGAGCGCCGAGCCGCGTTCCTCGACCGAACGCAGTGCCGCGCGATGCGCGATGCGGAAATGGATGATCCACGCGGGGAGCCCGACGACGAGGAGCGCGATCGCGAGACTCGCCTGCTCGCGGTACTGCGCTGCAGGTCGACTGAACTCGTTGAAGACGAACGGAAGCCCCGTAAACCCGCCCGATGGCGCCCCCAGCGCGAGCTCGGCGCCGACACGCAAAAGATTCGCGACAGCCAGAACGACCATGTGAATGGCGACGAGCGCGACCAGGTAGAAGTAGGCGCGTTGCACGGCGGGAAGCGGGCGGTCGATGGGGTGCATGAACGCAGATGATGGCGCAGTTCGATTGGCCTGGGCGTCGCCGAGCGCACGTTCAGCGGTGTACATTCGGCTCGGTCTGTTGGCCGCGGGGGCCCGCCGGGCGGGGCGGCCACAAGGGGAGGCAGACATGATCCCTGCGTCCTTCGAGTATGCGGTCGCGCGCGACGTCGGCGACGCGATTCAGCTCCTGGCGAGCTCGGGTGGAGAGGGCAAGGTGCTCGCGGGAGGCCAAAGCCTGATCCCACTCATGAAGTTCCGTTTGGCCCAGCCGGCCCTCCTCGTCGACCTCAATCGGGTCGCGGGACTCGCGGAGATCCGCGAGAACGGCGACCTGCGCATCGGCGCGCTCGTGCGTGAGGCCGACCTCGACACGAACGCGATCGTGAAGGCTCGGTATCCGATCCTCGTCGACACCACGCGCGTGATCGCCGACCCGCTCGTCCGCAACATGGCGACGGTCGGCGGCAACCTCGCCCACGCAGATCCCGCGAACGACCACCCCGCCACGATGCTCGCGCTGCGCGCATCCATCGTGGCGCGGGGTCAAAAGGGCGAACGCGTAATACCGATCGATGAATTCTTCGTCGATACCTTCACCACGGCGCTCGGCCCTGACGAGATACTCACCGAGATCCGCATCCCCAAACCGGCCGCTCGGAGCGGCGGTGCGTATCTCAAGCTCGAGCGTAAGGTCGGCGATTTCGCCATCGCGGGTGTCGCCGTGATGCTCGCGCTCGACGACAAGGGCAAGATCGGCGCGGTGGGGATCGGCGTGACGAACGCCGGGCCGACCGCGATCCGCGCACGCAAGGCCGAGGAGCTGCTGCGCGGCCAATCCCCCGACGACAAGACGATCGCCGCGGCGGCAGCGGCGGCAGCGGGTGAATCGAAGCCCTGGTCCGATCTGCGCGGTCCGGCCGAGTACAAACTGGACGTGATCCGTGTGCTCACGCAGCGCGCGATCCGTAAGGCGCTCGCGCGCGCCGCGGGAGGGAAATAGAGATGGCGGTCCAAACGGCGCCCACCACGAGCCGCGGGCAACGCACTCTCAAGATCCACGTGACGGTGAACGGCGTGCCGCACGACGTCGACGTCGAGGCGCGCACGCTTCTCGTCCATTTCCTGCGCGAGAACCTCGGAATGACGGGCACCCACATCGGCTGCGACACGACGAACTGCGGCGCCTGCACGGTTCTGGTCAATGGCCGCGCGGTGAAGTCATGCACGATGTTCGCGGTCCAGGCCGATCAAGCGACGATCGCCACGGTCGAGGGCCTCGAGAAGGACGGCAAGCTCCATCCGATCCAGGAAGGCTTCCATCAGGAGCACGGCTTGCAATGCGGCTTCTGCACTCCCGGAATGATGATGACCGCCGTCGCCTTCCTCGCGACGAACAAGAAGCCAACGGAGCTCGAGATACGCGAGGCGATCTCGGGGAACCTCTGCCGCTGCACCGGTTACGTGAACATCGTCAAGTCGATCGACCACGCGGCGCGAACGATGCGCGAGACCGCGGAAGGGAAGGCCTAAAGCAGTGGCTATTGAAATCGGCGGCATCGGCCACAGCGTCAAGCGCAAGGAAGATGCGCGCTTCATCCGCGGGAAGGGCAAGTACGTCGACGATGTGAAGCTGCCCGGCATGCTGTACATGGACATCGCCCGCAGCCCGCTCGCGCACGCCCGCATCAAGAACATCGACACGTCGAAGGCCCTGGCCATCCCGGGCGTCGTCGCTGTCATCACCGGCAAGGACCTCGTCCCGCTCAACCTCCATTGGATGCCGACGCTCATGTCGGACAAGCAGATGGTGCTTCCGACTGACACGGTCCTCTACCAGGCGCAAGAGGTCGCCGCGGTCGTCGCGACGGAGCGCTACATCGCCGCCGACGGTGTCGACGCGATCGAGGTCGATTACGAACCTCTGCCAGTCGTCGTCGATCCGATCAAGGCGCTACAGCCGGACTCTCCATTGGTTCGCGAGGACCGCGAGCAGAAGGACAACCACATCTGGCACTGGGAGGTCGGCGACAAGGCCGGGACCGACAAGGCGTTCAGGGACGCCGAGGTCGTGGTCAAGCAGGACCTCTACATCCCGCGGATCCACGTCTCGTCGATCGAGACCTGCGGGATCGTCGCGAGCTTCGATAAGGTCGAGGGCAAGCTCACGGTCTACATGACGACGCAGGCGCCGCACGCGATCCGCACGGTCATCGCGCTGGTCGCCGGCCATCTCGGTCTTGCCGAGCACAAGATCCGCGTCATCTCACCGGACATCGGCGGCGGCTTCGGCGGCAAGGTGCCGGTCTATCCGGGGTACGTCCTCGCCATCGGCGCATCTGTGCTGACCGGGGTGCCCGTGAAGTGGATCGAGGATCGCGCCGAGAACATCCAAGCCGACTCGTTCGCGCGCGACTACCACATCACCGCCGAGCTCGCCGCGAAGAAGGACGGCACGATGCAGGCACTCCGCGTGAAGACGATCGCCGACCATGGCGCGTTCGACGCTGCGGCGAACCCGTCGAAGTACCCGGCCGGGCTCTTCCACATCATCACGGGGTCATACCCATTCCAGAAGTCCTTCGTCGAAGTGGACGGCGCGTACACGAACAAGCCTCCGGGAGGCATCGCATACCGCTGCTCGTTCCGCGTCACGGAGGCCGCCTTCACGATCGAGCGGCTGGTGGACATCCTCGCGCTCAAGCTCAAAAAGGACCCGGCGGAGCTGCGGATGCAGAACTTCATCCCGCCGACTGCCTTCCCGTACAAGTCCGTGCTCGGCTGGGAGTACGACTCAGGCGACTACGGCCGCGCGCTCAAGCTCGCGATGGACAAGATCGGCTACGCCGAACTGCGCAAGGAACAGGCCGAGAAGCGCAAGCGCGGAGAGCTCATGGGCATCGGCATCTCGTCCTTCACCGAGATCGTCGGCGCCGGCCCCTCGAAGGACTTCGACATCCTCGGCATCAAGATGTTCGACTCAGCGGAGATCCGCGTGCACCCAACCGGCAAGGTCCTGGTCCGGATCGGCGTGAAGTCGCAGGGCCAGGGCCATGAGACGACGTTCGGGCAGATCGTCGCGGAGGAGCTCGGGATCCCGGTCGCCGATATCGCCGTCGAAGAGGGCGACACCGATACCGCGCCGTACGGCCTCGGCACGTACGCCAGCCGGAGCACACCGGTCGCGGGCGGGGCCACGGCGATCGCGGCGCGCAAGATTCGCGAGAAGGCGAAACTCATCGCGGCGCACCTGCTCGAGGCGAACCCCGACGATATCGAGTGGAAGGACTACAAGTTCCAGGTCAAGGGTGTCCCGGCCAAGTCAAAGACGATGCAGGAGGTCGCGTTCGCGGCCTACACCAACCACCCGCAGGGCATGGAGGCGGGGCTCGAGGCGGTCGACTACTACGACCCGCCGAACCTCACTTTCCCCTTCGGGTCGTACATCTGCGTCGTCGACATCGACCGTGGCACCGGCGAAGTGAAGATCCGCCGCTTCGTCGCGGTCGATGACTGCGGCACGATCATCAATCCGATGATCGTCGAGGGTCAGATTCACGGTGGTCTCACCATGGGTCTCGCGCCCGCGCTCTACGAGCAGATCAACTACGACGAGCAAGGGAACATCCAGGGCGGCACGTTCATGGACTACCTGCTGCCGACCGCGATGGAGACGCCGAACTGGGAGACCGCCAAGACGACGACCCCGTCCCCGCACCACCCGATCGGCGCCAAGGGAGTCGGCGAATCGGCGACCGTCGGCGCGCCCGCGGCGATCGCGAACGCGGTCGTCGACGCGCTCGCTCACTTCGGCGTTCGGCACATCGACATCCCGATCACACCGTGGAAGGTTCAGAAGATCCTCAAGGAAAACGGCGTGGCGGAGTGAGATAGCGAAGAGGTGCGTTTCGAGGGCACGCTCGACATAGACGCGCCGCGCGATCGGGTGTGGTCCTTTCTGACCGATCCGGCGCAGGTCACGACGTGCGCGCCGGACGTACAGAGTCTCGAGGTCACCGACCCGCACCACTTCAAGGTCGTGGTGCGGGCCGGTGTCGGTCCGATCAAAGGCACGTTCAGCATGAACGTGCAGTTCCTCGAGCTCGAGCGGCCGAAACACGCCGCCGTGCTCGCGCGGGGTCAGGCGCCCGGCAGCGCCGTGGAGATGATCAGCAACATGGATCTGGCCGAGTTCGACGAGACCCACACGATGATGGAGTGGTCGAGCGAAGTGACCGTGTCGGGGATGATCCAGCAGGTCGGCGCGCGACTGATGCAGGGTGCGGCCGACAAGATCACGCAGCAGGTCTTCGCGTGCATCAAGGCGAAGCTCGAGGCGCGGGTCCCGCTATGACGACCTCCACCGAGAGGCGGACGCGCGGGTACACCGACATCGGTGGCCATCGAACATGGTTCGCGGACTCTGGAGGAGGCGGCGAGCCGGTTCTCGTCCTCCACGGAGGGATCAGCGACAGCGAAATGATCCTGGAACCGCTCGAGCCGGCACTCGGAGAGCGCTTCCGGATCCTGGCCTTCGACCGCCGCGGCCATGGACGGACGGCCGATACGGACGCCCCATTTCATTACGACGACATGGCCACCGAGACCATCGCCGCGATCGAGAAGCTCATCGGCGATCCCGCACACCTCCTCGGCTGGAGCGATGGCGGCAACGTCGCGCTGCTCGTCGCCCTCCGGCGTCCGGACCTCGTCCGCTCGCTCGTTCTGATCGGAAGCAACTACCACTTCGACGGGAACATGCCGACGCAGTCAGGCAGATCCGGACCTCCGAAGTCCCTTGAGGACCGGTACGCCGAGCGCTCTCCCGACGGCCGGGAACACTTCGCCACAGTCGTCGAGAAGTCGCGCGCGATGTGGGCTGCCGAGCCGACCCTCACGCCAGACGACCTGCGGAGGATCTCCGCGCCCGCTCTCGTCATGGTCGGGGACGACGACCTGATGACCCTCGCGCACACCGCATCCTTGTACGAGTCGCTGCCACTGGGCCAGCTCGCGGTCCTCCCAGGGACCTCTCACGCGGTCGTGCTCGAGAAGCCAGAGCTCGTCGGTCGCCTCATCGGAGATTTCCTGAGCGCGCCCGGAAAGCCGGAAACCCACATGCCGAAGCGGCGTCGATCCGCTCGGAGTTAGCGTGACCGGCGGAAGTGACCGCGTCGCGCGCAATCTGCTGATGCTGCCGCGACTGCTTCGGCGAGCCGGAGTCCACGTCAACGCGGAGCGCGGCCGCTGCTATCTCCAGGCGATCGCGGAGATCGACCTCGAGCGCCCCGATGACGTGCGGGGCGCGAGCCGCACAGCTCTCATTTCCCGGCAAGCCGACCTCGGCCCGTTCGACATCGCCTTCGACCTCTTCTGGTCGCTCCTTCGCGGGGGAAGCCTGTCGTCGCAGATACCGAGCGCCCGTCGGCCAAAGCCCGACCTCGGGCAGATCGAGGTCCCGCTCGGCCAGGTGCCGAGCCGAATGACATCGCTCGTCCAGCGCAAAGTCCGCGTGATGGCGAGTCCGACCGAGCTTTTGCGAGGCACCGATTTTTCGGCCATGACCGCGGCCGAACGCGCCGCGGCCGCGCGCTTTCTCGAGCGTTTGCAATGGTCACCGGGGCAGCGCCCGAGCCGGCGCTTCCGCTCCTCGCGAGACGGGTCGCGGCTCGATGCGCGGGCGACCTTGAGGAAATCCCTGGCCGCGCAAGGCGAGCCTGCCGTGCTCATTCGCCGCGCCCGCCGCACCAAGCGCCGGCCGCTCGTGATCCTCTGTGATGTCTCCGGATCGATGGAGGCGTACACCCGCCTTCTCCTGCACATGTCCCACGCGCTGGCGCGAGGCTGGGGGCGCGTCGAGACATTCACGTTCGGGACGCGCCTGACCCGCATCACGCGGCAGCTGCGCGAGCGCCGTCCCGACGCGGCGCTGGCGCACGTCTCACGCGCGGTGTCCGACTGGTCCGGCGGCACGCGCATCGGCGACGCGTTGCACGAGTTCAACCTCCGGTGGTCGCGGCGCGTCCTGGGCCGCGGCGCGATCGTCCTGCTCGTCACCGATGGCTGGGAGCGTGGCGATCCGGCACGGCTCGAGCAGGAAGCGGCCCGCCTGCAGCGCGCGGCCTACCGCCTCATCTGGCTTGATCCGCTCTCCGGCACGCGTGACTACTCGCCCGACGCGCGCGGTGCGCGCGCATTGAGCGGTCACGCCGACGACCATCTCGCGGCGAACACGCTCGATGGACTCGCGCGCATCGCGGAGCTTCTCGGACGCGTCGGCCGCGGCCGCCCCGTCCGGCGCGCGGACGCCGCATGAGCGCTTCGTTCTTCGAGCTCGCCGCCGAGCTCCTCGCGCGACGGGAGCCCTTCGCTACGGCGACGGTCGTCCGCGCGGACCGGCCGACATCGGCGAAGCCCGGAGCGAAGGCGATCATCACGCCCGACGGGAAGCTCACCGGATGGATCGGCGGGAGCTGCGCCGCGCCCGTCGTGATCCGCGAAGCCGTCGCCGCGATCGCCGACGGCGAGGCGCGGCTCATCGAGATCTCCAAGACCAGCGCGGCGCCGCGGCCGGGAGTGCGACACTTTCCCATGACGTGCCACTCCGGCGGCACGCTGGAGATCCATATCGAACCGCTTCTTCCGACCGAGCAGCTCGTCGTCCTGGGCAAGACGCCGGTCGCGCGCGCGCTCGCGGCGCTCGGGTCGGCGCTCGGCCGGTACGTGGTCGTCGCTGAACCGAACGTCAACGCCGTCGATTTCCCCACCGCGGACCGCATCACACGCGATCTCGCGGACGTCAACGTCGACGAGCGCACGTCGATCGTCATCGCGATGCGCGGCGACGCCGACGAGGACCCGGCCGAGGAAGCGCTCCGGACTCCAGCGAGTTACATCGGCCTTGTGGCGAGCCGGACCCGCGGCGACGTTATCCGCGACACCCTCCAGCGGCGTGGGCTGACCACGGCGCAGCTCGAGCGGCTCGTCTACCCCGCCGGGCTCGACATGGGTCACGCCAGCGATGAGGAGATCGCGCTCTCGATACTGGCGCAGATCCTGATGCAGCGGCACGCCCGAGAGAGCCTTGCTGCCTCGCTACCTGAGAGCCACCGCAACTTCCAGCCGATGGCTGGTGCGGCCGAAGCCGTCGATCCGATCTGCGACATGGTCGTCGCGATCACGCCGAGCGCGCTCCGCGCCGACTACGAAGGCACCACCTATTACTTCTGCGGCGAGGGGTGCCGCCGCCGTTTCCTGAAGGATCCCGCCGCCGCGCTCGCGGCGACGCGATG
>DASWCR010000106.1:0-8624 GCA_036389995.1 Candidatus Limnocylindria bacterium | reverse complement strand
GCACGTTGTGATACGGCGAGTACTTGCGAAGCCACCCCGCCTGCTCGGGGTCCTCGGCGGAGCCGTACTCCGCGATCCAGAAACGTGCTATGCGGAAGTTCTGGTAGCGGAGCATGTCGAGGAGCGGCACGGCGCAGCAGATCGCGGCGAACAGGTCCGGGCGCTGGGTCAGCGCGGCGCCAACGAGAAGGCCGCCGTTCGAGCCGCCCGAGATCGCAAGGTGACGCGGTTCGGTCCAGCCGCGCGCGATGAGTGCCTCGGCTGCCGCGTGAAAATCGTCGAACACGTTCTGCTTGTTCCCGAGCATGCCCGCCCGATGCCACGTCTCGCCGTACTCGCCTCCGCCGCGAAGGTTCGGCATCGCGAAGAGTCCGCCTGCCTCGACCCACGCCGCGACGCCAGCCGCGTAGGCCGGGGTGCGCGAGATGTTGAATCCCCCGTAGCCCGTCAACAGGGTCGGAACGTTGCCCGTCGGGCGCACGTCCTTACGGTGGACGAGGAACATCGTGACTTCCGTGCCGTCCCGAGACGCGTACGCCGTCTGCTCGACGGCGATGCTCGCGACGTCGAGGCGATCGGGCATGCGGAGTCGTACCACCTCTTCGGCCGCGCCTGTGCGCGCATCTGCGACGAACGCGATCGGCGGCTGCGTGAACGACTGGAACGTGTATCCCACTCGGTCGCCGTCGTGGTCGCCCGCGACGAACTCGATCGCGCCGAGAGACGGCAACGAGATCTCGTGCTCATCCCTACCCCGAACGTCGTACGTCGCCAGGCGTGAAGTGGCGCGAACAAGACGCAGCACGGCGATCCGGTCGCGGGTGCAATCGACGCCCTCGATCACGTCCCGGCCTTCGGCGATCACCGTCTCCCATCGCGAGGCGTCCGGCGACTCGCACGCGACCGAGACGACGCGATAGTTCGGGGCGTCGAGATTCGTGCGGAGCCAGATCCGGCCGTCGAGCACAAATCCCTCAGCGATCGCGTCTTTCCCCTCGAGCACCGTCGCGAGTCCCTGCTCCGGGTGATCGCGATCGAGAAGATAGAGGTCGCTCTTCGCCCAGCCCTTGAAAGCGGTGAAGAGGACCCAGCGCCCGTCCGCCGACGCGGAGACGCTCAGGATGTCCTCCTTCGGGCGGCCTTCGCCGAAGACGAGCTCGTCCTTCGCCGGGTCGTCCCCGAGCCGGTGATAGCGAACGCGCCGGTAGTAGTTTTCGTCGCCGGGCGCGACGGACCCCCGCGCGGGATGGACCGTGTAGTAGAAGCCGCCGTCGCTCGATACCCAGGCGACCGTGCTCCGCTGCGTGTGCGGGATCCGGTCCCCTAGATCTTGGCCCGTACTTGTGTCGACGACGCGGAGCGTCGACATCTCGTCGCCGCCGCGCGAAAGGCCGTACGCGACGTAGCGCGCGTCCGGCGACGGGTAGTACCAGTCGAGCGTCACGAGGCCTTCGCGATCGAGCGTGTTGGGGTCGATCAGCGCCCGGTCCGCGACGCCGACCGCGTCGCGAACATACAGGATCGCTTGCTTCTGCTCCCCCTCCCGCCGCATGTGGAAGATGCGGCCGGCGATCGGACGCGGCGTGGAGAGGAGCCCGACGGAGAGCAGCTCGCCGAGGCGGCGCGCGAACGCGGCGCGCTGCGGGAGCGCATCGAGGACGGCCCGCGTTCGTGCGTTCTGCTGATCCGTCCAATCGCGAACACGCTCGGTCGCGTCCGCCTCGAGCCAGCGGTACGAGTCGACGATCTTGGCGCCGTGCACGTCGTCGACGACGTTCTCGCGCGCGGTGCGCGGTGCGGGCGGAATCGGCACGCGTCTAGGTTAAGTAATCAGACCGCGCGGAGGTAGTCGAACCGTCCGGGCACAGGGTGGTAGCCCATGGTCTCGTTGAGATGAAGGATTGGCGCGTTCGCCGCGTCGTTGCCGGTGCGGACACGATCGACCCCCAGGGCGATCGCCTGCGCGACGGTCTCGCACTTGAGCGCGCGCGCGATGCCCCGGCCGCGCACCGCCCGCGCGGTCGCCGTCCATTCGGTGCCGACGATCCCGCGCATCGGTGGGTAACCGAGGACCGAGAGGCCGACGACATCATCACCGACGCGCGCGATCCAAAAGCGATCTCGGTGGATCTCCGGCGCGTTCGTCCAACGTGTGTAGCTCTCCGTCGCCTCCGGGATGCGCGGCACGGTCGTCGGGACGTCGTCTCCGGCCTCCTCGGATAGCCGCCACACCTTCGTGATGACGTCGGGGTCGGTGTCCTCGGCGAGCGTCATGAGCCGCACGCCCTCTTGGCGCATCCGCGCCCGCGACTCGGTCGTCATTGCGAGGAGCCGCTCGCGATTCGCCGCGAGGTCGAGCTCCCAGCGCCTCTGGTGACGGTCTCTCCGGTAACCGAGACCGAGGATCGCCCCGCTCCGGAGCGCATCGTCGTCGTTCGCCGAGACACGGAGTATCCGCGCGCCGTCCGCGATCGCCCGCTCCTCCATCGGGGCGAGCAGAGCGCTCAACGCATCGCGTGTGCGGTCGGTCGGCATGAGCTCGCCGCGGATGGACGCGTAGCGCTCGGGTTGAACGTCCCAACGAGCGTGGTCGATCTGCGTGAAGCCGATCGGTCGCTCGCCACGCAACACGATGAAACGGACGATCTCCGTGAACTCGTCCGGCTGCGACCACCAGTAGCGAAGCGAGACGGGGTCCCACGGTGACTCTGGCGTCACCGCGGTCATGACATCGGCGGCGAAGGCGGCGTCGTCCGACGTCGCCGCGCGGAATGCGAACTGCTGCGCCACCGTCCCGGCCATCTAGCCGCTCCGCTTCAGTCGACCGGTACGCTTCGCGTATCGCTCCGCCCAGAGGAACGCGCGCAAGCCGAGAGGGATCGAGATCGCACCGACCAGCAGAGCGGGCCAGAGGTTCGGCCACACTGCCGCGAGATCGGCGCCGTCGAGGAGCGCGTCGCGCATTCCGCGGATGACATACGTCGCCGGCGAGATGAATGAGAGGACCTGCATCCACCCGGGAAGAATGTTCGTCTCGTAGTAGACGCCCGAGACCAGCAGGACAACAGCCTGAACGATGTATGCCATCTGCAGGCCCTTCTCCGTCCAGAGCAGCGGGAACACGGCCGAGCCGATGGCGAGTCCGATGAACGCGACCGCACCCGTCGCCAGCAGCACGAGCGCGGACGCGACGTTCGCGTGCGACAGATCGACTGGCACGAAGAGCGCGACTGCCGCGAGGATCGCCACGCTGAATCCAACGGCGCGGACGAGTGTGGCGGCGCACATGCCCAAGAGATGCGTGAGGCGCGGGACCGGTGCCATGAACGTGTACTCGATGGTCCCCTCCCAGCGCTCCCACGCGATCGTCTCGCCCATCTGCTCGAAGATGAGACCGAGGAAACGCCAGGTGATCGTCCCGACGAGCAGATAGAGCACGAATCGCGAGACAAGCGCCGGGTCGCCGGAGCCCCCGGAGAGGCCCGGTGCGCCGAGTGCGATGTAGGCGACCGAGAGGCTCGTCACGATTCCATAGACGAGCCACACGATCTCCCACGCCCAGTAGCGTTTCGAGAGCGCGATCTCGCGCTCGACGAACGCGTAGGCAAGGCCGAGCTGAGCGCCGACGTCAGCGATCACGTCGGTCGCAGAGGCTCGGCCGCGTCCGCATCGTCGAGGCGACGACCCGTGAGCGTCATGAAGACGTCCTCGAGCGATCCGCCTCCGTGGCGCGCCGCGAGCTCCAGGGCGGTGCCCTCGGCGACGAGACGACCCTGGTGCAGGATGCCGATGCGGTCCGCGAGTCTCGCGGCCTCATCGAGGTCGTGCGTCGTCAGCAGGATCGTCGCGTCGTGCTCGTCACGCAGATCGCGGACGAATGTCTGCACCTCCCGCTTGCTCCGGATGTCGAGGCCGGTCGTGGGCTCGTCGAGGAGCAGCAGCATCGGCGTCGACAGGAACGCGCGAGCGATCGCGACCTTCTGCTGCATGCCGCGCGAGAGCTTCTCGAGCGGCTCCGTCATGCGAGCGTCCTCGATGCCGAGCCGGCGGAGTATGGAGACGATCTTCGGGCGTGACTCTTCCGGCGCGACGCCGTAGAGGCGGCCCGCGTATACGAGGTTCTCCATCGACGAAAGCTTCTTGAAGAACGAAGCCTCCACCGAGACGCGGTTGATCAAACGCTTGACGGCGAGCTCGTCCCGATCGATGTCCAGGCCAAAGACCCGCACGGTGCCGGCGTCGGGCGTCAGCAGCGTCGAGAAGAGACGGATGAGCGTCGACTTCCCGGATCCGTTCGCGCCGAGGAGGCCGTAGATCTCACCACGCCAGACCGAAAGGCTGACGCTGTCGACGGCGCGCACCCTCGTGCCGCCGCCCGGAACGACCCGCGCCGGACGGAACGCCTTGCAGACCCCACTCGCTGCGAGGGCCGCTGTTTTCTTTTCGGTTCGTACCCCTTCGCGTATTTGGACGGCCATTTCTTCACCTACTTCAAACAAAACAAAAGACCGCGGGCCTCTGCCCACGGTCCGAGCGGCCTCGCGAAAAGCTGGGTTCTAGGCCATCCGGTAAGTGGGCAGGCTGCGCCGACGACCGGCGAGCGGGCCGGAGCCGGTGCGATTGGGAATGAAGCTCAGCACTGCGCCACTTCCTTTCGTGAAATCCACGCCGTCAACGTGGCCAGGGGACGATATCAAGCGCACGCTCGTCGCGTCAATGACTTCCCGTCGGCGAGCGACGAGCGTGCGCGAAGCGCGATCTTAGAGAGCCACCCTGCGACCCGAGATCAGCTGCACGAGCAGCACGATGAGCGCGATCACCAGGAGCAGGTGAATAAGGGGCCCGAGGGCGAGGAACCCGCCGAGCGCCCACAGGATCAACAGGATGAGGACGATCGTCCAGAGCATTTGCCACTTACCTCCTTCGGATGGTCTTCCGGAGGAGGCACGCAAGCACCATGCCACTGCCGTCGCTCGGCTGGACGTCCGCCCAAACTGCGAAGGACGCCCCGTTCTTACGGGGCGTCCTTCTGCTGCGGTAGGCGAAAAGTCCTTTACGCCTTGCTGAGCTGGCCTCGAATCACACCGCCGGCGTGTACGGTCGAGTGGAAGTTCACGTAATACCCGGAGGGGTTCGCGATGATGGCGGTGATTAGAGCCGCGTCGGCAGTTGCAGTCCTGGTGAACGTGACGCCGCCGCCGGTGAGAGTGAGGTCGCCGGCCACGAGCCCAGTGCTGATCTTCACGGCTCCGTTGACGCCGGTTGCGCCCTCGTGGATGTGACCGATGTTGATCGCGGTCGTCGCCGGGCAACCGGTGATGGCCACGTCGAACTTGGCGGTCGTGCTCGTGAAGGTCACAGTCGCGGCGCCGCTGCAGGTTGCCTCGGCGTCGGTGATCGGTGGGTTCTCGTTAGACGCCTTCAGGTCCGCCTTGAAGACGTTCGCCACCGTCGGCGCCGGGGTTGGTGTCGGCGAGGCCGTCGGGGTCGGGGTCGACACGGCAGCCGTACCGCCGCAGGCGGCGATCAGGATCGCCGTGGCGGCTATGCCAGCGAATACGCGCATATTCGATCCTCCTTGTGGGTTCATCCTTTATACGGCTGGTCGCGCCGTTCGGATGACGAGGCCGAGCAGGCCTATAAGCACGGATTCTGTCGAGGACGGTCATCCCTCTCGAGCGGAGGTCACCCTCCGCCTCTAGCGGCCTACCCGGGGACGGCGCGGGCCACGCCATGGTCCCCTTACGCGGCCTTGCTCCAGGTAGCGCTTGCCCGTTTCACCCCGCTTGCGCGGGTTCGTCACTGTGGCGCTGGCCTCGCCTCACGGCGGAGGGGCGTTACCCCTTACCTTGCCCTGTGGAGTCCGGACTTTCCTCGGCGGCTTTCGCCGACGCGAACGTCCAGCCTGCTCGGCAGGATAATTCTACCCTGCCTCCCTTTGATCGCGCGCCTTCGGCGCGCGGATTTCACTACTTGATCGCCATGCGCATGACTCGGTTTACGAGCCAGCTTGCCCGCGCCATTTCTTTGGTCACCGTATTCCCCGTCAGTTCCCCGTAGAACTCGAATAGTTTCTCGCCCGGATCCTCCCCGCTGAAGTGACGCACGTCTTCTGAGAGCTGCGCGATGTCGAGAAGGCCGCACCCGAGATACGCGCGGCGCCACTCCACGATGATCACGCCGCGCGCGGTGAGGCGCGCGTGCGTGCACGCGAGCTCGCCATGACAAAGCACGGTCGGAAGGTGCGAGAGCGCCGCGGCAGCGGCGCGCGCCTCCGCATCGACCGGGCGATCCGTCGCGGCCCGCTCGACGGCGCGTTCCACAAGATCGACGGGCGTCATCGTCTTCACGCCGAGCGCGCGCAGCGCCGGAGCGTCCGTGGCGACGGCGCGCTCGATCGCGACCTTCGTCAAGACGATCGCGCGCGAATCCTCGTGACACGCGCTCGTGGTGTCGAGGACGTCCTCCGTCATGACCCACGGCCATGCCGGCACGGCGGGCGGCGGTACGCCACGCGAGAGCACTCGCGGCACCCGGTCGGTCTTCCGCGCGAGGAATGGCAGAAGCTGCACCTCGAGCGAGTCCTCGGGGGGCACGCGCTTCAGCGCGAGGGAACGCTCGACTCCCTCCTGGCTGAAACGAATGCGCTCCACCTCCATCAGCGAGTTCTTCGCGACGAGCTCGCTCCGCACGTCGCCGACGTCCGCGCGGAGACTCCGCGCCACGAACGCGGTGAGCGGGTCCTGACTCATGCCGTGATCTCGCCCTCGTCGATAGCGCGATTCGACAGCTCGTCCGCCGCGCCGTTCGCCTCGCGGGGAATATGACGGATCTCGCGCTCCGGAAAGGAGGCGAGAAGCGCGCCAGCGCGAAGCGCAAGCGGCGTGAGGCCGGGATGCTTGACGCGCCACAGCCCTCGCATCTGTTGCACGACGAGGAGCGAATCCATCCGCACGTCGATCGCCGTCGCGCCGCGCCGCCGCGCCTCCTCGAGGCCGAGGATCAGCGCGTTGTATTCGGCCACGTTGTTCGTGGCGCGGCCCAGCGGACGGGCCAGCTCCGCCACGACCTTCCCGTTTTCGTCGTAAAGGATGGCCCCGGCGCCCGCCGGACCAGGGTTCCCGCGTGCCGCGCCGTCCGCGTAGAGCACGAGCCTCACTCTCCGAAGATCTGCGCCATCCGCGCGAGGTCGACGTTCCCTCCCGACACGATGGAGACGACGCGCTCGCCAGGACGCACCGCGATCTTCCCGGCGAGGAGCGCGCCGGTCGCGGCAGCGCCCGCCGGCTCCGCGACAAGTTTCGCGCGCTGCGCGAGGAAGCGCATTCCCTCGGCGATCAGGTCGTCGTCGATAACGACGACGTCCGCGACCAGGCGCCGGATGATCTCGAGCGGGATGGTTCCCGCGATCGGAGCCGCGAGCCCATCGGCGATCGTGTCGATGCGCTCGAGGCGTACCGGAACGCCCGCGTCGAGTGCGCGGCGCATCCCGGCGGCGCCGGTGGGTTCGACGCCGATGACCCGCGCGCCGGGTCGCCTCGCCGCGACCGCGGCCGCGATGCCGGCGATCAGCCCGCCGCCGCCGACGCCGACGACGAACAGGTCCGCGTCTGGCAGGTCGTCGAGGACTTCGAGCGCGCACGTTCCGTGGCCCGCGATCATCGCGGCATCGTCGTAGGGATGAAGGAAGTAGGCGCCTGAGCGATCCTTGAGCTCGCCGACCAGCGCGATCAGCTTCGTCATGTCTGCCGCGAACACGATCTCGGCGCCGTAGCTCCGTGTCGCGTCGACCTTTGATTGGGGAGCGGTCTGCGGCATCGCGACGGTGACCGGGACGCCCGCGGTCCGAGCCGCGAACGCGATCGCCTGGGCCGCGTTGCCGGCGCTCATGGTGACGATCCCCCGCTCCCGCTGCTCGTTCGAGAGCTTCGAAATGGCGTTGACGGCGCCGCGGGGCTTGAACGAGCCGGTCCGCTGGAGGTTCTCGGCCTTGAGATACGCAGCTGCTCCGATGCGTTCCGAGAGCGAACGGCTCGACAGGAGTGGGGTGCGGTGAAGGACCGGCCCGACGATCTCGCGAGCGCGCTCGACGTCGGCGAGCGTGACGGAGATGGCCTTCTCGCTAGCCTTCATCCGAGCAAACGGTAGTCCTAGCTGCTGCGCCGAACGTGTCGAAGCCTCTTCCCGACTGTGCCGTAGCGCCGAACAGCGCTATCCGAGGACTTGGTGGGCCCGCCAGGGATCGAACCTGGGACCAGCAGATTATGAGTCCGCCGCTCTACCACTGAGCTACGGGCCCGACGAGCTACGCGCGGGAGCTTGCTCACGCAGCGTAGCGAGGATGGGCCCGCGAGCGTCGCGCGCGGCCACGTAGGACAACGGAAGTATCGACCAACGAGGCCGCGCGCGACGCGAGACGGGCCCTAGGAGACACAGCGGGCCCGAACGCGACGCTCGACGGGCCTGGCGGCACAAGATGCGGATGACGACCCCGCACAAAAACCGAGCGCAAGCCGTTATAGTCCGTGCGGGGCTGGTGGCGCGTACGTTTCCGCGCGCTGTGGGGAGCACAGCAACTCGAAGCGGGCCCGGGCAAGGGGGTTCGCAAAGAGGAGAGCGCGGTT
>DASWCR010000105.1:0-10882 GCA_036389995.1 Candidatus Limnocylindria bacterium | reverse complement strand
CACGCGTCGTGCTTCGCGATGGCTCTCTCAGCGGGCCTCGGACGCGCGGGCACGAAGCCGAATCGGCTTGAGGTCACCTCCAAGGTCACGTTCGACAAGGTCGGAGATAACTGGACGGTCGTTTCGAGCGAGCTCGAGGTCAAGGGCGACGTTCCGGGGGCCGACGCGGCGAAGTTCGTCCGAGCCGCGGAGGACGCGAAGGACAACTGCCCGGTCTCTCGCGCCCTCAAGGGGAACGTCAAGTTGTCGGTACGGGCGAACCTTTCGTCCTGACCCGCGTCAGCGTCAGCGCCTGAACGAGGATCGCGGCCGCAGCGGCCGCGGCGAACGCCGGCAGGATGCCCCCGCGGTCGACGAGCGCTCCGATCGCCAGGAAGAACGTCGCGAACGCGATGATCCCGTAGCAAAGGCCGCGTACCACCTGAGCCGCAGCGGCGCCGCCGCGCTGCGCATGCGCGAACACCGCAAGGACGCCCGCGTACACCGGATATGTCGTGAGCAGTCCACTCAGCTGCGGACCAAGTAATGGCGCGGCGCTGGTGATGACGATGACGAGCCCGGTGGCGACGACCATGCGCACGGGCAGGTCCCAGCGCGGAGGCTCCGGCGCCTGGTCGAGCGCGCCTGGCGGCGGGATGAGCCGAATGCCGACGATCGCGGCGGTGACGCCGCCCGCGTAGAGCGCGAGGAGCGGCAGGGGCAGGCCACTGCCGAGCGGCAGCGCGCGGAGTGCGGTCACGGCGACCGCGAAGGCGAGGCTCGCAACGGTGAGCGAAGCCGGCCATCCGAAACGCCGCGCCATCGCGGCGTAGGCGACCGCAAACACGGCGGATGCGGCCACACCTCCGATCGATCCCGCCGCCGCGGCGGCCGCGAAGCTCGTGCCCTGCTCGAGCGCGAGGAAGAGCGAGACCGGCCCGGACGTGAACGGAAGACCGACGAGCCACCCGCTGATCGACGGTCCGAAGCGGCGACCGACGAGCGTCGCGGCCGCGATGAGCGCTGGGGTCAGAACGAGCTTGAGCGCGAGGATCAAGTGCGCAGCACGGCCCGTGTCTCACGCTCGATCTCCGCCGAGAGGCGGCGCCCTTCGGTCACGCACGTCTCGAGCGCTTTTGCGATGGCGAGGCGATAGCGCGGCTCGATCGAGGGCGGGAGCTCGTCCTCGTCCAGTATCTCGATCGCGCCCGACGGACGGATGACCACGTCGACGACGAGATCGCGGTACGCGATCGCCGCCGGCTCGATCGTCGTGTCGGTCGCGATGCTGACGTACAGCGCGATCGTCTTGCCGCCGTCGAGCCAGTGGTAGACGTTATAAGGACGGTCCGTCCAGAAATGACCGACCGTCACGGTGCCCCTGCGGAGGACGAGGTCGGTGCCTTCGATCGGGCGGTCGAGTTCGGCCACATAGCGCACGAGCGCGCGGCGTCCCTGCTCTACCACAAGCGCCTCGCATGCGTAATCGACGACCGATCCATCGAGTCGCGTCTTGCGCTCGATGATCGATGCGCGCGTTTGGCTGCCCATCAGGAGTCGTTCAGCCGAAGTCAAACGCCTTCGCGTGAAGCCCGGTGCCCTGCGAGGTCTGCTTCGATATCCCTGCCGAGCAAGGAGGCGAGTTCCTCGCCCAACTGGGCCCGAGTAGCGGCGTGCACCGCCCGACCGCAAGCGTCATCGAGCAGGTGTGTCGGTGTCCCGTCGTCGAGCACGTTCGTCACGAAGCACTGGTGAAGGGCGGCGGTGACAACGCCGATGATGGCGTCAGGGTCGGCAAGCCGGTACTCACGACTGAACTTGGGGACGACACGTCGCGCAATAACTCCTGCTTCTTCCCCAGACAATTCTCCAACGTCATCGCGGCCATACCAGCGTCCTACTGAGGGGTCGTTTTCAATGACCTGTCCGATGAAGCCAAGGTCTTGGAGTCGGGCGATCACGGCGGCCGTCACCGACGCGTCGACAAGATCGACGCGCAGCAGCGTTCCATGACGATCAACTTCTGCCCGACTAACACCGACCACTTCTTCCAAATGCGCCAACACGGGCGCAAGTCGGGAGCCTCAGCCGAGGCCCGGCGCCGCGCTTCAAGTCAGACCGTTCAGCCGGAGGATTACCTCCGTAGCCATCAACGCCATTGTCGGCCCGTTCGCGTTTGACTGCCCACTACGCGCCGGTAGCATGACGAATCGCCGCAATGAGAGAGCTCTACCAGGTCGTAGAGGTCGGTCCCGCCTGGTACCAGGAAAACATCCCGTGCCAGGAAGCCTGCCCCGTGAAGACCAATTGCCGCGGTTATTTGAACCTCGCGGCCGCTGGCGAGTTCGAAAAGGGCTGGGAGCTCGCGCTCGACCCGAATCCCATGGCCTCGATCTGCGGATCGGTGTGCGCCGCGCCGTGCGAGACGGCATGCCGGCGCAAAGAGGTCGATAAGCCGCTCTCGATCCGCTACGTGAAGAAGTTCCTCTCCGACTGGACGCACCAGAACGTCACGGTCGACGGACGTGCGTACACCCAGCCCCCGGCGCCGGTCTTCGGCCCGCCGCGCGGCAAGGTCGCGGTGGTGGGAGCGGGTTGCGCCGGCCTCTCCGCGGCGAGCGACCTGTCGAAGCTCGGCTTCGGCGTGACGGTCTACGACGCGCTCGACCAGGCCGGCGGGACCACGCTCGCCGGCGTGCCGCCGTTCCGCCTCCCGCGCGAGGTCATCGACCGCGACATCGCAGGCATCGTCAACGAGAACGTCGACCTTCGCCTTTCGACCTTCGTCGGTCGCGACGTGTCGCTTCGCGAGCTGCACGACCAGAGCGATGCGGTGCTCATCGCCGCCGGGTGCTTCGAACCGAACTACATCGGCATACCCGGTGAAGAGTCCGACGGCGTGATGGCCGGCATCGTCTTCCTCGAGCGCGCGTATCGCGGGAGGCCGGTCGAGGTGGGGAAGCGTGTCATCGTGCTCGGCTCGGGCTACACCGCGATGGACTGCGCCTCCACGTCGTGGCGCCTCGGCGCCGAGCACATGTACGTCATCGTCCGACGAAGCCGTGAAGAGATGGTCGTGGACGAGGAGGAGCTCACCGAGACCGAGCGCGAGGGGATCGAGTTCGTCTACCTCGCGTCGCCGGTGGAGGTTCTCGCCGACCCGAACGGCCACGTACGCGGCGTGGTCTTCATCCGCAACAAGCTCGGCGACCCCGACGAGAAGGGACGGCGCAGTCCCGTCGCGATCCCGGGAACGGAATTCGAAATACCGTGCGACACCGTTCTGCTCGCGCTCGGGCAGGCCCCCGAGACGAGCTGGCTCTCGAAGGAGTTCCCGGAGTTCCGAGTGAAGCGGTGGCGCGACATCAAGGTCGACCCCGAGACCTATCAGACGATCGTGCCGAAGATATTCATCGGTGGTGACTATCGGACCGCGCCGACGACGATCATCGAGGCCGTCGCCGACGGCCGCTCGGCCGCGCAGCAGATCGCGCGCTTTCTCGATGCGAACGCGGTCTCGGTGAACGTGCCCGAGTACCACGAGGTCGTGACGCTACGGCGGTCATCGACCCCCGACAACATCGGCCTGATCTCGCTCGAGGGCGAGCTCGCGCGCGTCTACCACAACATGTCCGTCGACTACGACCGGATCCCGCGGCAGGACATGCCCAAGCTCGCCAAGCAGGATCGCCGCGGGCTCTTCCTCGAGGTGAACCAGGGCTACAGCGAACAGCAGGCCATCGCCGAGTCGGACCGGTGCCTCAAGTGCAATTTCAACATCGAGATCATCGGCGAGCTCTGCATCATCTGCGGCGGCTGCGTTGACGTGTGCCCGATGGACGTGATCCACATGGTCGACATGAGCGACATCGTCGACGACGGGTCGATTCCGGCGGTCGGCGAGGCCAAGAAGTGGCAGAACGGCGTCGCGTTCTTCCTGGACGAGACCGCGTGTATCCGCTGCGCGCTCTGCATCATCCGCTGCCCGACCGACGCGATCACGATGAACCGCTACGGCACGGTCATGCCCGCGGTCGGCAACGTCCTGCCGAAGGAATCGATCGACGACGAGATCCACCTCGACCTCACGGTCGCCGCGAAGAAAGCGGCGCGTCCGCTACCGCAATACGATCCCAACCTCGCGGTCGGATACAAGCCCGTGAACGGTCACGATCACAACGGGAACGGCCACCGCGCGGATCTGAAAGAGAAGGAGCTCGTTAAGCACTAGTGCTCGAGATACCGGCTCAGATCTGGCAGAAGACCAAGACGAGCTACATCTGGCGGTCGCTCTTCCGTCACGGCTACCCCGATTCCCGCAAGAACCAGTCGCTCGCCGTCTTCACGAACGTCTTCCTGCATCTGCACCCGGTGAAGGTGCGGCGGCATGCGCTCGCGATCCCCTACACGTGGTGCATGGGCGGGCTCTCGTTCTTTCTCTTCCTCATCCTCACGCTGACCGGGACCCTTCTCATGTTCTATTACCACCCGTCGGTGGACGGCGTGTACAACGCCTACGGCGACATCAAGGATCTCGAGACCGTCGTCGTCTTCGGCCAGCTCCTTCGGAACATGCACCGCTGGGCCGCGCACGGCATGGTGATCACGGTCTTCCTGCACATGATCCGGGTCTTCTACACCGGCTCGTACAAACCGCCGCGCGAGTTCAACTGGGTGATCGGCACGCTGCTCTTCTTCTTCACGATCCTGCTCTCGTACACCGGGTACCTTTTGCCGTGGGACCAGCTCGCGTTCTGGGCCGTCACCGTGGGCTACGAGATCGCGCGCGCGACGCCGGTCATCGGTGACGAGTTTGCCTTTGTCGCTTTCGGTGGCTTCCAGCTCGGACCGAACGCTCTGCTCCGCTTTTACGTGCTCCACGTCGTCGGGTTACCGCTCCTCACCGGCTTCCTGATCGCCATCCATTTCTGGCGTATCCGGAAAGACGGCGGCATCACCGGGCCGCTATGAATCGTCTCCTCACGTCTGCGTCAGGGGCATCGTTGGCGGCGGCGTATCTCGGTCCTCGCGGCTGGCTACGCGCGCCCGCCGATGGGCGAAACGCGACGCGTTCGGGCGCGCTGGGCGCAGATGCTCGTCGCGAGACACGCCGCCGCCTCGATGCCCTCGGCGCGGGGTCCGCATGACGACTCCGCGCGGCCCGCAGCCTTTTGCAGGACAGGAGAAGCGGCTCCGGCTGCTCGCCTTCGTGCGTCAGGACTCGATCGTGCGCGTCGACAAGCGTGTCGAGGACACCGCGATGGTGTGGCCGCATCTTCTGGTCATCGAGTTCATCGCGTCGATGCTCTGGTCGATCGGCCTCTTCGTCATCGCCGCCGCCTTCAACGCACCGTTGCAGGACCACGCGACGCCCGACTGCACGCCCAACCCGTCAAAGGCGCCGTGGTACCTGCTGAACCTGCAGGAGCTACTGCTCCACATGGACAAAGGCCTTGCCGGTGTGATCGTGCCGACCGTCTGGCTGACGTTCATGGCGGTGATCCCGTATATCGACACGAGCCGCGAGGGTGTGGGCATCTGGTTCACGAGCGCGAACGGGAAGCGGATCACGATCTTCGCCGCGGTCTACGCGACCGTGCTCACGTTCTCGCTGATCCTGCTGGACGCGTTCCTAAAACGGCCGGAAGATCAGGGCGGCTTCGGCTATATCGAGAAGGCGACCCGGTATCTGCCAGGCGGCAAGCAGCTATTCCCGAACTACATCATCCCGATCGTCTTGATGATCGGCCTCTCGGTGTTGCTCGTCCTGATCGTGAAGCGCCTGTACGCCGCCAACACGCGCGAGTGGATGATCGCGATCTACACGGGATTCGTCGCGGTATACCTCGTGCTCACGGTCGTGGGTACATCCATGCGCGGTCCCGGGATGGACCTGTTCGCTCCGTGGGCCGTTCCTGCGACCCACCAGTGCCTCGAGCCGAAAGCATGATCCGGCCACACACCGACTCGACGCCTCAGGGACTCATCGGCCGTATCAAGCGGCGGCATCTGTTCCGCCTCGGGTTTCTGGCCGGCACGCTCCTCGCGGTCACCGAGATCACCGCGCTCGTCGTCCCCTTCATCAAAGTGAACAAGATCCTGGGGCTCGGGATAAAACTCGCGGTCGGTTCGAAGGAGAGCGTCCTCGCACAGTTCACCTCGACGAACGACACTCCGATCCTGAACCTCGAGGGAAAGTTCTTCCTGATCCATGCGCCCGGAGGGATCATCGCCGCGTATCGCAAATGCACCCATCTCGGATGCAGCGTGCCGTGGAATGCTGCCGAGGACCAGTTCCACTGCCCGTGCCACGGCTCGCTCTATGACAAGCACACCGCGGTCGTGAAGGGCGGGCCCGCGCCGAAGCCCCTTCAGCTGTTCCACATCGCCGACTCGAGCGGCACTCTCATCGTCGACACGAACCCGCTCAACGTCATCGATCGTGAGGCAAACGTCTGGGACCCCAAGGTCCTCGAGATCACCGAGTAGATGCAGCTCGACCTGAACTTCGTCCTCGCGGCCGCGAGCATCCTCATGTTCGCGGGCTTCCTCGCGTTCTTCGGCTACCTCATTTTCCACCAGCAGTCCATGGAGCCGCGCGAGAAGACCGGGGCGGAGCTGATCGAGCAGCACTACGCGGCCGGCGAGACGATCGAGCAGCCGACGCCGTACTACGTCGCCCCGATCCCGGCGGCACCCGACCCACTAGAGATCAGCGCGAACCTGGATCGGAAGATCCTGGTCGGCGCGGGAATGCTGTTCGCCGTGTTCGCGCTCGTCGGCGGCTACTTCTTCACGCTCTTCGTGGTTCGCGCCGACGCGAGCTCGGACCGCTGGCGCGATAAGGTCGCCACGCAGCAGCAACTCGATAAGTCGATCGAGCGCGGCCGCAACATCTACGCCAACTTCTGTTTCGATTGCCACGGCAAGACCGGCCTCGGCCAAAGCGATCCCACCCGGAAGGATCTGCCGGGTCTTCCCATCAATAAGCCGACCTTCAAGTACGAGAACCTGAAGAACGACCCCAATCAGCTGAAGCTCGTCACGGACCTGATCACGCTCACGATCGAGCGCGGCCGGCAGAAGCCCCCGGGTCAGATCTCGATGCCAGCGTGGAGCGACCAGGAGGGTGGCTCGCTCAACGACGAACAGATCCAGCAGATCGTCAACTTCATCATGAAGGGCACCGACCAGGAATGGGCGGACGTCGTCACGGTGCGCCTGCACACCGATGGCTCGGAGGACGGACACCTGCCGCTGGAGCCGAATCCGCCCAAGCCCGAAGTTCTCACCGGTGCCACACTCGGCAAGCAGCTAACTCTGAACAACCCGACCGCGCCCTGCGTCACGTGCCACAGCTTCACGCCGGGGACGCCGAGCCTTCTGCCGCAGGCGCCGAATCTCGGCCACTACGCGAGCGAAGGCCCGATCATCGACCAGAACAAGGCGAAGAAGGCGGCGGGCGATACCGACTGGCTCTTCCACTGGATCGCGAACGCGAAGTCCATCAAACCGGACACACCGATGCCGATCTTCAGCGCGCAGGCGGGCTCTGGAGGCACGCTGAGCGACGCCGACATAAGAGCGATAATCGAATACCTGAACAGCCTGAAGTGATCGCCGAAGTCAGCGAAGCCAACGAGTTCTACATGGTCCTCGTGACCGTGTTCATCCTGATCGCTGCCATGTACTTCCTTCAGAAGTGGTGGACGAACTATCGCTGAGTGAGGGCGAGCAGCAGCGGCCGCAGCCGACGCTGGCGCACGAACGAGGCGGACGAGCGGAGCGAGTATCGCTGAGTGAGGGCGAGCAGCAGCGGCCGCTCCCTCGGCAGAAGACCCTCGCGCTCCTCGTGGGTCGCGTCACCACGATCAAGCTCGGTTACTGGGCCGCCCTCACGCTGATCGAGCTGGCACTGCCACGACTTTTAGACCAAGGATTTACCGATCGGTTTCCGCTCTCCATCGCGCTCGCCGCGGTCACCACGGTGCTCGCGCTTGCGTGGGCCAGGTGGCAAGCGCGTGTGATCGACCGTCGCGCGGGCGGTATTGAACGCGGATTCGCCACGATCGCGACGACATTCGCGGCCGCTTCCGTAGTCGCGTCTCCCGGGAGCCTGCCGCTCTTGCTCGTCGAGCGCGCGCGGTCGCTGGAGGGGTGCGCGCCCGGGGTCTCGTGCCACCTCGAGGCGATCTTGTTATGGGTCGCACTCTTTGCGGTCGGCTTCGTACTCATTCCGGCCGTCTTCGCGTTCTCACTACGCAGCTCGCAGTAGCTCGCTTGAACGCCGACCCGAGAACGTGTGGCAATCTACCGCGCGAGGTGGCTGGGAAACGTGTGCTTGTCGTGGACGACGATCCCGATATACGGGAACTCCTGTTCACGGCTTTAGAGGACGAGGGCTTCGAGGTCGTCCCCGCTGGGAACGGCCAGGAGGCGCTTGCGATCATCCAGACGTTCCGACCGGACGTGATCGTGCTCGATCTCATGATGCCGGTGATGGACGGATGGCAGTTCGCTAACGAGCTGCGGGCTCGCGACGAAGGCGACGAAGACATCCCGATCGTCCTCTTGTCCGCCGCACGCGACCTCGCGACCCACGCCAAGGCCCTCGCCGCGGCCGACATCATCGAGAAGCCGTTCGACCTCGCCGAGCTCCTTCCCAAGATCGCGCGCGTCGCCTCCGCCGCCTAGACCTCCCGCACTACTAGCATCACCGGCGTGAGGGCGTCGCCCGTTCGGCCGCTTGCGGTCATGGTCACGGCGCTCCTGCCCACGGCTCTGCTCTCCTGGTACCTGAGCGATCCGGCACGCAACCAGCCGATCGTCATCCGGCTCGAGCACTTCGTGATCACGTCGAACGTTTCCGTAGTCGCCGCGCTGGTCGCGTTCCTCGTCGCGCGTGCCGCACTCGGCGTCGGCCACTACCGGGCGCTCCTCATCGCTCTCGGGTTCGCCTGCATGGCTGCGATCTTCGCGGTCCACGGCCTCTCGACGCCCGGCGTGTTGCAGCAGGGCGATCGCGAGGCGCCGGCCCAGCTCGTTCTCGGCGTGTCCGCGGAGCTCGCGCTCGCCGTGGCCGCCGTGTTCTTCACGGTCCGCTATACGCCGCTCGCGGGATGGCTCGAGCGGCGGCTGCGGCCGGAGATCCTGGTGACCGCGGTGGTCGCGCTCCTCGGCCTGTACGCGGTCGTCGGAGTTGGATGGCCGAACGAGTTCGGCGGGATCGCGCGGTGGGTGCTCTCGTCCGGCGGAGCCGCCGCGGGCTATCAGCCGTCGGCATATGGCTACGGCACCTCGCCGACAGGCGACGTCACGGGCGGCGCGGGCTGGGTGCCCTTTGTGATCGTCGCCGCGGTCATCGTGCTCTACGGCTACTCCGCGCTCGCGCAGGGCCGCGACTTCATTCGAACGGGGTTGCCGCTCCAGGGCGCGCTCGCCGTCGCGTACGTCCTGCTCGCGCAGGCGCAGGTCTCGCAATTCCTCGGGCCGATCTGGACGCCGTCGTGGTGGGAATACCACGGGCTCATGCTCATCGCGGTTGTCCTCGCGATGGGCGCGCTCGTCCTCGAGCTGGACCGGCGCCGCGGGCTCGAGCGCTTCCTTCCGGCGACCGTCGTCGAGCGCGTCATCCAGGGGGACCCGCTCCGACTCGAAGGCGAGCGCCAGACCGTCACGATCCTGTTCACGGATCTCCGCGATTCGACGTCGCTCGCCGAGCGACTCACGCCCGAGCAGACGATCGCCGCGGTGAACACGTACCTCCGCGCCATGGCGCGGTGCGTCCTCGACAACGGCGGCATCCTCGACAAGTTCACCGGCGACGGGGTCATGGCCATCTTCGGCGCGATGACCGATCCGACGAACGGCGCTCTCGCCGCGGCGCGCGCCGCCCTCGCGATGCGCAAGAGCATCGGCGAGCTCAACGCCGAGAGAGCCGCCCGCGGCGAGGTCGTCGTGCAGTTTGGCATGGGCCTACACACCGGCGACGTGGTCCTCGGTGCGATCGGCCTTCCCGAGCGCTCGCAGTACGACGCGATCGGCGATGCCGTGAACACCGCTTCGCGGATGGAGACGCTGACCAAGGAGTTCAAGGTCGACTCGATCCTGTCGAGCGACACCGCCGCGCGTCTGCGGAACGACGGCATCGGTCTACGGCCGCTTGGCGAGGCGCACGTGAAGGGCAAGGCGAACGCGATCGAGGTCTTCACGCTGAGCTAACCTAGGTCGCCCAGTCTGTTACGATGTTGACTACAGATTTGACTACGTTGGTCGGTGCCTCATGAAGACGAGCCCTGTCCGAGTCAAGGCGAGGACGCATTCTCTTTTGAAGCAGATGGCACAACACCAACGCAGGCCGATCCCGGATGTCCTCGACGACGCAGTTGAGCGGTACCGCCGCGAGCAGCTCTTCGAGGCTGCGGATGTCGCGTATCGCCGCGCCGGAACGAAGAAGGATCGTGATCTCGACGCGTGGGAGAACGCGCTCGCTGACGGCCTGCGGGAGGGTTAACTGGCCCGGAGTCCGCTACGCGGTGAAGTCTGGACGGTCGATCTCAGCCCGACCAGGGGTCATGAGCAGGATCTCGTCCGCCCGGCGGTGGTGGTTTCGGCCGATAGCTTCAACCGAAGCGCTGCGGGCCTCGTAATGGTGCTTCCGCTCACGCGAACGCAACGCGGGATTCCTTTTCACGTCGAAGTGCGACCCCCCGAGGGCGGGCTCCGCAGCACGAGCTACGTCCTCTGCGACCAGATCCGCACCGTCGCCAAGGAGCGCCTCGGCGCGCGACGCGGTGAGGTCGCTGAGACGACGATGCATCGCATTGCTGAGCGGCTTCGCGTGCTGCTCGATCTCTAGGTCAGGCCTGGCCATCCGCGTTCGAGCGCTTTCCACCCTGAACTA
>DASWCR010000104.1:0-13168 GCA_036389995.1 Candidatus Limnocylindria bacterium | reverse complement strand
CGCCGGTCGCGCCCGTCGCCCCGGTCGGCCCGGTCGGGCCAATTGGACCCGGCACTGTGCTGTCTGCACCAGCCGGACCCGCAGCACCCGCCGCACCAGTGGCGCCCTGAGAGCCAGCCGGACCCTGCGCGCCAGGGCTTCCGCTCGCGCCGGGCAGACCGTCAGTGCCCGCTGGGCCTGTCGCCCCGTTCGCGCCGGCAACACCGGGAGCGCCGGAGGCACCTGGATCGCCAGAGGCGCCAGTCCCACCCGTCGGACCCGCGGGGCCCGGAGGACCTTGCGCGCCCGGGTCGCCATTCAGGCCAACCGGACCCGCGGGCCCGAGGTCGCCCTGGGGACCGCGAGAGAACACGGTGAGCGGATTGAAAGGAGTCGGCGACGGCGGAGTGGTCGCGAGGATCGGGGCGGGAGCGGCCTTCGCGACCGAATCGCTCAGGATGACGACCGTCGTGCCGGAGACAGTCACGCCACCCTTGGCTGTTCCGTTCTCGACCGGACGCGTTTCGGTGACCGCGGTCGATGTCCCGTCAGATGTGACGAGCTCGGTCGCGATCCGTACCTGCGCGACGTCGCTCTTCGGCGCGACCACCGCGCTCATCCGGCCGGCGTCGTCGCCGGGAATCGTCACCGCGACGGTGTTGTTGCCGCGGGCCACTGTGGATCCGGGGATGTAGCGAACGACATCGTCGCCCTGCACGCCGGCCGCCTGACCCGCGCCGTTCACGACGAATGCCTGGCCCGCATCACCGAAGGTGAAAGTGAGGGTCGACTCCTTGATTGGCGCTGCGGCCGACGGGCCGGTCTCGCTGATGGTGCTCTGCATTCCGGCGCTGACGAGAACCGGTGGGACTGCTGTGTTGAGGCCGAACGTGCGGACCGTCCCGTCGGCCGTGCTGACGATGGTGTTGCCCTGTTCGTCGACGTGGACTTGGAAGGCCGTTCCGTGAACGGTGTTTGTCGAGGTCGGAGTCACGACTTCGAAGCGGCCGCCTTCGCCGATGCTGTGGGCCACGACGTTCCACGTCCCACCCATCAGCTGGCGCAGGACGAGATCGATGTCGCGGCCGCCCGCCACCGTGTGAAGGGTTTCGATGACGAGCTCGGTGGTCGGCTCGAGCACGACAACTGAACGATCGAAGAATGTCAGCGCGGCGTGCCCGCCCGGGGCGGTCCGGATCGTGTCGCCCTGCTGCACGAGATCGCTGGTGGATGCGACTTCGTATCCGCCCGACCCGTGACGCACCTCGACGGTGCCCTGGAAGACCGTGAGGTTCGCACGCGCCGCGACGACCGTGCTCTGCGTCAGGAAGACTCCGGTCCCCGTAGCGACGAGCAGAAGCGCCGCGGCGAGTGCCGCGACAAGTGCGAGCGGACGGCGACGAGGCTGCTGCATCGGCATCGGCGGTACCGCGACGAGGGGTACAAGTGCGGGCGCGTGCGCGTGGTGGATCGCGTCACGAACTTCGGTGAGCGTCGCCGTGACAACCTTGAGCTCGATGCCTCCGAGCATGTCCTTGGCTTCGTGCGCGGCCGCTTGATCGAGCGGGTCGGCCATCGCGAGCGTCGCCTCCGTGCGTCCGAACTCCACAAGGGCGACGGCGCGGAGCTCGCAGAAGCGGCGGGGCAGTTGACGTATGACGGCGGCCTCGGGAGCGACACGGAGCGAGGTCACCGGGTGGCCGCTCACGCGAGCGAGCGCGCTCGCGAGGATCTCCGGCACGACCAGCCCGGACCGAAGGATCGCGTTCGACAGGCTCTGCTTGCCGTCGCGCGACTTATCGAGATCCTGGATCTGTCGCGAGGTGATGGCTTTCTCCGAAATGAGGAGCTCGGCGAGCTTGGCCTGCGCACTGGTCGGCTGGCCAGTGGTCGCCTTCGGTGCGGCGATCCCGGCGGCGGCCCGAACGACCCGCATGATCTCTTGCGGAGGCTGGTCCTTCGAGATGTGCGCGGCAGCGCCCGTTGCGAGGGCGAGGTCCCGGATTCCGGGGTCCAGCGTGAGGAAGACGATCTTCGTGTCGGGGAGGTTGTCCCGGAGCATCCGGGCGACTTCGAGGCCGGTCATGCCGGGCATCGAGTTGTCGAGCATGATCACGTCGGGACGAAGCTCGAGTGCCTTCCGCGCGGCCTCGTTCCCATCCGCCGCTTCGCCAACGACCTTGAAGTCCGGGTCGGGGTCGATGAGCGAGCGGAGGCCCTCGCGTACAGCGAGGTGGTCGTCGGCGATCAGGATCCGTTTTGGCACGAGTGAAAGAGTCGTTTCTTTGCTGTTGCAAGCCATCGGACCTGAGGGGGAGGAACGGTGTAGGTCCCATGTAGCGGAACCGGACAACGGTGTATCGTCCGGCCATCGGTCGACCGAGGGTACTTCTGGTCGTCTCCCACCCGAGCGTCGGAGCAGGACTCGAGACGATCCTCCGCCTGGAACGACGCTACGAGGTGCGCCGCGCCACAAAGCTCGCCGAAGGCGCGAGCTGGGCACGGAGCTGGCCGGCAGACCTCGCCTTGGTCGATGCCCTCCTGCTGCGCGGTGATGCCCGCACCAACCTGGGCGTGCCCGCTTTGGTCCTGGCCGCGGGCGCTGCGGAAGCCGCCAAAGCGGAGAGATCGCTCGACAAACCGGGCGGCTGGGTGGCGAAGGACGCGGCCTCAGCGGATCTGGTGAGCGCTGTAGAACGCTTGTTGACACGACCCTCGGGAACCTCGGCGGGGTCGTTGGCCCTGTTCGCGATCGGCGTACTCCTCGTCGTGCTCGTGGGACTCCTTCTCTATCTGATCTGGACCGCCGTCGCGTGATCGACCCCTAGAATCTTCGCGATGCCGATTCGTGTACTTCTCGTCGATGACCACGAGCTCGTGCGACAGGGTGTCGCTTCGATGCTCGCCAAGGCCGAGGACCTCACCGTCGTCGGCGAGGCAAAGACCGGGCGTGAGGCGATCGAGACCGCTCGCAAGGAGCTTCCCGACGTCGTCCTCATGGACGTGCGCATGCCCGACATGGACGGTCTCGAGGCGACGCGGCGCATCAAGGAAGAGCGCTCGCGGACCGCGGTGATCATGGTGACGATGCACGACAACCCGGCGTACCTGCGGGAGGCGGTCCGCGCGGGGGCGGCCGGGTATCTCCTCAAGGATGTCTCGAAGGACGACCTCATCGACGCGATCCGCCAGGTGGCGACGGGTGGCGCGTTCATCGAATCGCAGATGCTCAAGGGGATGCTGTCCGAGATGAAGCCCGGGTCGGCCACACCGTCGGCCGCACGGAACCTCACCAAGCGTGAGCGCGAGATCCTCGCGCTCGTCGCCGAAGGCCTCTCCAACCGCGAGATCGCGGACAAGCTCGTGCTGTCACCGGAGACGGTGAAGAGCCACGTCGCCGCGATCCTCGAGAAGCTGAACGTGTCGGATCGCACCCAGGCCGCGATCTACGCCGTGCGCAACGGCCTCGTCGAGTCGTCGACCACGACCTGACCCCCTCTACCCTGCTTCGCTCTCTCGAGCGCGCGACGGTGCGCATCGGAAATGCCGCGAGCGCCGACGAGCTCTTCGATCTCGTCCTCGAGGCCGCACACGAGGCAGTCACGTACGAGTCCGCCTCTCTCATGACCGTCGACCCGGCGGGCGACGCGCTCATCATCCGCGCGGCCCGCCCGGGTCGTCTGGTCGGGACACGAGTGCCCGTCGGGCCGTCGATCTCGTGGCAGGCGCTCGAGCGCCGCGAGCCGCTCATCATCGAGGGCCCTGCCTCGAAGGAGCTCGGCACCACCTATACAAAGGACGTCCCGTTCGCGATCTGCATCCCCCTGCTCGTGGCCGCGAAGACCCAGGGCGTGCTGAACGTGAACCGCCAGGACCACCCCGGCAACGACGCGATCGCCTTTCTTCGCATCCTCGGCGACCAGGCGGCCTTTGCGATGGAGCGGATGGAGCTGTACGGCGACCTTCAGCACTTCACCGGACAGCTTCTCTCCCAGGACGAAGAACATCGGCGTCGTCTTGCGCGCGACCTGCACGACGGACTCGCACCGATCCTCGTGTCTGCCCACGCGCAGCTGCAGAGCGCCGGTGTCGACAACGTTCAGGTCGGAAAGGCAAGCGAGCTTTTGCGGCGCGCGATCCGCGAGACACGCGAGATCCTGGGCACCGTTCGCCCGTCGACCCTCGACGACCTCGGCCTCGTCGCCGCCATCTCCGCCGCGGCACGCGAGATGGCCGGCGAGGCGGGTTGGACCCTCGAGGAAGCGCTCGACGATCCCGGGCCGCTTTCGCGCGAGGCCGAGTCGACTCTCTATCGCGTCGCCGTCGAAGCCTTGAACAACGTGAAGAAGCACGCCGCCGCACACGAAGTTCGATTGGCGTTGCTGAAAAACGAGGACACCCTAGAGATTGACGTGGGCGACGACGGGCACGGCTTCGAGACCGAACAATGGGGAGAGGCCGGCGTGCGCCCAGGCCACTTTGGTCTGCTCGGAATGCGCGAGCGCGTTGCTTTCCTAGGAGGGCTCTGCAAAGTCCAGAGCAAGCCTGGAGAGGGCACGACCGTCCGCATCGTCGTCCCGCGCGAACGCCTGCGTTAAGGCCGATTGGGGCGGCGGGTCCTGCCCCGGGCTCGGGGTTGCGCGCTCGCCGCACCCTCCCCGCCTTTGCGCGGCATTCTGCCGCGCGGCGGGGTCCCGGGGCACCCGCGGCTCGCGCACAACCCGCTCGCCCGTGCCACCCGCCGCACCAGATCTCCACTCGCAAACCCACGCGCTAGTCGGCGGGCGGCAGTGCCTCCTCTAAGAGCATTACTGGAATGCCGTCCCTCACTGGAAAGCGGCGGCGGCATTCCGTGCAGACCAAATAGTCCCCGTCTTCCTTTAGAGGAGCGTGATGTGTGTCGGGACACGCCAGGAGCTCGAGCAGTGCGCGGTCGATCGGCATGCGCGCATTGTGCGACTCAGTGCGCGGTCGAGGTCGGGTGGGCTGTGGACGCCGCGACTGGCATAGGCGACGACGCGATGGCGGCCACCTGCTCCGGCCGTTCGGCGGCTGTGCCGACGATGAGCTCGTCGTCGCCGGCCATCGCGAGGAGCGGGATCGAGCCGAAGTAGTTCTGGAGCGATCGCCACGCGAGATAGAGCGGAACAAACGGGAAGATGAGCGCGCCGATCGGCACTTTGCGCCAGAACCGCCAAAGAACGGCGATCAGAATGACGAACGAAACTGCCGACAGCCCTCCGTAGATGGCGCGCGGCAGAAGCGGGAACGGACCGTCGAGGCCGAGCCGCACGAAACCGACGCCGTACGGAGCGAGCGCGCCGAGCATCGGGTCCCCGACGCCGTCGAAGAACGCGGAGGGGTTGTCGATCACGAACGGAAGATTCGGGGCCACTGCCGCCACCGTGACAATCGCCGCGCGCCGGACCGCCTCGGCGCGGCCACTCCTCTTCCAGATGCCGACGAGATAGAAGGGAGCGGCGAACCAGGCGGGTTGCCGTGAGGCCATCGCGAGGCCGACGGCGATCGGGGAGAGCCATCGTGACTCGACGAAGATCCACGCGATCGTGAGCAGCGCCCACCACGTGGGGTCCACCCCGGCGAGGATGTTCTGGCGGACGATGACCGTGTTGCCCACGACACCGGCCGCAACGAGCGGACGCCACGGGATCCGGACCTTTCGAAGCAGGATGAGGACCAGCGCGAGGATCTCGACGAGGTAGATCCAACGGATATCGGTCGCACCGAGCGCGATGAACGGCGTGACCAGGAGAAAGTTCAGCGCAGGGTAGTTGAGCGAGCGAAGAACGCTGCCGTCCTCGTAATGCGTGACCAGCTCCGGGTTTATTCCGAACTGGGCCAGAGCGGCGGGAAGGTCGAACGTGGTGTACGGGTTGTGGCCGGCGAGCAGCTGCTGCGCGGCGACGTGCGGCACGGTGACCGCGTCCACGTGGTAGCCCTTGCCGTACAGGAGCGCCATCGCCGCGAGCACGAACGTGGCGAGCGCGAGGCCCGTAGCGAGGGCATCTCGGGTCGATGGCCGGAGCCGCGCGACGGCGAGGATCGGGAGCACGCCGACGACGATGAGCGCCATCACGTCGTCCGGCGCGACGACGATCGACTCGACGACGAGGTGCCGCTCGACGACCGTCGCCACGGTCGCGACCGCGAGAAGGCCGAGGCCGATGCGGCGAAGCCGTTCGTCGGGATCGCGCGCGCTCCGATCGAGGAGCGCGGCGACGAGATTGATCAGCGAGAGGACCGACGCGAACGCCAGGAGGGGCGGGAATGCTCCGGCGAGGGGCTCGGGCCCGAAGAACCTGATCGCGGGTGTCCAGAGCGCGAAGGCGGCGACGGTCAGCGGGCGGAAGGGCGCCGGCGTCGCGATGTATCCGAGCACAGCCGCGACGAGATAGAGGCCGACGGCCAGCGCGTTCCCGTTGAGCGTCAGGATCGCGGCCACGTACGTGATCGCCGCGAACGCGAACGCCAGCAGGGGTGACCACCGCGGTGGGTGACGCGGCGTGGCGATCAGGATGAGCGAGAGATAGAACGCGTAGCCGACCGCGAAGGCGATATCCGCGCCGCCCTCCTCGAGCGCGTGCCGGATGCTGGCGGCGGAGACGATCCCCGTCGCCGTTAGCGCGAGCGCGGCGCGGAGAAGAGTGCTTGAGGGCATGCGACCACGGAGGGTAGCGGCGTGACGTGTCAGCGAGGCGTCAGCGCCACTCTGGTCTGACCGCTTCTCTCTATTAAGAAGGTGACGATCGCGACGGCCTGCGTCGCGAGGGCGACGCCGAGGACGATGCGCGCGACCGAGATGGCGTCGGTCGCCGCGCTCACCAGAAGGATCACCTCGGCCACCACGGCGAGCGCGAGGACAAGACCGACGCGCATCTCGCCTCGCCCGACGAAGTAGCTGATCCAGAGATTGAGGAGCGCGTTCGAGAGGGCGGCGATACCGTAAATAGGCGCTACGGCGACTGTCGCGGGGTACTGGCTCCCGACGACGAGATTCACGAAGAACGCCGGCGCGACGACATACGCCAGAGCGGCGAGACCGCTCGTCGCGAGGACCAGGCCGAGGGACAGGAAGAGCGGCCGCTCCGTCGGCTCGCCGCGCGCGTGCGCACGAGCCGTGCGCTCGAGAAGCAGGAACCCGACGGCGATAGGCGCGAACAGCACGATCTTGCCGAGTGTCACGGCGCCCGCATAGGTGCCCGCCTCGGCGGGACTCAGAACCGCGGGCGCGAGGACCGCGTCGATGTTGGTGAGTGCCGCGTACGCGAGCAGCACGACCGCAGCGAGGGCGAAGAACCTCGTCTCCGACGCCGCGAGCTCGACGATCGCCGTCGATCGGCGCGCGGCACGAAGGAGCGTGGCAAGCGGCACAGCGGCGACGAGCACGCCCACGGCGATGGCCGCCGTCGCGCCGGCGAACGCTCCGTTCACGCCGAGACCGAGAAGGACCAGCGTCACGCCCAGAACGAGGCGCGCGCCGGCTTGCACGATGAGCACGCTTCCCATCCAGCCGAAGCGAGCCAGGCCCTGCAGGAGGCCGAGCGCGAACGTCATCAGCCCGGCGAAGAAAAGGCCTATGCCGAGCATGGTCACGGCGAGCGGCGGCAGCGCGAGTCCCTGAGAGATCGGCCCGGCGAGCGCGACGATCGCGAGCGCGAGCGCTGCCATGGCAACGGCGACGCGGAGCGACCACCGTCGCACGAACTGATGCAGCGCGGCCTCGTCGCCGCGCGCGCGGTACTGCGCGGTCAGCTTCGCCGTCGCCGACTGGATCACCTGGCTGGAGATCGCTTCGAGGATCAGCACGCCAAAGAGCGCGATGAGGATCGCGTACTGCTCGGCGGTGAGGAGCCGCGCCATCACGAGCTGGTAGCCGAAACCGAGCACGTTGGCGACGGTCGTCGCGGCGAGGAGCCAGAGCGCACCGGCGTTCGCGCGCGCTCGAGCTATCACCGCCGCGAGTATGACGAAGCGATGCCCCTCGGCCAGGCGACCTCGCGCGCGCCCGTGAACGCGGCGAGGTCGTCCACCGCGTCTTCGATGGCGCGACGCGTCGAGCGGTCGCGCGGCGCGTCGCGTTCGAGGTGGAACGTCACGATGTCGAGGAGGCCGCGCTGACGATCCATTTTTGGGTCGACCGTTCCGATGAGCCGATCGCGATGCAGGATCGGCATAGCCCAGAAGCCTCTGACGCGAAGGTGCTTGGGTACGTAGATCTCCATGCGGTAGCGCATCCCGAAGAGGATCTCGGTGCGCCGCCGATCGATGATCAGGTTGTCAAACGGCGAGAGCAGCGTCGTGCGGTCGGAGTCCGTCGCGTGGGCATCGGATAGGGCGAAGTACTGACCGCGCAGGCCGGCGATCTCGACTTGCCGCGCGATGCCCTCGCGCTCCAGGCGCATCAAAGCCTCCTTCGTCACGAAGCGCCCGAGCGCGTACAAGCGACGCAGCTCCTGAAAGGTCGCGACGCCCGTCGCCGCGAGCGCGCGTTCGGTGGCGACACGCGCCGCCGCGGTCGGGCTGAGTGGCTTTACCCGAGGGAGCCAGCCCTTCGCGAGCGTGAAGAAGCGTCTCCCGCTGGCGCGTCCGCCGACGGTCACGTCCCCGAGCCGGATGAGGAACGAGAGCATCTGCGACACATTCCGATCGGCGTTCCATCCGGACGTCGTCCACGAATGCACCGATCGGTCCTCGAAAGCGCTGAGCGGCAGCGGGCCCTCCTTCCGAAGGCGGGCCATCACGTGACGCCGCAGACGCGCGTTCCGGCCGACCCAGTCGGTGATGCGTCGCGCATACGGGCCCTCGCCGCTCCGTACCGCACGCATCCGCAGCGCATGCAGCGGCAGATCGGAGGTCGGCGCGATGAACGTGATGTACTCGAAGAACGCGCGGTCTCTCCACATGAGGCTGTCGAGATCGGCGAGCTTGTACCGGCCGAGGCGCGACCACAGAACGAGGAGCTGGTTGCGGGCGACAACGTTGGTGGGGTCGAGCTGCAGATAGCCGAGGTGCTCGACCGTCTTCAAGATCGTCGCCGCGCTGGGCCGCCGCGTTCGATCCAGAAGCTGAGCGTGAATCGCGAGGCGGCGCGCCTCCGCGAGCGTGATCTGGGATGTCGCTATGCGACGGGGACCTGCGGGTGCTTCTCCGGGGCGCGCTCGAGGAAGTTCACGATGAGCTCCTCGGACTCGGGCGACTCGTATGACTCGATCAGGCCCGCGTCCGACAGCCTTGCGATCTCCGGATCGATTGGAAGCTTCGCGATGAGCGGTGCGTTCGACGCGATGACGAGCTTGAGCCCCTGTGACGGACCGAACACCTCGATCGTGGAGCCGTCCGGCACGCGCACGTAGGACATGTTCTCGACGATCCCGAGGATGTCGCCGCCGAGCTGCTTGACGAGCTTCACGGCCTTGGTCACGACCATCGCGGCGAGGGCCTGCGGTGTGGTAACGAGAACGACGCCGTCGACCGGCAGCGCCTGCATCACCGTGAGCGGCGCGTCGCTCGTCCCCGGCGGAAGGTCGACGATCAGGTAGTCGAGCTCGCCCCAATTCACGTCGCTGAAGAACTGGCGGATCGCACCAGACACCATCGGACCGCGCCAAATCACGGCCTCGCCCTCTTCGGGCAGGAGCAGGTTCATCGACATGATCGGGATGCCGCCGCGGGATTTCGGAGGGTTGAGCGTCTTGCCGTCGGATGAGACCGGCTTCTCGCGGACGCCGAACATGCGCGGGATCGACGGGCCGGTGATGTCTCCATCGAGCACGCCGACCCGAAAGCCGCGGCGCGTGAGACCGACGGCGAGCAACCCCGCCACGAGCGACTCCCCTACCCCGCCCTTGCCCGACATGACGGCGATGACGTGCTTTATGCCCTTCTGCTCGGCCATGCCCCGCATCTTCATGCCGGGCCCCGCCGCGGTGGCGTTCGCCGCCGGGAGGTTGTCGGGGAGCTTGCCGCTGTCGGCGTAGCTGTTCAGGTCGCGCATGAGATCTTCGACGTTGACGCGGCCGCCGCCGTGTCCGGTCGCGCCGGCCATGATCGTCTCGCTCTTCGAGATCGAGCAGGACGCGCACGAGAGCCCGTAGCGCGCGAAGATCCGCGCGGCCTCGGGCCACCGCTCGACGACGCTGGAGATGGTCATGTCATGGCTGATCTGCGCCAAATCGGGGTCCTCCAGATCCGCGGGGATCTGAAAGGGGCCAAGCCCCCTTCAATTGCTTGAATTGTACCGTTCATTCCGTGCATCACCGAGCCAGACAGCGCTCACGTCTTCTGATCGCGCTCGCGCTCGCTGTCATCGTCTTCTTGATCGAAGCGACCGCTTCGCTGTTCGCGAACAGCCTGGCGCTGCTCGCGGAGGCGTTTCACGTCCTCATCGACGTGGTCGCGCTCGGCATCGCCTTCGTCGCGGTGTGGCTTGGCACCCGTCCGGTCACCGATCGCCGAACGTTCGGGCTCCTCCGCCTCGAAATCCTCGCGACGGTGCTCAACACCGTGTTGCTGCTGATCGTCGCCGCGGTGGTGCTCGTCGAGGGCGTGCGGCGCTTCAGCGAGCCCTCGCAGGTGCAGAGCGGTCTCGTCCTCGCCGTCGCTGTTGTCGGCCTGCTCAGCAATGGCGTCTCGATCCTCCTGCTGCGCGATCCGGACGCGTCGTTCGCCATGCGCGCCGCGTATCTCGACGTGCTCGCAGATGTCGCCGCGTCGATCGCCGTCATCGTCTCCGCGCTCGCGAACATCGTCGCAGGCCGTCAGCTCGCGGACACCTTCGCGGCATTCCTCATCGTCGCGCTGATCGTGCCTCGGTCGTTCAGCCTGCTCCGCGAGGCGCTCGACGTGCTTCTCGAGGCGACCCCGCGCGACGTGAACGTCGACCGCTTGCGCGAGCACGTTCTTGCGTGCAGCGGCGTGGTCGACATCCACGATCTCCATGTGTGGACGATTACGAGCGGCATGAATGTGATCTCCGCTCACGTCGTGGTGCACAGCGGCGCTGATCCGAGCGTTGTGCTCGACGATCTCGAGACGTGCCTCCGCGGTGACTTCGACATCGAGCACTCGACCTTCCAGCTAGAGACCGAGGATCGCAAGCGCCTCGAGAGCGGAGCGCACCCCTGAGCGGGAGTTGGACCCGAAGCGGACTCGGCGGCTCGCGCGCCAGGCCATTCAGCTGGATCTGGGAGCGCGCCTAGATCGAAATTACCTGTGTCACCCCGAAGATGAAGATCGCACCGAAGAGCGTCGCCGCGAGCACCATCCACCCGGACTCTTTGCGATGCGCCTCCGGAAGGAGCTCGGCGCCGGCGACGTAAAGGAAGAAGCCCATGAAGAGGCCCAGCAGAGCGCCGAGCGCCGCCCCCTGGATGTTGATGGCGAAGGCCGCAAGAGCTCCGACGACCGGCGCGAGCGCATCGACGATGAGCCACCGAAAGGCGGTCCTGCGCGACGCGTCATTCGCGAGGAGCACGCTCACCGTTCCGATGCCGTCCGAGAAGTCGTGGAGGACGACGACGAGAGCGACGACGAGACCGAGCTCCACGCCGGCGTGAAAGGCGGCACCGATCGCGAGTCCGTCGAGGAAGCTGTGGACGCTCATGCCGCCGGCGCCCAGCGTTCCTACGTGCTCGTGCCGATCGACCGGCATCCCGGCCTCGTGGCCAACATGGATCAGGGTGATCCGCTCCAGCAGGTAGAAGATCAGAAAACCGATGGCCGCGAAGACCATCGCATTCTCGACGGAGCCCATCTCCTTTGCGGCCTCGGGTCCAAGGTCAAAGAACGCGGCGCCGACGCGAACGCCGGCGCCGAGGGCGATGACCATTCCGACGTGAGCGCTCGTCCGAAGCGCAAGGAGCCCGCCGAGCATTGTCGACACGAACGTCGTCGCCGCGACGGCGAGGATGATCACGGACGGGGCTCGCGGCAGTCGCCGCAGATCCCGGCGATCTCGAGGGTGTGGCCAAGAGCGGCGTAGCCACGTGCCCGCGCGATCCCAGCGAGCTTTGTGTCGAGCCCCGCGAGGTCGATCTCTTCGACCCGGCCGCAGGAGCGGCAGACGAGATGGTGGTGATGCGCCGGCGCACAGGGCGTATAGCGCACGCAGCGGCCACCGTCCTCGATCCCGTGAACCCGCGACAACGCCCCGATCGAGACCAGGAGATCGAGCGTCCGAAACACGGTCGCGCGACCCACTCCGCTCCGGGCTACCTCGCGGACGACCTCTTCAGCGGTAAACGGGGAATCCCGGCGCAGTGTGGCAGCGACGACACGGGCGCGCGCGGGCGTGCTCTTGCGCCCGGCATCGCCCAGCCGAGCCATGACCGCGGCCGTAGCCGTAGTCCCCATTGAGACTAAGTATCAGTAGGGCCAGCCAGCACGTCAAATCGACCGCGCCGGAGGTCCCGAGGGCGGACTAAGCGCGCCTGGTGCGGTCGGCGAGCGTGACCGCTATCGCGGTCGTGAGCGGTACGCAGAGCACGAGCCCGATGCTCGCGATGAGGACGGCCATGACGGACTGCGTGATCTCCTCGCTGTTGATCGAGACGGAAAGCGGCTGGAAGCCGAGCGAGACGAGGACGATCAGCGGCAACGCGCCGCCGAAATATGCCAGCGCGAGCGTGTTCACGAGTGAGCCGATGTGGTCGCGGCCGACGTTCAGCGCCGAGAGGTAGAGGGTCCGGCCGTGAACCTCGCTCGTGGCTGACAGCTCGAACACGGTCGAAGCCTGGCCCACCGCCATGTCGACGAGCGCTCCGAGCGACCCGACCACGACGCCCGCGAGCACGAGCCGCGGCATGTCCACCTTGCCGGCCGTCCCAACGAACACGAAGATCGCGTCCTCCGTCCCGAGCCCGGTGATCCGCGCGACCGAGACCGCGACGGCCGCGAGCACGACGACGAGGACGAGCGCCCCGAGCGTCCCGAGCAGCGCGGCCACGCTCTTTTGGTTGAATCCGTGCACGACGAACACGGCCACGACGAGGACGCCGATCGAACCGACAAGGGTCGCCAGAAGCGGATCGTTCCCGTTTCGGACCGCGGGAAGGACGGCGAGGAGGAACACGGCGATGCTCGCGCCGAGGCCCGCGAGCGACGCGGCGCCCTTCCAGCGCCCCACGGCGACGAGCGCGATCGCGAGGAGCACGACGAACGGCCAGAGCGA
>DASWCR010000103.1:0-13369 GCA_036389995.1 Candidatus Limnocylindria bacterium | reverse complement strand
CGGCGTGTCGACGATATTGATCTTCGTGCCGCGGTACACGATGGCCGTGTTCTTGGCCATGATCGTGATCCCCCGCTCCCGCTCGAGAGCGTTGCTGTCCATGACCCGCTCGGCGACCTGCTGGTTCTCGCGGAAGATGTGGCTCTGGCGGAGCATCCCGTCGACGAGCGTGGTCTTGCCGTGGTCGACGTGGGCGATGATCGCGATGTTGCGGATGTCCGTGCGCTTCATGGATGTAATTGTCGGGCATGGAGAGCCCAGAGAAGTGAGTGTTTCGACTCTAAACAGCCTGGCTTGACCGCGGTCGTAGGGTGTGGCCGCCATGGAAGGCACGTACCGGCCGGCCTCGGCGCGGGGATCCGTCGCGATCGCGCTCCTGTTGTTGATGGCTTTGTTGGCGGCGATCTCCGCGCTCCATTTCCTCTCGGCGTTCGACCTTGCCGACCGCGCGGCGAGGTCAGCCCTCCGTCCGGGCGAGGCCGCTGCCTTCGATGACCTGACCCAGACGCTCGGTCGACTCGAGCTTGCGGGCTTGATCCTGACCGGGATCGCGTGGTTCGTCTGGCTCCATCGATCCGTCGCGAACGCTCGAAGCCTCGGCGTGCAGACCGAGGCAACACCGGGTTGGTCGGTGGGGTGGTGGTTCATTCCGTTTGCGAATCTCGTCAAGCCCTATCGGATCCTGAGGTCGCTATTTGATGGTCTCGTCAGCGGAAGCGGCAGGATCGTCGGATTCTGGTGGGGGTGCTACCTCATCGCGGGCTTCGTCTCGGAATTCGCGGCGCTGCAGCGTCCGGAGACCCTGGCCGCCCTCCGCGTCTACGCGGGGAGTTTCCTTTTGGCCGACACACTGCGGATTGTCGCCGCGATCCTCGCGGCACGAATGGTGTGGACCATCGACGAGGGGATCGACGACCTCGCGCAAGCCAGGGCGATGCCGAGCGCCATGGCTCTCGGATCGCCGAGCGAAGCTACGCCACGTTGACGACGAAGGTGAAGGTGCCGGTGACCGGACTCGTTGACGTGTTCAGCGTCACGAGCATCCGCGAGCTGTAGATCGAGTCGCCCTCGTTCTGCGCGACGCCGGGGAAGAAGAGCTGCGAGGTGTAGGTCTGGCCGTTCACGGTGACCTTGAAGTGGATGTGCTCGGTGCGACCCGGATAGAGACCCGGGATCACGGTCTCGAGGCGGTACGCGCCGTTTGCGTCGGTGAGCTGCCATCCGCGGAGCGTGTAGCCGGAGTTGTCGTAGTTGCCGTTGCCGTCGGCCTGCCAGAAGTCGAGCTTCGCGTTCGCGATCGGCTGGCATGACTTCGAGACGACGTATCCCGTCAATGTGAGAGGAGTGCCCGCGACGCCCGCGGTGCGCAGCGCCGCGTTCTGTGGCGGATTCGCCTTGTAGTAGGGACCCTCGGTGAGCTCGACGAGCGCCTGCGCCGGCGCGGTGCACGCGAGCGCCGCGGTCGTCGCCTGCGTCGCGGTGGCCGACGACGTCGGCGCGCTGCTCGATGTGACCTTCGATGTCGCGAGCGAGGTCGCGCTCGGTGCGGCCGCGGTCGTGCCCGCACATCCGGCGATGAGGATCGAGAGGACTGTCGCGGCGATGAGTCGCATCGCGCACATCATCACCGAGTTCAAGGGCGTCCGGGGTAAGACTTCGCTAAAGACCTAGGAACACCGTACGGGCTTGCCCTTCGGCGTATCGGGTGGCGGCGGTATGACCTCGAACATCTTCGCGAGCTCAGCCGGCATCACATGCGAGGGCTCCTGATCGAAGATCGCGGTCGTGCGCTCGAGGGCGCGAGCGACCAGTCCACTGCAGATCTGCTGGCCGGCAAATCCGAAGCTGAGCTTCGCGCCGGTGAGCAGCGAGAGCGTGATGCTGACGATCGTCGCCCAGTCGTATCGGCCGCCGACCCAATGCTCCGCGAAGGCGACCATCTCCTTGCGGTCCTCGTCCGACGCGTCGATGTGGACGACGGTGTACTGCGTGCCCTTGTAAGCCACGAGCGTGTTCCGTCGCACGCCGGGCCCCAGGGCTTCGACGAGCGCGCCGTCTGCCGAGACGATGAGCGCGCTGTGATTCCAGTACGTGTACGGCCGGTCCTTGCCCATGAAGCGCAGGCCCTGCCCGAACTGGATGACGCGGCTGAAGAACTCACCACCGTGCGTGAGGATGAAGTCGCCGGGCAGAGGGTCGGGATCGTCCTGGCCCGGCGGGATGTGTTCGAATCTTGCCTTCATCACCGCGCTGATCCTATCCAGCGCAGGTACCGCTCCGCGGATCTTTGGATCGCCGCGATCCCACCTCCGGGCATGACCCGATCCCACCAACCGCCGTAGACACGGTCGAAGGCGTACGGACGAACGCGATCGACGATGTGACGGATCTCATCCGGCGGCAGCGGGATGAGATTCGGATAGCTCCGCATGAAGCTGACGAAGCGGACATCCGGCACGACCGTGATCGTGTCGCCGACCAGAAGCGCGCCGCGGCCACCCGCGCCGTCCGCCCAATGCAGCGCTGCGCTGCCATCGAAGTGACCGCCACACTGCACGAGCGTGACGCCGGGCGAGAGCTCGCGTGTGCCGCGCCAGGTCACGATCGCGGGATCGTCGCGCTGCACCCATTCGCGGTCCGCAATCGGGATGTAGATCGGCGCTCCACCGAAGGCCCGGCTCCACTCGACCATGGCGCCATAGAAATGCGGATGCGAGAACGCGATACCGCTGATCCCGCCTCGCGCTCGGATCTCCGCGATGGCCGCATCGTCGATGTAACCGACGCAGTCCCACATGATGTTCCCGTTCGCGGTCCGCACGAGAAGGGCGCGCTGTCCGATGCCGAGCGATGGCGTCACGCCCACGCCGACGAGCCCGGGCTCGAGCTCGCGGAGCTCGATCCGGTGTTCCATCAGACGAAGCTCCTCGACGGTCGTCCAAGCCTGACCGCCCTGCCGCACGTACTGCCGCTCGTCCTCGCAGATGGGGCAGTGCTTCGGTGGCGCCTCGCTCGGCGGCTGTTGCACCGCGCAGGTCACGCAGATATACGACCTCATTCGGCGGCGGTCGGCTCGGCGAGATCGTTCTCGCTGTCCGGTGGTTCGTTCAGGTTGTAGTCGCGGAGCGGCGTGAAGTAGGTCACCGCGACCGCGAGGAGTGCCGACGCGCCGGCGACCGCGAACGCGGCCGACGAGCTCGCGATGGCGACGACGAACGAGAGGAACGGCGCGGAGAAGCTGTTCGAGATGAGCACGAGGGTACGGAAGGCTCCGTTCGCGCGCCCGCGTATGTGCGCCGGGACCTCGCGTTGCCGCGGCACGAACGCGTAAATGATGAAGCCCATCCACGCGGTCTCCCGGGCCGCAAAGCCCGCGACGACCCAGCGCCAATCGCGCGCCAGCGCGGTGAGCGAGACGATGACGCCGGCGGCCGCCGCGGAACCGAGCAGCGTATGCCCGAGCGGCCGCCCGCGCGCGAGGCGCGGCGCGATGAAGCTCGCGAGAACGGTGACGGCGCCGGCGAGCGATAGCGCGAGCCCGATGGTGACCTCGTCGAGCCCGTTCTCTTCGCGCAGGACATACAGCACGAGGGTTTGGATGCCCTGCTGGCCGAGGTTCGCGATGAACATGAGAACAAGGAGCCAGCGGAGGATGTGGTTGCGAAAAACGAAACGGAAGCCGTCGGCCATCTCGGTCGCGAGGTTCCGCGGGGTGATCGCGGCGGTCGGGCGGTGCAGGTCGTAGATCGGCGGCATCAGGACAAACACGAAGAGCGTGGGCACGAAGGCGAGCGATGCGATGTACATCGCGTTGGCCGTACCGAACGCCGCGATCGAAAGGCCACCGATCGTAGGCCCGAGGATGCGCGCGGTCCGGTCTATCCCGAAGTAGGCGGCGTTCGCGCTCGTGAGCTCATCGGGCTCGACGAGCGCTGGGATCACGCTGAAGTCCGTCGTCACGCCCCACGCGACCTCGACGGTCCCGAGCAGGAAGCCGATGAAGTACAGGAGGTTCAGGCTGAACACGCCGGCCGCGACCGAGACCGGGATGGTGAGCGTCAGCGCGACACTCAAGGCATCGCAGGCGATGAGGAGCTTCCTCTTGTCCGCGCGATCGATCAGAACGCCGAGGATCCCACCGAAGAACACATAGGGAAGCGCCTGGACGAGACGCAACGCGGCGGCGGCCGCGATCGAATGAGTGAGGTCGAGGATAAGGAGCGGTAATGCGAGTCGCGCGACCTCATCGCCGAGTCCGCCGAGACCGACGGAGCCGGAGAAAGCGGCGAACCATGGATGACGGAGCGGGCCGAGCCGCATACCCGGCGAGCATACGAACGAGCGCGGGTCGCGGCACGCTGCTTGCGAGCGATGCGACCGACTTAGCACGAGGAGGTTCTAAATGGGCCAGGTAAACGTGAACCCCCCGAGTGGGCCGGTCGTGACGAACGATGGCGGATTCGGTGCAGGAATGATCATCGGGATCATCCTGCTCATCCTCATCGTCCTCGTCCTGATCTTCTACGCCGGTCCCCAGATCTTCAACTCGGGAACGAACACGCGGTCCTTCCTGGACATCCTGTCCATCGCTTGACCGCAGACACGCGTTGACAAGGTGGTGGCGCCGGCATCCGCTCGGCGCCATCGCCATGCTTAGCGGATGAAGCGCGTTCTGTTCCTCTGCTCGCACAACGCCGCGCGCTCGCAGATGGCCGAAGGTTTCCTGCGTAGCTACGCCGCGGATCGATTCATCGTGGAGAGCGCGGGAACGAAAGCCACGACGATCCATCCCCTGGCCGTGCGCGCCATGCGCGAGGTCGGGATCGACATCTCGCTTCAGCAGAGCAAGTCAGTCGACGATGTCGGCGAAGGGTGGGACGTCGTCGTCACGGTGTGCGATGCCAACTGCCCGATCCCGCCGCGCTCGCGCCTGAAGCTTCGGTGGTCCTTCCCAGATCCCGCCCTCGCAGGGGGCGACGATGAGGAGCGCCTCGCGGCGTTCCGGACGGTCCGCGACGGAATTCAGAAAAGAGTGCGGTCGCTCGCGACGCGACTCGGTTGATCTTCAGCCACCGCTCAAGTTCGTTACGTCGTCAGGGGTCGGCACGACGAATGCTCGATCGTTTGATGCGCCTTCACAGAGGCGACATCTGATGGGAGGCCATCGCATGCAGGAGAAGAAGGACCAGCCGGGTCAGAAAGACACGGGTGGCGACAAGAAGCAATGGCCGGGCGACGAGGCGGGCAAGCAGGGTGGCCAGGGCGATGTCGGCAAGAAGGGCGGCAGCGGTGAAGTTGACCGCGGCGGCGGCCAGGGTGGCCCGACCGGCGGACAGCCCGACGAGAAGAAGCTCTGATGCAGCAGAAGGATTTGCCCAAGCGTCCTGGCGAATACGGTCCGGATGACGTCGGCAAGAAGGGTGGAGCTCCGGTCGAGAACCCAAACATCGAAGGCCCCACCGACATACCCGACAAGGGTGGCGACGTCAGGCAGCCTCCGGCTTAGCCGGCGACACGAGAACTGAATAGCGCGTGATCATGTAAGAGCGCCGGCTTCGTCCGGCGCTCTTCGTATCTACGACCCGTTGTTCAGCGTGTTGATCGATCCTGTCGTGTCGAGAAGCTGTCCAAAGATCGCGAAGATCGCGTAGCCGGCGATCACGGCTGTCACGGCGAGCGCCGCGAGCATGGCGAGTGAGAGCAACGCGGTCTCGCGCGTCGCTGCTTGACGGCTGAGCTGTTTCTCCATCACCCGATACGCGACGCTTCCGATCTGCACGGCGGACCGAGCGACGAGGAAGACGCCTCCGGCGATCCCCGCTCCGATCGCGAGCCAGATGAGGATCCCCCATTCGGCGGAAGTCACATGTCGGATTTTGCGCCAGTCGTAGCCGGCGCTCATGAGAAAACAACAACAAAGCCCGATGAGACCGCCCCCACACGGGGGTGTATCGAAAGTTGACTAGCGTCGTTCTCCGACCAGATGCCCCGGAGCCCGTAGATCGTCCAGGACGCCGGCATCACCGGTGAGACGGCAAGAGGCACGCAGCAGCGCGGTATCGACGCTGCGCTCGTCAAAGCCGCCCAAGCCGGAGATGTCTCAGCGTTCGGGCAGCTCTACGAACGCTATCGCGACCCGGTCTTTCGGTACTGCTTGTCGAGGACCGGCGCGAGACACGAGGCGGAGGATCTGGTAGCCGACGTGTTCATCCGCGCGATGGAAGCGCTCGACCGGTACGAGGACCGCGGTCTTCCGTTCGTCGCGTTCCTCTTCCGGATCGCGCGCAACGCCGCGATCGACCGCAGCCGCAAGACCAGGCCGGACATGTCCATCGACGAGCTCGTGAACCACCCCGAGTCAGGCCAGAACGTCGAAGCCGAGGCCGCGCGCTCGATCGAGCGGGAGACGCTCTTCAACGCGATGTCAAAGCTGAAGCCCGACTACCGCGAGGTGCTGCTCCTGCGTTTTGTTGAGGGGTACGGTGCCGCGGATGTGGGACGCATGACCGGTCGTAGCGAAGGTGCGGTGCGCACGCTGCAGCACCGCGCCCTCGATCGCCTGCGCAAACAGCTCGAACGGTCGGGCGAGCTGTCTCTCTTCGAACGCTGGTCGGGCGCGGACGCGGCGGAATGATGCAGGACTCCCTCGCCCGCGCGCTCGGCACGCTCAAGGGAGCGCGCATGGATGACGTCGCCGCAGACAATGTCCGCAAGCGGCTCGAGCAAGCGTGGGCCGAGCGCGCAGCGAGCCGCCGCCCGCAGTTCGTTGTCCCGGGCTTCGCTCGCGCGTTCGCGGTCGCCTCGCTTGTCGTCCTCGTCGCATTCACCACGATGCGCGCGGCCGCCGACAACCCGCTGTACGGCGCGCGGGTCGCAGTCGAAGATTCGCTCGTCGCCTTCCAGTCCGACCCCGTCGGCTATCTGAGCCAGCTCTACACCGAGCGGCTGGAAGAAGCCGCTCGATTCGAAGCGACCGGCAACGCGCTCGCGGCGTCTCGCGCACGGGACGCGCAGAGCGAGGCGCTGCGTCTGTTGAATCAGATCTCGCCCGAGCCGAACGAGTCGCCCGAGCCCTCGGCGAGCACGTCGATCACGCTGCCGAGCCCAAGCCCAACGCCGGAGGTGACCGCGCCGCCGACGGAGTCTCCGACTTCTCCGCCCACGGCGACGCCCCAGCCGACGGTCGCGCGCACTCCGACCCCGAAACCTGCGACGGCCTCACCCATCCCCACGCCGAAGCCGACGACCGCGCCGAAGCCGTCGCCGACGCCTACGCCCACGCCGATGAACGTCCACGCCTATGGCTACGTGCTGTACGCCGACGGATCGCCGGTGGATGGCGCGTGCGTTTCGACCTCGCTCGACGGGATGTGCGTCGCCGGCTCGATCAAGGGCAGGGTCGACCTGCAATTCACCGCCAAGAAAGGCCAGTCGATCACGCTCTACTTCCGGAACTACGACGCTTCGCGCGGCGGCACGCTCCACGGGAAGGTCACGGTCACGATCGGGGGCCCCGAGGTCGCGCTCGGCACGATCACGCTGCGCTAGATCGGGGAAGTGAGCAGCGCCGGGTCTTCTTCGCCCGGCCCCTCGTAGGATCGCTCGCACCCGGGGAGCAGCGTCGGGGTCTTCTTCGCTCGGCCCCTCGTGGGATCGCGATGGACCGCCGCGAAGGGGCCGCTCGCTCAGAAGACCCCGACGCTACCCACTCACCCGCTCGCTCAGAAGACCCCGACGCTGCTTAGCCTGCGCGCTGCTCAACAGGCTTCGCTAATCAGAGCGGGCTAGGACCCCGTACCGCTAGCCGATGCACCGCGCCGCCGCCGGTCGCGTTGTCGGGGTGATGAGACCGCTTCTCGCGTCCGCACTCTTCGCTCTCGGCTGCAGCTTCGCGCTGGTGGCGCTTCGCGGTGGTGAGAACGTCCTCGCCGCCGTCACGCTCATGGCCGCCTGCTCGACGGGCGCGGCGATGATTCGGCTACTCGGGACGACTCAGCTCGTCGATGACGTCAACGACGCCCGGGACGTCGCCCGCGACCGCTAGCGCGTTCTCGGCATCCTCCTCGTCCTCGATCACCCCCTGCACGCGAACGACTCCGCGCGCCACACCCACCTTTAACTGCAGATGCGCCGTGCTCGCGTCGAGGCGCAGCGCGCGGTGAACCAGATCTTCGAGCGCTTCATCGGATGGGACGCCCCGGGTGGCCGCGGTGGGATGCCGCTCGAGCGCCTCGCCCGTTCCAAAACCGCCGGCGATTTGCGTCTCGCCCTTTTCGTCGACGCGCACGACCGGGTCGGTCGGCGGAAAGTAGGGCTCCGCCTCCTCGACGGCTTCGGTGGGATCGCTCTCGACCGGCTGGTCGAACGGCTCGATTTCGATCTCGGATTCGGGGATTTCGTTTGTGTCCTGGCGATCTTTCATGCCGGTCGACGCCGCAGGACGCATGCCGAAGGGGCCCTATTTGGAGGCTAGGTACTCGAAGAAGAGCGCCTCCGCGAGCGTCGACCGCTCCAGATCCTTGAGGTCGACGCTTTCGTCCTCGGAGTGCGCGTTCGAGAAGGGGTCGCCCGCGCCGGTCAAAAGAAGGGTGGCCTTCGGGAACGCCTTAGCGAAGTCGGCTACGAACGGGATCGTGCCGCCGGCGCCCATGAAGACAGGGTCGCGGTCGAATGCTTCTTTCATCGCGCGGCGCATCGCGTCGTACGCGGCTCCTTTGCCCTCGAGCTTGTACGGTTTTCCGGACCCGCGCGGCGTGATCGAGACCTCGGCGCCCCACGGCACGTGCGTCCGAAGATGCTCGGCCAGCGCCTTGAGAGCGGCATCCGCATCCTGACCGGGTGGGATACGCATGGACACACGCGCCTTCGCCGACGGAACGAGCTGGTTCGTTGATTCGGTGAGCTTGGGCGCGTCGATCCCGAGGATCGAGATCGAAGGCTTCATCCACATGCGGTCGGTGATCCCGCCCTCGCCGATGAGCTTCGTTCCCGGCCGCAGGCCGACTTGCTTCCGAAGCTCGGCCTCTTCGAGGTCGAGCGGATCGGCCTTCCCGCGGGCGATCCCCGCGACCGCGACGTTGCCGCGATCGTCGTGCAGGGTGGCGAGCGTCTTCGCCAGCACGGTGAGCGCATCGGGCACCGGGCCGCCGAATTCCCCCGAGTGCACCGCGTGATCAAGCGTGCGGACTTCGATGTCGCACGCAACGATCCCGCGCAGCGAGATCGTGAGACCGGGCTGGCCCGTGCGCCAGTTTCCCGAGTCCGCGAGGATCACGGCGTCGGCGCGCAGCTCGCTGCCGTACTCGTCAAGGAACTTTGCAAGGTTCGGCGACCCCCATTCCTCCTCGCCTTCCACGAACACGGTCACGCCGATCGGCGGCCGCGAGTCGTGCGCACGCAGCGCGCCCGCGTGCATGACGATCCCGCACTTGTCGTCGGACGTTCCGCGGCCGTACAGCCGTCCGTTCTTTTCGATCGGCTCGAATGGATCCGAGTGCCAGAGATCGCGCCCGCCCGTCGGTTGAACGTCGTGGTGCGCGTACAGAAGGACGGTCGGGGCACCGGCCGGGGCGGCGACGTGCCCGATGACCGCGGGGACACCCTCGATCTCGACGATCTTTGTCTCGCAGCCGGCGTCGCGAAGGACCTTCGCGGTCGCCTCGGCCGAACGCCGCAGCTGCGACGGGTCGTGACCGGGGTGGCTGATCGAGGGAATGCGGATGAGGGTCTCGAGCTCCGCCCGGATGCGAGGCATGTCCTCGCTGACGCGATCGCCCAACGTCGCCGAAGACGCCTGGGTCTTCATGGAGGAAAGCAGCCTACTCCCGCCGCGTTTCGGCCGCACAAATACAACGGCGGAGGATCGATTCCGTTGCGGCTTGTAGCTGGTACCTCCGCGACATTGACCGGAACGTGCCGCCCAAATTGAATGCAGCCCATGAAGAACCCCACCTGGCCAAAAGCCCTAGCGTTCATTGGCTTCGCGATCATGGGACTCGCGCTCGCGTACTACTCCACGGCGATCGCGACCGCCGGCGTGACGGCGCGGATCCTTGGGTCAGACCGCAGCGGCGACTGGCTCTCGACGGGGAGCGCCGTGCTGATGGTCGGCATCGCCGCCGCAGCAGCGTTCGGCTTCCTCGCGCTCACGAACCTTCGCGCACTCATGCGTCGCGGCTAGGCCCCTCTTTAACTGGGTCCCTGCTCAGTCAGGGGCCCCTGCCCCTGGGCGTCCGGAGTCCGGTAGGAGACGACCTCCGGCGCCCAGAGCGCGACACCGACGACGCTGAGCAGGGTCACGAGTCCCCCCGAAACCACCGAGAACACCGGGGACACGAGGTCCGCAACGACTCCCGACTCCACCTGACCGAGATACGGGCCGCCCAGGAAGAACATCGAGCTGATCGCGACGAGGCGCCCGCGCAAATGGTCTGGTACGACCGTCAGCAAGATGGTGCTGCGGAAGATCGCGCTGATGGTGTCAGCACCCTGCGCGATGGCGATGAAGACGAGGGCGGGGATGAAGAGGCCGTCGCTCATGAGGCCGAACGCCGCGATGGCGAAGCCCCACGCCGCGACCGCGAGGAGCACCGCGACTCCCTGACGCCGCACGCGCTTCGTCCATCCCGAAGTAAGCGCGGCGACGAGTGAGCCGACGCCCGGAGCGGCGAAGAGGAGCCCGAGCCCCTGCGGCCCGACCGCGAAGATGCGGTCGGCATAGAAAGGGAAGAGCGCTCGCGGCGAGCCGAAGAACGTCGCGAGGAAGTCGAGCAGCATGGTCCCGAAGAGGATGCGATTCGCGCGGAAATGCGCGAGTCCTTCGACGAGCGCGCGACCGACCGGCAGATGGACGCGGACCTCGCGAGGCGGCGCGACGAGCGCGGTCACGGCGACGATCGCCACCGCGAACGACGCCACATCGATCCAGTAGGCGCCGGCGACACCGAACGTGAGGATCACGACGCCCGCAAGAGCAGGGCCCGCGATGGCGGCGGTCTGGAAGAGAACCTGGTTCAGGGCCATCGCCGCCGGGAGCTGCTGGCGCTGCACGAGGCTCGGCGTGAGCGCACCGCGCGCAGGACCATCGAGAGCCGAGAAGGCCGCGCCGATCGCGGTGAACGCGTACAGATAGAGCACGTTCGCGAATCCGAGCTGCGTTCCGATCGCGAGCCCGGCCGAGCACGCGGCGAGGCCGATCTGCGTGATGATGAGCAGGCGCCGCCGGTCGACTCGATCGGCGATGACCCCACCGAAGAGAGCGAGCGATATCAAGGGGATTGCTTGGAAGAGTCCGATGAGCCCGACGTCGAGCGACGAGCCCGTCAGTAGATAGATCTGGTAGGGGATGGCCACGAGACGCAGCTGCGTCCCGGTGAGGGACACGAGCTGCCCGAACCAAAGCAGCCGGAACGAGCGCGATTCGCGGAGAGGCGAGATGTCGATCAGGGCGGTTGAGACTAGCCGGAGCCGCGGGCCGCGCTCTCATGGGCGTCACGCCCGCCCGGCTCGTCCGCTCCCAACGTCATCTCCCCTTGATGAACTCATCGCGGCCTTCATCCCACCGGTAGAGCAGTCGTCCTTTCGGCTTGCCACCCTCGACGCGTTCGATCGCGTGGACCGACTGGACGACGCGGCGCGTCGGTTCTTCCCAGCGGCCGATCGAACGCAGGTGAACGGCAAACGCGATCTTTGAGGCCTCCGCGTCGGGGACTCCGCAGCCCTTGCAGATCTGGGCGAAGGCGTCGTCCGGTCCGTCGGCGTGAAGGGTCGCCGCAAGCGAGACGCCCTCCTTCGCCGCCTTGAAGACGCGGCGTACATCGGCGCCCCAGATGTAGCCGGGCATCGCCGCGCTTGGCGCGATCTCGGGTATGACGAGATAGCCGCCCGCGCTCTTGGAGACCAGCTGTTCGACCTCCTGCCCATCCTCCGCGAGCGTCACCACCGGGGTTGACGCCGGGCGCTCCGCGAGGATCGCTCGCAGCACCGTGGTCTTTCCCGCAAGGCGCGGCACAGCGAGGACGATGAACGAACGTCTGCCGCGCGCGATCTCGCGGAGCGTCTTGGCGATGTCGCGCGACATTGTTCGATTCGCGACCAGATCGTCGAGGCCGGGCTCGGTACCGATGGCCCGATGCTAAGTCGACGCTCTGGCACACGGCGTGCCCATAGGGCGGCCAGGATCATGAAGCTCCTCATCCCCGCCGTCTTCGGGCTCGTCTTGCTCACCGGTGCGAGCGGACCGGCGCCGCTCAAGGACTCAATGGGCAATTTATTTACGAACCGGGACGAGATGGCCCGCATGCGCGGCGAGGTCGCGGATCTCCGGCACGGGCGGGGCAGCGCCGCGCCGGCATGGGTGAACCAGTACGCGGGTGCTCTCTGCGCGGCCGACTCCGCTTTCATCGTGGAGCGCACCGATGCGGCGCTCGGCGTGACCCAACAGGACATCGACGCGCAGTTCCAGAAGATGCACGAGAACGGTCTGGATTGCACAAGCGTTCGCTACCTCGGATCAGTCGGTGAAAGCCAATTCGTGTTCGTGCTCCGTCACGGCCCCAAGGACGTTTGGTACGTGTTCACGCTTTCGGAGGACGGCCAGACCATCGCCAAGGTCGAGTGACCCGCACCCGCTAGCCTTCGGGCTATGCGGCCGGTCGAGCTCGTAATGGTCGGGGCGGGCAATCGGGGCCATCTCGCCTACGGTTCGTTCGCGGAGCGCAATCCCGAATTAGCGAAGTTCGTCGCGGTCGTGGAGCCCGACGATGCGCGTCGCGCGCGGTTCGCAAACGCGCACCGCATACCCGCCGAGCGCCAGTTCCGCTCGTGGGAGGAGATCGCCGGCAGGTCGCCGCTCGCGCCGGCGCTGATCAACGCGACGCTCGAGCGCCAGCACCGCGCGAGCACGCTCGGACTCCTCGCGGCCGGCTACGACATGCTGCTCGAAAAGCCGATCGCGCCAACGCCTACCGAGTGCCTCGAGATCGCGAGCGCGGCGGAGTCGCACGGGCGGCTGCTCCAGATCGCCCACGTGCTGCGTTATGCGCCCTTCTTCCTCGCGGTTCGCGAGGTCATCACGTCGGGCCGTCTCGGCGCGGTCGTCTCCGTCGACTGGCGAGAGAACCTCATCTACTGGCACTTCGCCCACAGCTACGTGCGCGGGAGCTGGGGAAACACCTCGCGGGCCAGCCCGATGATCCTGACGAAGTGTTGCCACGACCTCGACCTCCTCGTGTGGATCTTCGGCCGGTGTGAGCGACTTTCGTCATCGGGCTCGCTCACGCATTTCACGCGCGACGCCGTCGGCCCTGAAATACCCGACCGCTGCACCGACGGCTGCCCGATCGCCGAGACGTGCCCCTACTTCGCGCCG
>DASWCR010000102.1:0-1561 GCA_036389995.1 Candidatus Limnocylindria bacterium | reverse complement strand
ATCGTTCGTCGGCGGCGTCCTCGAGGTCTCGGTGGACTTTCGCGAGCTCAAGAGCGAGAACGTCCGCTTCTACGTCTTCTCCCTCGCCGACGGGTCAAAGATGAACTCGGACGCCGACGTGGCTCCGGATGGGTCGGCGGTCTTCGCCCTCAACGTGAAGGTGTCACTCCTATTCGATGCGCTGACGAAGCCCAAGAACGCGGTCGCCGGGAAGACGTTCAGCGCGTCGATGATCGCCTGGACCGATGGGACCGATCTCGCCACGAGCTCGTGCCGCGCGCGCGTCGGCAAGAAGACGCTCAAGGCGAAGGCGACCTCCGCATCGGTGACCATCGCGAGCCCCTCCTCGAGCGGACCCATCGTCACCGCCTACAAGTCGCTCGTTCTGTGTTCCGTCTCGGTCCCGCGCAACGTGCGCGGGAAGACGGTGTCGGTGCAACTGACCATGACGAGGGCGGGTGTCTCGCTCACGCGGAGCTTCACGGTGAAGGCGAGATAGCCGCGGCCTCGGCCGCATGCCCGGCCGCTGTATTCGGTCACATGAGTCGATAGCTGAGGATCCAGTAGTGCTCGTGCTGGATCCACTGTCGTTCGACAGCACGCTCACCGAGCATCGAGAACGCCTGCTCGCAGGTGGGGAAGTTCTTGAGAACCTCGTGGACGCTCCCGTCGTCGAGGGTGCGCCGCTGATAGGTGTTGCCGTCGGCGTCCCGTCTGCTGATCGGGGTGTTGCTCGGGGTGCGGCTCGACCGCACGTAGCTGTTGTCGAGCATCACGACCCGTGCACCGGACTCGAGTCGCGCGTGGAGAGCGTCAAGCCAGCCCGCAAGTCGGCCCAGCGGCACGTGGCTCCACCAGCAGCCGGCGAACGCCCCGTCGAAGCGGCGATCACCGAGCTCGGCGAACGTGTATGCATCCACGGTCTCGAACCGAACGCACGACGGCATCTCCTTGCGGCGGGCCACCTCTATCGTCTCGGGGTTCAGGTCGGTAGCGAGCCACTCGCGTGCAAACGACGCGCCGTGTGGCGTCCACCAGCCGGTACCGCACGCGACCTCGAGCACGCGGCGGCCCACGAACATCGACGGCAACCATGCCTCCATCGTGCGCAGGTCACGCTGCCGTTCCGGCTTGAGGTAGACCCGCTCGTAGTAGGTGGCCCGCCGCGCGTAGTAGTCACGCATCGACTCGACGGTGGTCGCTTCGTCCACGTCAGGGAGTATCGTGGCTCGGCTTGATGCTCGGCCGGGTGCTCTCGGGCCTCGTGAAGGGCTTCGCGAAACAGCGCACCCTCATGTCTTCTGCTCGATCTCGACACTTTCATCGACTAGCCGCCCCAGCGGGACGCGATGCACGCGACCTGACGTCCGATCGAAGCCGTGTTGATTCTCGAAATCAAAGTCGGTCGACGCCACCCGAGGGTTACGCCGAGCGCGGCCATCGTCCAACATACCCGGCGAGTCGCCTGGGCACCTGGACTCCCAGACGTGCGCTCCAACTTCGGCCTCGCCCTGCGCGCTGACTCTGACTGAAGCGCACCAGCTTCATCGCACGGCACGGG
>DASWCR010000101.1:0-2060 GCA_036389995.1 Candidatus Limnocylindria bacterium | reverse complement strand
TTCACGGCGATCTCGGACGGAGCATCCGCACGCGGCGCTCGGTGGCGGACGACCTCGCGGATTCGTTTCCGGCCACGCTCGAGCTGTCGCTCGCGGCCCTCGCGATCTCCCTGCTGATCGGGATCCCGGCGGGGATCTGGTCGGCGATCTATCGCGGCCGGCTCCCTGATGTGATCGTTCGCGTCGCCGCCCTCGCGGGCGGTTCGTTGCCGGTGTTCTGGTTGGGGCTCATCGTGATCGGCCTCTTCTACTACCAGCTCGGATGGTTCCCGGGTGGGGGCCGGCTCGACACCTTCGTTTCGCCCCCGCCGACGCGAACGGGCCTCTACGTCGTCGACAGCCTTCTCGCGCTCGACGTCGACGCGTTGCGCAGCAGCTTGATCCACCTCGTCCTGCCTTCGCTCACGCTCGGGTATTTCTCGACCGCGGTGGTCGCGCGGATGACGCGCTCGAGCATGCTCGAGGTACTCGGCCAGGACTACATGCGGACCGCGCGCGCTAAGGGGCTCGCCGAACGTCTCATCGTCGTGCGCCATGGTCTGCGCAACGCGCTCATCCCGACCGTGACGGTCATCGGACTCACGTTCGGCAGCCTTCTTTCGGGCGCGGTCCTGACGGAGACGATCTTCAGCTGGCCGGGCCTCGGCCGCTACGCGACCGCCTCGGCCATCAGCCTCGACTTCCCGGCGGTGCTCGGCGTGACGCTCCTCGCGGCGATCGTCTATCCCGTCGCGAACCTCGCCGTCGACATCGCCTATTACTGGCTCGACCCGCGGATCCAGCGTGGCTGAAGCCTTCACAGCGACCGGCAGGCTGCGCGGCGCGCGACTGGTGGCGCGCGCGCCGATCCTGCGCAGCCCTCTCAACGTCGTGGCCCTCGTCCTCATCGCGCTCTTCGCGCTTTGCGCGGTCTTCGCGCCATTGATCGCGCCGTACGACCCGCTCGGCGTGGCGCTTGGCTCGAGACTCGAGCCTCCCTCCCCGGAGCACTGGCTCGGGACCGATCAGGTCGGGCGCGACATCCTCAGCCGGCTCCTGTACGGCTCGCGGATCTCGCTCGTTATCGGGGTTGCGGTGGTCGCCTCGGCCGGCGTCTTCGGCACGTTCGTCGGACTCATCGCGGGGTACGCGAGCGGCCTGGTCGACGAGGCGCTCATGCGGCTCACCGAGGTGTTCCTCGCGTTCCCGGCGCTCATCCTCGCGATGGCGATCGCGGGCGCGCTCGGTCCCAGCCTCACCAACGCGATCATCGCCCTCGCGGCAGTCACCTGGGCGATCTACGCGCGTCTCGCGCGCGGACAGATCCTCTCGCTCCGGCGCCGCGAGTTCGTCGAGGCGGCGCGGGGGATCGGAGCGTCGCAGCTGCGGATCATCCTGCGCCATCTCCTCCCGAACGCGGTCGCGCCCCTCATGGTGCAGGCCAGCTTCGACATGGGCTCGGTGATCATCGCGGCCGCCGGCCTCAGCTTCATCGGCTTCGGCGCGCAGCCGCCGACCCCCGAGTGGGGCGTGATGATCAGCGAGGGCCGGAACTTCATCAGCACGCAGCCCTGGCTGTCGCTGTTTCCTGGGCTCGCGATCCTGCTCGCCGTCGGTTCGTTCAACCTCTTAGGCGACGGACTGCGAGATGCCTTCGATCCACGTCTGAGTCGCGCGGACTAACGAGCAGCGCCGGGGTCTTCTGAGCGAGCGGCCCCTGGCTGGCGGTCCATCGCGATCCCACGAGGGGCCGAGCGAAGAAGACCCCGGCGCTGCTCTGTTTAGAAGCGCGGATGTCTAGAAGCGGATGTTGATGAGGGGCTTCGCGTCGTCGCCGCCGCCTATCGGTACTGTCGCAAGGATCACGAGCACTACTACGACAACCACCAGAAGGCCGATCGCGAGGCCCGCGGAGAATCCGCTATCGGTGCGCATGCGCCAGTGCGAGCACACGGAGTGCCACGGGCAGGGACTGAAGCCGTGCCACGCTCGGCTCACAAACAAGCAAGAGGGCCTTCCTCAACGCGCCCGCTCGCGATAGAGGTCGCGGAGCGTTCCGATCTCGCCGCCGTGATGCAGGT
>DASWCR010000100.1:0-3679 GCA_036389995.1 Candidatus Limnocylindria bacterium | reverse complement strand
GCCAAACGTGTCGAATCCTCTCCCAGACCGCGGCGCAGCGCCTGAAAATCAGTGTCCGAGGACTTCGGTGGGCCCGCCAGGGATCGAACCTGGGACCAGCAGATTATGAGTCCGCCGCTCTACCACTGAGCTACGAGCCCTAGGAGCCGCGCGTGCGAGCTCGCTCGCACAGCGCGGCGACGACGGGCCCGCGAGCGTCGCGAGCAGGCCCGAAGTCGACCCAAGTATTGCGCGGACCGGCCTGCGAGCGACGCGAGAGGACCCGAAGCTCCATGACGCTCGTCGGAGGCCCGCACAAAAACCGCGCCGAAGCCGTTATAGTCCGTGCGGGGCTGGTGGCGCGTACGTTTCCGCGCGCTGTGGGGAGCACAGCAACTCGAAGCGGGCCCGGGCAAGGGGGTTCGCAAAGAGGAGAGCGCGGTTGGGTAACGTCATCGCGATCGCGAACCAAAAAGGCGGCGTCGGCAAGACCACGTGCGCCATCAATCTCGGCGGCGCGCTCGCGTCGCTCGGTCACGAAGTCCTCTGCCTCGACCTCGATCCGCAGGCGAACCTCACCGTCGGTCTCGGTATTGACCTCAACACGGTCGAGCGAAGCATCGCGGACGTCCTCATTGATTCGAATGTGACGCTCGGGTCGATCATCCGACCGACAAAAACGAAGAAGGTCGACGTCGCGCCGTCGACGCTCGAGCTCTCGGCCGCCGAGGTCGAGCTCTTCAACGCGATCGGCCGCGAGATGGCGCTGCGCGACAAGCTCGCGCGCGAGGTCGTCGACCGGTACGACTACGTCCTCATCGATTGCCCACCGACCCTCGGCCTCCTCACGCTGAACGCGCTCGTCGCGGCGACAGGCGTGATCATCCCCGTGCAGACGCAGTACTACGCACTCAAGGGTGTCGCAGCACTTCTCAAGATCATCAAGACGGTACAGACGCGTTTGAATCCAAGCCTCAAGGTGTACGGCCTGCTTCCGACGTTCTACGACAGCCGAACGATCCTCGCGCGCGACATGCTCGACTCGCTGAAAGATCTCGGAGATCACCAGGTGTTCGCCACCGTGATCAGACAGTCCGTAAAGATCGGAGAAGCCCCCACCGCGGGCGTCCCGATCACCGTGTACGAGCCCAAGAGTGATGCGGCAAAGAGCTTCGTCGATCTGGCGAAGGAGGTGATCGGTGCTCACAAGTAATCGTCCACGAAAGTCCTTCCGCGAGGCCGGTGAGCGGATCTTCCAGCAGGAGGCCGATGTGCAGCCCGGCATCATCAGCCTGCTTGCGGCGCGAACGCCTACCGCGGTCCGCGATATCCCCGTCGAGAAAGTGATCCCGAATCCGGGACAGCCGCGCATCACGTGGCACGAAGACACGCTCGCCGAGCTCGCTGCGTCGATCCGCGAGCACGGCGTGCTGCAGCCGATCCTGGTCCGCCCCGCCGGTAACGAGTACGAGATCATCGCCGGCGAGCGCCGCTGGCGCGCCTCCAAGCTCGCGGGCAAAGAGACGATCCCCGCGATCGTCGAGCGCTTCGACGATGCGACCGCGCTCGAGATCGCACTGATCGAGAACCTGCAGCGCGAGGACCTCTCGCCGCTCGACGAGGCCGTCATCTACAAGAAGATGACGGACGAGCTCGGGTATTCGATCCGCAATCTCGCGACGAAGCTGAGCAAGGACAAGGGATACGTCGAGAACCGCCTGCGGCTCGCGTCAGCCCCGGACGACGTGCGCGACATGGTCGCGCAGCGGTACGACACCCTGTCCGCCGCGTACGAGCTCATGAAGCTCGAGAACAAGCGGCGCCGCCAATCGCTCGCGAAGCAGATCATCGCCGGGAAGCTCACGCTCCTCCGGCTGCACGATCAGGTCGAGCGCATCCTCCATCCCGGCGAGAAGGCGCAGCGGACCGCACCGGAGATCCCGCCGCTCCGCGATGACGCGCTCATCACGGCGACCCGGAAGCTGAACGAAGCCTTGTCGGAGCTCGCGCGAGCCATCGGCGAGGACGGCCACGGGAGCATCGCCGAGGCCGATCGCCAGAACCTCGCGAAGTTCCTGACGATCTCGCGAGCGCGCCTGGACAATCTCGTGGCACGCCTGCGAAGCGGGGCGCGCGCCTAGCGCGGCGGCACTCTAGAGTTGGCGCGTGCGGATCGCATTTAGGAGCAGCGCCATCGGGTTCGCCATCATGACCGGCGCGGTCACGCTCGCCGCGATGGGGCTCTTCGTTCTCATGGATTCGCGCGCGCAGGCGTTCTGGGGTGCGCGCATCGGGGACGTCGTCAGCTTCGTGCGGTCGCTGTTCCCGCGCTAGGCGGCGCGGCCAACGTCGACGGGGTCCTCTTCGACCACCGTCACAAGACGAGCCTTCTGCACTTTGGCGTCGCGCAGGATCGAGACGGCGGTCACCGCGATACCGAGGGCCGTGAAGATCGCCAGTCCAGCGTCACCGGTCAAAAGGTCCATCATGCGAAACAGATAAGCAGCCCTCATGCCAGCGCGCCGGGCAAGCGGGCCGTTACTTCGCCGTCACATTTCCCCTCTGTTTACGCCGCCTTTCGCGGAGGACGGCCGCGCACGACGCGGACCTGGGCGACGCGCCGGCCGTCCACTGCCGTGACCTGGAACCGGTAGCCCTCGATCTCGATCGTGTCCCCCACGGCGGCGATGCGGCCGAGACGGCCGAACACGAGCCCGCCGACGGTGTCGTAGGGCTCGTCCGTCAGCTCGACGCCGAGACGCTCGCGCAGCGCGTCGAGGGACGTGAGCCCATCGACCACGAACGTCCCAGGCGCCTCTTCCTTGAAGGCGGGCGCTTCGCGATCGAACTCGTCCTGCACCTCACCCACCAGCTGCTCGATCACGTCCTCCAGCGTCACGAGGCCCGCAGTCCCGCCGAACTCGTCGAGAACGATCGCGAGCTGAACGCGCTGCCGCCGGAACTCCGCGAGGGCCTGGTCGAGGCGCATCGTCTCGGGCATCACCGGCACCTTTCGCATGACGTCGCGCGCGCGGGCCCGGTTCTCCTTGTCGACGCCGACGAGGTCCTTCACGTGGACGATGCCGATGATGTGATCGAGGTCTTCCTGATAGACGGGGAAGCGCGAGAAACGATGCTGCCGAGCCGTGATCAGGATGTCGGCGACGGGCGTGTCGTCCGAGACCGCGACGATCTCGGTCCGCGGCACCATGACCTGACGGACGATGCGATCGGCGAACTCCATCGCGCGCCCTACGATCACGCGCTCGCTCTCCTGCAGGACGCCCTTCCGCGTCGAGACGGCGACGAGCATCTTGAGCTCTTCCTCGCTGTGCACGTTGACCTCGTCGTTGGGGCGGATCCCGACGACTCTGAGGATGGCGTTCGCGCTGCCGTTCACGAGGGCGATGAACGGGTACATAACTCGATAGAAGAGATCGAGGGGATAGGCGCACCAGAGGGCGAGCGCGAGCGCGCGCTGGATTGCGAGGTACTTCGGCGCCAGCTCCCCCACGACGATGTGCAGGTAGGTGATGACGCCGAACGCCAGGGCGAACGAGAGCACCTCAAGTAACGGGTCCGGCAGCCACCCGAAGTAGGGGTGAAGGAGCGCGGCGACCGCGGGCTCGCCGATCCAGCCGATCGCCAGAGAGCAAAGCGTCACGCCGAGCTGTGACGCGGAGATGTACTGGTCGAGCTT
>DASWCR010000099.1:0-3258 GCA_036389995.1 Candidatus Limnocylindria bacterium | reverse complement strand
GTGCGCATGCGGTCATCGACGGTGACGCCGAGGCGGTTCGTGGTGAGGCCGGCCTGCTCGACACCCGAAAGGTTCGCGACCCGGCCGGCCCCGAGGAGGACGTGCTCGCCCTCGAACGACTCCTGCTTCCCGTCGATCTCGGCGTTCACCGTCACGACGGGCCCGGTGCGCTTCACCTCGGTGACCTTCGCGTTCACTCGAACCTTGACACCGCGCTGCTCGAGAGCGCGCACGAGAAGACGCACGAGCTCGGGATCGGCATACGCGATCGGCTGCGGCAGCATCTCGAGGACGGTCACGTCGCTCCCGATCTCCGAAAAGAAGGTGCCGAGCTCGAGACCGATCGCACCGCCGCCGATGACGATGAGACGCTTCGGGATGTCCGTGAGCGCGAGCGCGCCCACGTTGTCGAGCGGCTTCGCCTCCGCGAGTCCCTTGATCGGAGGCGTCCCGACCTTCGAGCCCGTCGCGACGATCAGCGCCTTCGCGTCGATGGTCTGGCTGCCGACCCGAAGCTGCGTCGGCGACACGAAGGTCCCTTCGCCTTTGATGAGATCGGCCTTTCGGCCTTTCAGGAGCGCCTCGACCCCGGACACGAGCTGAGCGACGACCCGATCCTTACGCGCGACCGCCTTCGGGAGCTCGAAGCGCGCGCCATCGACGTGGATCCCGTGGTCCTCGCCATGCGTCGTGAGCCAGTAGGCATGGCTCGAGTCGAGGAGTGCCTTCGAGGGTATGCATCCGACCGTGACACAGATGCCGCCCACGCGATCGCGCTCGACGAGGGCGACCTTTGCGCCCTTCACGGCCGCGTGCAGGGCCGCGACGTATCCGCCCGGGCCGCCGCCAAGTATCGCGATGTCGTACGTGGCCACTACGAAAAGAGCCTAGGGTCTTCCGACGCGTCTCGCTCCAACGGATGCTCGAAATATCCGTATCTCACGCGATACCAGAGGTAGAGCGGCAGGAACGAAAGCCCGAGGCGTTCGTACTGCGCGACATGCCGCATCTCGTGACGCCACACCGCGGGCGTCGGTTCGTAGCTCGCGACGATCACGTGGCCGAACGTGATCGCGCCGAAGCCACGTCGGGTCAGAACGAGATTCGCGAGACCGCGATCGCTGACGTAGAGAAAGCAGCCGTCCCGACGCCGCGGACGAGCGAACGACAGCAAGCCGACAAGGTGTCCGATCGGATCGGCGTGATGCGCGACGAGGGTGCGGCCGAGGGTCAGGGGATGGAGGCGACCACGTCGTCGATGGCGGCGAGGATCCGCTCGCGAGTAGTGAGAGACGAATCGAAATGCAGGGTGATGAGCTTCTCTTTGCGGTCGGCCTTGACCGAGACGACGCCCTCGATCTGCCGGCAACTGGCAACGATGTGCTCGGCGCAACTCTGACAGATGAGCTCCAGAACGTTGACGGTGACCTCATCGTTCCCGCTCGCGACGAGCGCCACCGGTGGGAGGTCGCGCGCCACAGTCTTCGTGACCGGAGCGCCGCAGGCGCCGAGAAAAACCGCGCTGGCGAGCAACAAGCAAAGGCCCGGACGCACCGTCACATTGTGCGCCGGGCCTCGCGTCACCGCGGGTGCGCTAGTTAGCGGTCGACCTGCTCGTCGTGAAGCTCTTCCTTGACCTCACCGAGGCCTTCCTTGACCTTGCCCTTGACCTGATCGACCTTGCCGCCGATCTCGGTCGACCTGTCGCCGCCGAGCTTGCCGGCCTGTTCCTTGACCTTGCCCTTGGTCTGGTCCCACTTGCCTTCGATCTTGTCGTCCATTCGATTACCTCCTTGGTTCCCACCGTGCGTGGGCCGCCCAAATACGGGCAAATGCGGTGCCATAGCCGCCCTGGTGAAGTCGGAGTGATGTCGGTCTGGTCACGGCGAGGTGTCGGACGCGATTTGACGCCGGCATGCCCACCACTATCGTCCCGCGGGTGATCGCCCTGGATACCGACCGGCTGACGGCGAGCCTCCCCAGGGGATACCGCGCGCGTCCATTCGAGGAGCGCGACCGCGCGTCGTGGATCGCCGAACGAAACACCTGGTACGGGCTGATGGAGAGGGGCAGCGCCGAGGAGTGGCGAATCTGGGAAGCGATGTCCTCGGACGATTCACTCCTTCGACTCGTCGTCGAGGACGAATCGGGGCGCATCGCGGCGATGGCCGACGTCAGCGATGGCGGCGCATTCCGGCACCCTGACGGCGCGCAGAGCGGCGGCGTCTCGGTCGCGCGAGCGGATCGCGGCAAGGGAATCGCGAGCTCGCTGCTCGCGGTGATCCTCGACGAAGCCGTGCGCCGAAAGGCACCGCGATTCCTGGCCGGTGCGAGCGCTGCGCACCCCGACTCGTTGGAGTGGGCCGCGAAACGCGGTTTCCGTGAGATCGGCCGTCGGATCGAGTCGTACGTCGAGCTCGCGAGCTTCGATCCCAGCCCGTTCAGCGCGGGCGTCGACGAGGTCCGGCGAGCGGGCATCGCGCTTCGGACGATCGACGAGATCCTCGACGGCCGCGACGGGGAGAGCCGCGAGCGGTTTATCCGAGCCCTCCACGACGCGGAGAAGCCGATGTGGGAGGACATCCCCTGGGCGACGCCAACGCCGCACTGGCCATTCGAGCGCTTCCGCCAGATAGCCTTCGAGAGCGGCCAGATGATTTCGGACGCGTCGGTCATCGCCTACGACGGAGAGACCATCGCGGCCTTGACCACGACCGGGAAGCGCGAGTCTCAGGATGGGTATACCTGGATGACCGGGGTCGGGCGCGCCTACCGCGGCCGCGGCCTCGCCACGGCGATCAAGGTCGAAGCGCTATCGCGGGCGAAGGCCAAGGGCCTGCGCGCGATGCTCACAACGAACGACGAGCCGAACAAGGCAATGCGCGAGATCAACGCCAAGCTTGGATATCAGCTCCTTCCAGCGCACGTCCAGCTCGAGAAGCCGCTCTTGCACTGAAACACGACAGCGGCCGGTGTCGCGGACTAGCCTTGCTCGGTGGGCGCGCAACCCGACGCCGTCGATCCTGTAGGCGCAGTCCTCCTCCTCGGATCGACCATCTGCCTCCTCGCCGGCATGTACGTCGTCTGCTACACGTTCTTCATGGCGAATTGGGAAGGCTGGGAGTCATGGAGCCGGCGGACGGGGCTCGACGCGGAGATCGCTGAAGAGGAGCGGCTCAAGCGTCTCGGACGAAAGTAGAAAAGAGGGAGGCACAAGCCTCCCTCTTTCATGTGCGGTGAGTGCCTCTATTCGGCGGG
>DASWCR010000098.1:0-18208 GCA_036389995.1 Candidatus Limnocylindria bacterium | reverse complement strand
CGACGCGCAGGAATACATAGAGGAGCACGTCGCTTAGCGCGCACAATCACGTCGAACGTAGCGCGTAGGGGAGGCAGGGGCATCGGAGCCCCTGCCTTTTCTGCGCTTATGGAGGAAGTGACCGACATCGAGATCGGCGGGCATCGCTTCACAGATCCTGTGTTGCTCGAGAACGCGCTGACGCACAGCTCGTATCTCCACGAGCATCCGGAAGAGAACGCGCACGACTTCGAGCGTCTCGAGTTCCTCGGCGACGCGGTCGTCGATCTCGTCGTGGGCGAGGAGCTCTATCGCCGCTTTCCCGACGCGACCGAGGGCGAGCTCACCGCACTTCGTGCGGCGCTCGTGTCATCCGCGGCGCTCGCGGAGGTCGGCCGGCAGCTCGGTCTCCCGGAGAAGGCGCGTCTCGGGCGCGGCGAAGAAGAGACCGGCGGCCGCGGACGGGCCGGACTCTCCGCGAGCCTCTACGAATCGGTCGTGGGCGCGTGCTACATCGAAAGTGGACTCGATGCGGCGACCGCGCTCGTTCAGCGAACAATGGGCGATGCCATCGCCGCGACGCTCGCCGCGCCGCGCAAATCCCCGAAGACCCTGCTGCAGGAATGGGCGCAGGGCGCGCATCACCCCTTGCCCCTGTACCGCACGCTCGAGGTAAGCGGCCCCGAGCATCGGCGTGGGTTCATTGTCGAGGTCGAGGTCGCGGGCAACGTCGCGCAAGGCACCGGCGCTTCGAAGCGCGCCGCGGAAGAGGCCGCGGCCGCAAAGCTCATGGAGCTGGTCACGCAGTGAGCGATGAGCTGAAGGTGATCGAGGGAGGCGGACAAGCGCACGCCGTTCTTAAGAGCTTGAGCCTCGTCGGATTCAAGTCGTTCGTGCACCAGACGCATCTGGAATTCGCGCCGGGCATCACCGCGATCATCGGCCCGAATGGTTCAGGCAAGACGAACTTAGTTGATGCGATACGGTGGGCGCTCGGCGAAAACAACGCCCGCGTGTTGCGAGCGAAGAGAAACGAGGAGTTGATCTTCGGAGGCTCGGAGACCCGGAAGGCTCTTGGATTCGCCGAAGCGCTGATGCAGTTAGACAACTCATCCCGGCGTCTTCCGATCTCTTTCGAGGAGGTCGAGGTCGGGCGGCGGCTCTATCGCAACGGTGAGGCTGAATATCTCGTGAACCGCAGTCGCGTTCGCCTCCGCGACATGCAGGAGCTGCTCGCCGGCGCGAACCTCGCGGACAACGCGTTCGTCGTCGTGGGGCAGGGTTTGACGGACCAGATTCTTGCTCTGCGCCCGGCGGATCGGCGGACGGTGATCGAGGAAGCCTCTGGAACGCGGCGGTTGCAGCTACGCCGCGAAGAGGCACTCCAGAGAATGAAGCTCTCGGACACGGAGCTGATCCGCGTGAACGACATCCTTCGCGAGATCGGTCCGCGAGTCGAGGCGCTCCGCGATCAGGCTGCCAAGTGGAACGAGTACGAGACGATCCGCAACGAGCTTCGTCGGCGCGCACTGCGCTGGTACAAGGCGTCATTCGGCACGACGGCCGATCAGCGTGCCGACCTCACGACGAAAATCGTCGGCGTCGACAAGGAGATCGAGCGTCTCACCGACTACGTGGCCGAGGGCGAGTCGGCGACGGCAGGGACCGACGAGGACCTGCGCGCGGCACGGCAGGAGGAAGAGCGTCGCCGCATCGCCTCCGCCGACGCCGTGTCCACGGAAGCATCGGTCCGCGAGCGCGTCGCCGGGCTCGAGGCGAGCCTTGTTGCCATCGCGGCGGAGCGCGAACGAACCGGCACGTCCCTCTCGGCGCTCCCGGGAGAGCTGGCGAATCTTCGCGAGCGCCGCACGCGCATTGACGAAGAGGCCACCGCCGCTGCGCGCAGCGCGCGCGAGTCCGCCGACGGCGCGCGTACCGCGGAGGAGGAGGCGTCGCACACACGCGTGGCCCTCGCCGAAGCGCGGGCCGCCCGCGTCGAGACCGAGCGCGCGCACCTCATCAGAGAGAGCGATGAGCTGCGCCTCGGCGACGAAGAGCGATCACTCCTCGCGCGCGATGAGGAGCTCGCGGCGACTGCCGCGACCCTCACGAAGGAGCGAAGCGAACGCGAGCGCGAACGAAGCCGCATCGCCGCGGACCTCGCGCGTGCCCGCGAGAAGGTTGCGGAGACTGCGCGCGCCACGGAGAGTGCGGCCGAGCGCGCCGGCGCCGCGCGTAACGAGCTTCAGGGGATCGATGGCGACCTCGCGCTGGTCCGTGGGCAGACGACCGCGCTCCGCGAGGCGGTCGACCGCGCGGACGCCGAATTGGCTGCACGCGAGGACGCACAGGACCTGCCTCCGCTGCCAAAGGGGTTCGCCTGGCTGCACGAACGCATCGCGTCACCGGACGCGGTCCGCGCAGCACTTGGCCGAGCCGTCGCGATCGCGGGCGGCGGCGCGTCCGGCGATGCGGCCGCGCCGAAGGGCTGCCGGCGCATCGCGGAAGGAGTCGCGATCTTCGTGGCGCCGGACGACGCGACCGCTCTTGCGGCCGCCACGACATTGCGCGCCGGCGCGGTGATCGCGCCGAGCGGTCTTCTCGTCCTGCCGGGCCTCGCCCGGATCGTCGACCCGACGAAGCGCGCCGAACGCGACGCCACCGCACAGCTCGCGGGTATGGCCGCGCGACTGCACGAGGAGCTCATGACCGCTGAGCGCGCGCAACGCGACATCCTCGCGCAGCGTGCCGATGCAGAGCGACGCCGCGAGGAGGCCGACAAGCGGCTCGTCGCCGCGCAGGGTGCGCGCGGCGACGCCGAGGTCGCCGCGGATCGGCTCGCGACGAGCGAGGCGGATGTCCGCGATCTCGTTCGCGCGCAGGAGGCCAGCGCGACCGCGATCGAGCGTGAGCGCGCGGAACTACTCGGCCGTCGCGAGAAGCTCGCGCGAGAAAGCGAAGTCGCGGCAACCGCGCGGAACACGGCCGCCGATGTCTTCGCGGCGTCGGAGCGCGGTGAGCAGGTCGCCGTCGACGCCCACAACGCCGCCTCGAAGCGCGCGGAAGAGGCACGCCTTCAGTCGGCGACGATGGAGGAGCGCCGCAGCGCATCGGTTCGGGTCCGCGATGCGCTCAGCGAGCAGGTCAGCGCGACGGAGCAGCGCATCGCCGATGAAGAGGAACGTCTCCGCGCCCTCGTCGCTCAGGAGCGCGAGTCTCGGGTCCGGCTCGAGACGGCCCAACAGGACCTTGGCCGGGCGACGGCCGACGCGAAGGACGCGGCGCGTTCGGCGGAGCTCGCTCGTGAGCGCGCGCTCGCCGCGGAAGGGTCGCGCCGAGAATCGGAGCAGCGACTGGCGAAAGCGCGCGAGCGACTCGCGGAGCTTCGGGGCGAGCGCGGCAAGCTCGCGGTCGAGGAAGAGCGCGCGTCAGGCGCGCTGCGGCTGCTCGAGGAGCAGGTCCGCGCGGAGCTTGGCCTCCCCGACGACGAGCCGCTTCCCGATCCGGCGAGCATCGCGCTCGACGAGGAGCCCGATGAGAAGGAGAAAACGGGCACGGTCGCCGCTCTCCAGCGGCTGCGCCGCCGGCTCATCGCGCTCGAACCGGTCAACCCGCTCGCCGCGACCGAGCTCGCCGAGATCGGCCAGCGTCACGATTTCCTGTCGACGCAGAAGGCCGACCTCGAGCGCGCGATGACCGACCTTCGCTCGCTCGCCGACGATCTCGCGACGACGATCGCCGAGCAGTTCAGCGCGACGCTGCAGGCCGTCGACCGCGAGTTCGGCATCTTCTTCCAGCGCCTCTTCGACGGCGGTCAGGCCTCCCTGCGGACGAGCGATGCGGGGGGAGGGGCCCCCGACGGCGAAGCCGGGGAAGAACCCGGCATCGACATCTACGCGCGTCCGCCCGGCAAACGCATCGGCAGCCTGGCACAGCTCTCGGGTGGGGAGCGCGCGCTCACCGCGACAGCGCTGCTGCTCGCGATCCTGCGCGTGCGGCCCGCGCCGTTCTGCGTGCTCGACGAAGTCGACGCCGCCCTCGACGAACGCAACGTCGGTCGCTTTACGCAGGCGCTCCGCGAGCTCACCGATCGCACGCAGTTCGTCGTCATCACCCACAACCGCGCGACGATCGAGGCCGCGGACATGCTCTACGGCGTTTCGATGGACGATGGCGGCGTGTCGAAGGTCATCTCGCTGCGGCTCGCGGATCTCGACGCGGAGCGCGACCGAGCGGGCTAGCCGATAGCCTGCGAGAAATGAGCATCGAGCAAGGACTGGCAAAGACGCGCGGCGGATTCTTCGCGCGCCTATTCGGACGCGGAGAAGAGGCGCTCACCGCCGAATGGCTCGACTCTCTCGAGGAAGCTCTGCTCCGCGCTGATGTTTCCGTTTCGCTCGTGGATCCGCTCATGGCCCAGCTGCGCGATCTCTTCACGACGGGCGAGTTGAAGTCGGTCCCGAAAGCGCTTGCAGCGGTCCGCGAGACGCTCGTTGCCGCGCTCTCCGGCGATGTCCGGCTCCGGGGCGATGGCCAGAAGCCGCGCGTGATCCTCGTCGTCGGCGTGAACGGCAGTGGCAAGACGACGACCGCCGCGAAACTAGCGAAGCGATTGAAGGATTCGGGAGAGCGTCCGCTCCTCGCCGCGGCCGACACCTTCCGCGCCGCGGCGGTCGAGCAGCTGGAGCGCTGGGCCGAGCGCGTGAGCGTCCCGATCGTTTCAGGAAAACCCGATGGCGACCCCGCGGCGGTTGTCTTCGACGCGGTGAACGCAGCGGTCGCTCGCGGCAACACGACGGTCATCGCCGACACGGCGGGCCGTTTGCATACGAAGGGTCATCTGATGGACGAGCTCGGGAAGATCGTCAAGGTGACCGGGCGCGCGCGCGCCGGCGCGCCGGATGAGGTCCTGCTCGTCCTCGACGGGACGGCTGGTCAGAACGCGATCCAGCAAGCGCGTCAGTTCACGTCGACCGCCGCGGTCACGGGTCTGGTCGTCACCAAGCTCGACGGGACCGCGAAGGGCGGCGCGGTCTTCGCGATCGCGCAGGAGCTGGGGCTCCCGGTCAAGCTGCTCGGGGTGGGAGAGAAGGCGGACGATCTCGTGCCGATGGATCCGACCGCGTTCGTGAACGCGCTCCTGTCCCCGGCGTCCTGAGGTCATACTGGCTTAAGGTGGCGATTGTTCGTCTTCGCGCCGGCGATCTGAAGCAAGCACTCGAGACCGGCGCGCTCTCCCTTCATTACCAGCCGCAGGTGGAGATCAAGACAGGCAAGCTCGCCGGCGTCGAGGCATTCGTCCGCTGGCCGCACGCCGTGTACGGGATGATCGGGCCGAGCGACATCATCCCGGTGGTCGACAAGGCTGGCCTCCATGTGGAGTTCGATCGGTGGGTGATCGGGGCGATCTGCCGCCAAGCAATGAAGTGGCGGGCGGATGGCGTCGCCGTGCCGATCGTCGCCGCGAACATCTGGAGCGAGACCCTTCGGCGGCCCGACGCGCTCAGGCTCATCGACGCCCTCGCGGAGACCGGCGTCGACCCCAGGGCCATCGAGCTCGAGTGTCCGCGCGGATCGACGGTCGATCCGGATCTGACCAAGGCGCTGGTCGCGATCCAGGCCCTCGGCGTGCGACTCGCATCGGAGGAGTACGCGACCGGCGCGCGGCCGCGCTGGATACTCAAGTTCGACACGCTCAAGGTCCCGTACCCCATCTCACGCGACCACATCGCGAATGCGGACGCGATCGTCGCCGTCGTCGCCGAAGCGCGCAGGATCGGCGCGCGCGTGGTCGCGGACTCGGTCGAATCGGCGGAGCAGGAGCACGCGCTTGCGACCCTCGGCGTCGAGATCGTGCAGGGCTATCTCTATGGCCCCGAGGTCACGCCGGCGGAGCTGCGCACATTGATCAAAAGGCCGGGCGCGTCGGCTTAGACGGTCTCCGCGACGAGGAGCTGGTTCTTGCCCGAGCGCTTCACCGAAAGGAGCGCGCGGTCCGCGGTACGGACCAGATCGTCGAGCTCGGCGCCGCCGTCCGCAGAGAGCGCGAGACCGACCGAGGCCGTCACCGTCGAGCCGGACGCCGCGGTCACGCCCGCCACGACCGCGCGAACGCGTTCCATGATGGGAAGGGCGCTCTCGACAGGGCAGTCGGCCAGGAAAATGACGAATTCGTCCCCGCCGTACCGCGACGCGAGGTCCTGCGCCCGGAGATTGGCCCGGATCGCCGCCGCGACGAGGCCGAGGACCTCGTCACCCGCGGGATGGCCCCGCGAGTCGTTGACCGCCTTGAAGCCGTCGAGATCCACGACGGCGACGGCCGAGGGGCCGTGACGCGGGCGGCGGAGGTGCGCGCTGACGAGCTCCCGGAACGCTTGACGGTTCAGCAGGCCTGTCGTCGGATCGAGCTCGGCGCGTGTCTCGATGCTGCGCAACTGTTCGCGGTCCGCACCATAGAGAAGCACGAAGCCGATCGCGAAGAGCGCGAGCGTCAGTAGCTCGAAGAGTGCGGCCGCTTCGGCCTGACCGTCACCCTGTGTGCCGAAGGCGCTGTGCACGACCAGCGTCAGCGACGCGAGGGCGAAGAAGAGCCACGAGCGCATACGCCGCGGCCGTCGTCCGCTTCGCAATGCCGAGACGCTGAGCGCTGCGATCGAGATCGCGATCGCAAGGTCCGCGCTCGACACAAAACTTTGGAGCGTCATGTCGACGAGCATGCGCGCGAGAACGAGACATGCGTTGTACCAATCGTGTGTCCGCGGGGATTCAAGAGGCGCGTCAACTATTGAAGTCGCGTTCGAAAACGCGCTTGCTATCGCCCAACGGGGTGAAACGCGGCGGGACGCCGCGTCGGGGGAGTCGCGTGAGCAGACGGGGATGGGTGGGCATGCGCTGGGCGGGGTTCTGTCTGGCAGCCGTCATCGTGACGGCGACGCAGGCGACCCCGGCGGGAGCGAAGACCCATGCGGATGCCAAGATCAGCGCTTCCTTGCTCGCGCTCGCCCAATCCAGACCGAACGACGAATTCGCGGTCATCGTCCGCGCGGCCGTCAAGCTGAACAACGGTCACCACGCCGAGCGCGCCGCCGCGGCGGTGCAGCGAGCGCACGGCAAGGTCGGCCGCGGGCTTTCGATCGTCGGCGGAGCGTCCGCGATCCTCACCGGCGCCGAGGTCCTGGCGCTCGCGAACGACCCGGACGTCGCGTACGTCTCGGCCGACGAGGTCGTTACCGCGACATTCGATCCCGTCGATGGTGCGGCGCTCGCGTCGAGCCCCGGCATCCTGGAGGTCGGAGCGCCTGCGGCCTGGCGTCAGCTCGGCGTTACCGGTAAGGGGATCGGTGTCGCGATCCTCGACAGTGGTATCGCGCCGCATCCGGACCTTTTGGGCCGGATCGTCGCCTCGGTCGACTTCACGACCGGCAGCGGCACTGTGCTCGTTGCACCGGCCGATCCAGGCGGGCACGGTACGCACGTCGCGGGCCTCGTCGCCGGTGACGGCACCGCTTCGGGCGGCGCATATACGGGGGTCGCGCCAGGCGCCAACCTGATCGACGTCCGCGTCATCGCGGCCTCCGGTTCTACCCACGTATCGACCCTCATCGCGGGGATGCAGTGGGTCCTCGCACACCGCAACGACTACAACATCCGTGTCGTCAACCTCTCGGCGGGCGGACCGACCACGACGAGCTACCGTGACGATCCCCTCGCGACCGCGGCCGAAATGCTCGTTTTCGCCGGCATCACCGTCGTGGTGTCCGCTGGTAACGAAGGGCCAGCAGTACGGACGATCACCTCGCCGGGCAACGATCCATACGTGATCACCGTCGGCGGCATCGACGACAGCGGCACGGCGACGACCGCAGACGACGCTCTGGCGTCGTGGTCTTCGCGCGGCGTCACGGCGATCGACGGCCTTGCGAAGCCGGACCTCGTCGCGCCCGGCCGGAGGATCGTGAGCCTCCGCTCGCCGGGCAGCACGCTCGATCAGGAGCTCCCCGATCGGCTCGTGGCCGGTCTTGACCCGCTGGCACCGGCGTATTTCCGGCTATCGGGGACGTCGATGGCAGCGCCGGTCGTGGCCGGAGTCGTCGCGTTGATGCTCGAGCGCAGCCCAACGCTTACCCCCGGGCAGGTGAAGAATCGTTTGAAGAGCACCGCGACCGCGCTTTCGTACGGATCTCCCGAGACGACAGGAAGCGGGATGGTCAGCGCGGTGGCGGCAGTCGCGGCGTCGGATCAGAGCGCCGGCGCAGCCGCGGATCCAGTCTCGGCCGGATTTGCGAGCGAGATGTATGCGTTCGTCTACGGTCAGCCGCTCACCTGGTGTGACCTCGCGTTCAACGGCGGCGTGGATTCGAACGGCGTCCCGTGGTCCCAGGTGTCCTGGTCCAATGTCGTCTGGGACGCGGTCACGTGGCAAAACGTCAACTGGGCGTCGTTCAACTGGTCCGCGGTCAGCTGGCAGGACATTGCCTGGGAGGACATCGCCTGGGAAGGCATCACCTGGGAGGACGTCGCCTGGGAATTGGTCCCGCTGAAAGACAAGGGGCGAAAGAGCCACGATGGCGGGAAGGTGCTGGACTGATGAAGCAGCAAGCCGCGAAGATCTACATCGCGATCATCGCCGCGCTCGGTCTGGTCGTCCTCCTCGCGAGCTCGATGAACGCCAGGACGAGCGCTATCGACCCGGTGATGTTCGTCGTGATCCTGGTGCTCGTCGGGGTGGCCCAGCGGAATCCCGTCGTGCTCTTCCGGTCGAGCTCGATCTCGGTCGCGTTTGCCGTGAAGATCGCCGCGTACGTCTTGTTCGGCACCGCTGTGGCGCTCTGGGCCACGGTCGTGGTCGTCGCGGTGAACGCCTATACCCCGAAGCCGAAGCCCGCGCGAAAGATCATCTTCAACTTCGGCGGGATGATGGTCTCGACGTACCTCGCGTCGAGCACGTACCAGCTCGTCGGCGGGATGGTGCCGCCCGGGGCGTTCGTACCGACGATGCTCGCGGTGGCGGTGTCGGCCGCGGTCTACTTCGCCGTCAACAGCGTCCTCACTGCCGCGGTGATCACGCTGACGTCGAGTACGCGCTTCATTGACGTGTGGATGCAGAACTTCGCGTGGATGCCGATCAACTATCTGGCGACGGCGGTGAACGGTGCCGCGCTTGCGCTCGCGTATCAGTCGCTCGGCGTCATCGGAGTGATCGTGTTCGTCCTGCCGCTCGGGATCGCGTGGTACTCGTTCAGGCTCTACATGATGAAGTCGACGCAGGTGCGCGAACGCAACCGCGAGCTCGTGTCGCTGAACGAGAACCTTCATCGAACGACGGAGCGGCTCGAGGCCTCGCACGTGTCGGTGATCGCCGCCCTCCTCGGCTCGCTCGCCGCCAAGGAGCGCTCGACGACCGGTCACTCTGACGCGACGATGCAGCACGCGCTCGCCGTCGCAAGGTCGCTCGGCCTGGGGCCGGACGAGACCGCCGCGGTGAATCTGGGCACGCTCTTCCACGACATCGGAAAGATCGGGATCCCCGAGCACATCCTCCTCAAACCCTCGGCGCTCACGGACGAGGAATGGGCCGAGATGAAGACACACCCGGTCATCGGCGCGAACCTCATCGGCGAGGTTCCCAATCTGGAGCGAATCCGGCCGATCGTGCTCGCGCACCACGAGCACTACGACGGGTCCGGCTACCCGAACGGACTCAAGGGCGACGAGATCCCGCTCGCCGCGCAGATCATCTCGGTCGCCGACACGTACGAGGCGATGACCTCGACGCGCCCATACCGCTCGGCGCTCGGTCACGATGAGGCTGTGGCCGAGCTGAGGCGGGTCGCAGGCTCCCAGCTCAATCCGATCGTCGTCGAGGCGTTCATCCGCCAGATCGAGATCGGTGCGTCGGGGGCCGCGCACGCGCACGATGGCGCCGAGCATGTGCATGTGCGCGAGCTCGCCGTCGAGGCCGCGCGCCTCAGCATGAACTAGGAGCTTCGCCGCGACGCTCTAGAGTCGTGTCTGGTGTTTGAGCAGCTCTCTGACCGTCTGACCAACACGTTCGAGCGGCTACGCGGACGTCCGCGCGTGAGCGAGGCCGATCTCGACGAAGCGCTACGCGACGTTCGCGTCGCGCTCCTCGAAGCCGACGTGAACCTGAGGGTCGTGCGCCAGCTCATCGCCACCGTTCGCGAGCGCGCGATCGGCGAGCGCGTCCTCGAGTCGATCACCGGCGCGCAGCAGGTCGTCAAGATCGTCCACGACGCAATCGTCGAGATGCTCGGCGGCGCGGCCGCACCGCTCGCGCGCGCGGAGCGCCCCCCGACCGTCATCGTCCTCGCCGGGCTCCAGGGTTCGGGGAAGACCACGACCGCCGCCAAGCTCGCCAACCTCTTGCGGAAGCAAGGCCGGCATCCCCTCCTCGTCGCGGCGGACGTGCACCGACCTGCCGCGATCGATCAGCTCGTCGCCCTCGGGAAACAGCTCGGGATCCCGGTGCGCGCGGTCGATCCGAAACGCGTCGCCGCCGATGTCGCCGCGTTCGCCGCCGCTGCACCCGCGGAGGGCCGCGACACGGTGATCGTCGATACAGCGGGTCGCCTTCACATCGACGAGGCGATGATGACCGAGATCGCGGAGGTCGTCGCCGCGGCCAAGCCGCACGAAACGCTCCTGGTGGTCGATGCGATGGCCGGACAGGACGCGGTCGAGAGCGCGACAGTGTTTCACTCCCGGCTCCCGTTGACGGGACTCGTATTGGCGAAGGCCGATGGCGACGCCCGCGGCGGCGCGTCGCTCTCGGTGCGCGCGGTGACCGGTGTTCCGGTGAAGCTCATCGGGACCGGCGAGAAGCTCGACGCGATCGAGGTGTTCCACCCCGACCGGCTCGCGCAGCGGATCCTCGGGATGGGGGACATCCTCACGCTCGTCGAGCGCGCGCAGGAGCACATGGACCAGAAGACGGCCGAAGCGCAGGCCAAGAAATTCCTGGACGCCCAGTTCACATTCGAGGACTTCTACACGCAGCTCCAGCAGGTGAAGAGGATGGGGCCGCTCGGCGATCTCCTGAAGATGATCCCCGGACTCGGCGGAATCGCGAAGCAGCTACCGGAGGGGCCTGAAGCCGAGCAACAGATGCGCAAGATCGAGGCGATCATCTCGTCGATGACGAAGGCCGAGCGCGCCGACCCGGCGCTCATCAACGGGTCGCGGCGGCGCCGGATCGCGGCGGGCTCCGGGACGACCGTGTCGGACGTGAACCAGCTCACAAAGCAGTTCGCCGAGATGCGCAAGCTCATGAAGCAGATGGGTTCGATGGCCAAGAGCGGGCGGTTGCCGCGCCTGCCAGGTATGCCGGGACTCCCCGGAGCGTGATCCGATGCCATATCATCGATGTGTTCGCCTCCCGGGGGCAGGGGCCCCTGATGGGGTAGGGACCCCAGGGACGGCACATTCGCGAGGAGGATCCCGACCGAGTTGGCAGTTCACATTCGCCTGCGCCGTGTAGGTAAGACAAAAGCGCCGACGTACCGCGTGGTGATCGCGGATTCGCGCGCGCCCCGAAACGGCAAGTTCATCGAAACGATCGGCCATTACGACCCGCTTTCCGAGCCCGCGCGTCTCGTCGTCGACGCCGAGCGCGCCCGGCACTGGTTCAAGAACGGCGCGCGCCCCACCTCGACCACGCGCTCGCTGCTCATCCGGAGCGGCATCCCCGAGGACGAGGTCCCGGCAAAAGTACGGTGAGCAGCGAGGCGGCGCAGGCGGGGAGGATGCGCGTGCTCCTTGAGCACGTCGCGAAGGCGCTCGTCGACGATCCCGCGGCGGTCGTGGTCACCGAGGAGCTGGACGGCGACTTCACCAAGCTCCACCTGCAGGTCGCCGAGCCCGACGTCGGAAAGGTGATCGGTCGCGGGGGACGGATCGCGAAAGCCATCCGCGCGCTCCTCAAAGTGATGGCGACGCGCGATGGAACGAAGGTCAACCTCGAAATCGACTGACAAGCGAGGGCGGGCCGCGGCCGCTGGCGGACGCGGACGCACGAGCGCCGTCGGTACCGCCGCAGGCGGTAGTAGGAGCGACGATCCGATCGTCGGGGTCGTGGGCGCGCCGCACGGCGTGCGCGGCGAGGTGAAAGTGCATCCGCGCACCGATATCGCCGATCGATTCCGCAAAGGCTCGCGCCTTCTCTGTGACGGAATGGGCGAGCTCGTCGTTGCCTCGGTCCGCGGCGCTGCCGATGTCCCGATCGTTCGCTTCGATGGCCTGAACACGCGAAACGACGCCGAACGGATCCGTGGCCGGAACCTGCGCGTCTCGCGCGCCGAAGCGCGCCGTGCCGCGAAGGACGCCTATCTCTGGGCCGACCTCCTCGGGCTCCGCGCGGAGACGCCTGAGGGGAAGTCGCTCGGCACCGTGAGCGAAATGCTCCGGGCTGGCGAGACCGACGTCCTCGTCGTGCGCGCGGAGGGATCGCGCGATGAGCTGATGTTTCCTGCGATCGCGTCGGTGGTCCGCGAGGTCGACATCGCCGGCGGCCGGATCGTCGTCGTGCCGCAGGAGGTCCTCGGATGACCCCGCGCATCGACGTTCTCACGCTCTTTCCAAAAATGTTCGAGAGCCCGTTCGCCGAGAGCATCGTCGCCCGCGCGCGAGCGGCAGGCCAGATCGAGCTCGCGGTCCACGACATCCGCGAGTGGGCGACGGATCGGCACCACGTCGTCGACGATGCGCCGTACGGCGGGGGAGCCGGCATGGTGTTGAAGCCCGAACCGCTCAGCCGCGCGATCCGCGCGACGAAAGGGGAGCGTGGTCACGTCGTGCTCATGAGCGCGCAAGGCCCGCTCTTCGACCAGGCTGCGGCGCGGCGTCTCGCGGAGGTCCCGCACCTGGTGATCGTGTGCGGCCACTACGAGGGCATCGACGAGCGCGTCATCGAAGGCGACGTCGACGAGGAGCTCTCCATCGGCGACTTCGTGTTGACCGGCGGTGAGCTCGCGGCGATGGTCGTGATCGACGCCGTCACGCGCCTCGTTCCCGATGTGATCGAGGCGGAGTCGCTTACGCACGAGTCGCATACCGAGGGTCTCCTCGAGGGGCCGCACTACACCAGGCCGGTGGAGCACGAGGGTCGCCGCGTGCCCGCCGTGCTGCTCTCGGGTGATCACGCCGCGATCGCGCGGTGGCGTCGCGCCGAAGCTGTCCGTCGCACCGCCGAGCGGCGTCCCGATCTCATCGATCGGGCAGGCCTAACCCCGGCCGAGCGAGCGCGACTGCCGCGCTCGCCGGCCCGGGAGCGAGTCTCCGACGCCGACCTGAAGGCGGCGTACGGCTCGGGCGTCGGGTCCTACCGGATCGCGGCGCGTTTCGGGATCTCGCCCGCCACCGTGCGCGCCCGGCTGCGGGCGGCGGGCGTTCGCCTACGGCCCCCGCGCAGCGGACTGCGCGGTCCCACGGTCGCCGAAGTCGCCAAGATGCGAGGCGCCGGTCTCACCGTTCGCGAACTCGCGCGGCATTTCGGCGTCTCCCACGTGACGATCCTGGATCGACTGAAGAAGGCGAAGCGTTAACTGCTGCTAGAATCCCTTTACTTCGTGAGTGCCCTAACCATTCCTATGAATGACCTCTTGAACACGCTTGCCCGAGAGCAGCTGAAGGCCGATCTGCCCGAGATCCGGCCCGGAGACACCGTGCGCGTCAGCGTGCGAGTCGTCGAAGGGAACCGCGAGCGCCTTCAGAACTTCGAGGGCACGGTGCTCCGCGTCCGTAACGGCGGAGTCGACAAGCAGATCACCGTCCGCCGGATCGCGAGCGGCATCGGCGTGGAGCGCACGTTCATGGTCCACTCGCCGCGTGTCGAGAAGATCGAGCTCGTGCGTCACGGGCACGCCCGTCGCGCGGCTCTCTACTTCCTCCGCGACCGAGTGGGCAAAGCCGCCACCCTCCGCGAAAAGCGGCGATGACTTGACCGGCGCATAGCCGGTCACCGACCGTAGACACCTGATCAATCTCTGCCTGCGGCAGAGACACGCTCAAGCCGGCGAATTCGCTCCTCGCGGACGGGGGCAGGGGCCCCCGGGCGCACAGCGACCCGCTCGTCGCTCAAACTAGGATCCGATGCCCTCCTTAAACAACGAAAAGCGGCTGTGGGCGCAAGGGCTCCTGCGTGTAGTCGGCGTCGACGAGGTCGGCATGGCGGCGCTCGCGGGACCGGTCGTCGCGGCGGCGTGCATGGTCACGCCGGACACGAAGCTCATCCGTAAGGTGAACGACTCCAAGGTCCTCACGCGTTTGCAGCGCGAGGGACTCCTCGATTCGATCCGCGGCCGCGTGGTGAAGATCGGCATCGGCGCGGCGTCGCTCGCGGAGATCCACCGCCTCAACATTTATCACGCGAGTCATGTGGCGATGCTCCGCGCGTTGCGCCAGATCGGCGACTACGACTGGGTCCTCGTCGACGGCCGGCGCATCCTCGATCCGGCGTTCGCGCCGGCAGGCACACCGAGATCGTGAGGGGCGACGCGAAATCGTTTTCGATCGCTGCCGCGTCGATCGTCGCGAAGGTGACACGGGACCGCCTCATGGCGAAACTTGCAACGAAGTACCCCGGCTACGGTTGGGAGCACAACTGCGGCTACCCGACCATCGATCACCGCAAGGCTTTGCGCGAGCTCGGCATCACGCCGTTCCACCGTCAGGACTTCGGAACGGTTCGCATGATGTTGTCCACCGAGAACCAGATCGCGCTCGAGCTGGAGCCCGCAGGAGTGTCACCGAGTTGACGTTCGCCGCGCAGAGTGCGTCGGCTAGATTTCGCGAGCCGTGAAGACCTCCCCGAAGACGACCGTGCGTCCTTCGACGCCCGCCGACTATCCCGCGCTCGTCGCGGTGGGCAAGGCGTCGTACCCCGATTACGGCGAAACGGTGGAAGAGTGGCGCCACTGGGACGAGACGTGGGACCACAGCAAGTACTTCAAGCTGCGGGTCGTCGCCGAGGATTCGGGGCGCGTCGTCGGGTATGGCCAGGTCAATCACATGCGCTGGGCGTTCGTCCCGACCAAGTACCGCGTGGACATCACCGTGCGGCCCGACCTCCGCGGCCGTGGTTACGGCACCGCGCTCTACGACGAGCTCGCGGCTGTGGTCACCCAGCGCGGCGGCCGAGCCCTCGCCGCTGCCGCGAAGGAATCGATGACCGACGGCGTCCGCTTCCTGACGAAGCGCGGCTTCCGCGAGGTCAAGCGCGACTGGGAGTCCCGCCTGTTCGTGGAGGGGTTCGACTTCGCGCGCTTTGGCACAGCTGCCGAGCGCGTCGCCAAGCAGGGCATCCGCACGGCGACGCTCGCCGAGGAGATGCAGCGCGACGCGGCCGCCCTCCAGAAGGCGTTCGAGCTGAACGAGGACTGCCGGATGGACATCCCGAGCGTCGACCCGCCGACGCGTCACACCTTCGACGAGTTTCGCCGGGACGACATCGACGCGCCCAATGCTTTGCTCGACGCGTTCTTCGTCGCGATCGATAAGGAAGGCCGATACCTCGGCGTGTCGAACATGTTCCGGTCGCTCGACGACCCCTCGTTCCTGTGGCAGGGCATCACCGGGGTCCGCCGCGATGCCCGGGGTAAGGGCATCGCCATGGCGCTCAAGGTGCGGACGGTCCGCTACGCGATTGACAAGGGCATCGAGCACATCAAGACGTGGAACGACGTCCATAACAAGCCGATGCTCGCGATCAACGAGGCGCTGGGCTTCGCCAGGCAGCCGGCGTGGATTTCGTACGAGAAGGACCTCTAGCGCGCTAACGCAGCGATGACGCTAACTCTGCGCGCGGCGCTCCTTGCGCCGCTCCTGCTGGCCTCGCTCCTCGCCCAGCCCGCTTCCGCCGCGCCCGGGTTTCATGCCGCGTGGGTCGACCAGTCCCCCTGGCCGACGCTTCGCCCGGGCGGCACCGTCTCGTACACGCTGCATTTCCGCAACACCGGGACCGAGACCTGGCAGAGGGGCGTCGCCGGCCGTCAGGTGAATCTCGGCGTCAGCGGCGACTCGACCGGACCGGCCGACGCGGGCATGGCGGTGGGATGGCTCAGCACGAACCGGGTCGCCACGACAAGCGAGACGAGCGTCGCGCCGAACGCGATCGCGACGTTCACGTTCACGCTGCGCGCGCCGTCGACGCCGGGCACGTACCGCCTGCCGCTCCATCCGGTGCTCGAGGGCGTGCAGCATCTCGAGGACGAGGGTGTCTTCGTTCTCGTGGTGAGCGACCCCGGCTTCCACAGCGCGTGGGTGAGCCAGTCGCCGTACCCGACATTGCAGCCGGGTCAGGTGAGCACGCCGCTCACGATCGTCTTCCGCAACACCGGCGCCCAGACGTGGACGAAGGGCGTGCTCGGACAGGAGGCCCGTCTCGGGATCAATCAGGACGACGCGCAGTGGGCGCCGCTCGGCGTGAACTGGCTATCGGCGAATCGCGTAGCCGCCCAGACGGAAACGAGTGTGCCGACCGGCGCGAACGCGACGTTCACCTTCCAGGTGCGCGCGCCGCAGATCGCGGGCACGTACTCGTTGCACTTGCGTCCCGTGATCGACGGCACCGCATGGATGGAGGATCAGGGCGTTTTCCTGGTGATCACGGTGCCACTGCCCCCCGGCAGCGTTCCGCAGCTTACCGCCACGGTCGTGCGATCCGGGCTCGCGATCCCGTGGGACCTGGCGTTCGCGCCGGACGGGCGGATGTTCGTGACCGAGCGCGTCGGCAACATCCTCATCTACGCCAGTGCCGCGCCGAACGCGGCGCAGCTCGCGAACGTCTTCCCGGTTGCGAATATCAACGCGTCGGGCGAGTCGGGCCTCATGAGTATCGAGCTCGACCCGGCGTTCGCGACCAACAATCTCCTCTATGTCTGCGTGTCGGTGAACGACGGCGGCCAGTGGCTCAATCAGGTGCTGCGTTACCGGATGAACGGCAACGCTCCGGTGTTCGACGGCTACGTCATCCGCTCCGGTATGCGCGCCAACAGCAATCACGACGGCTGCCGGATCCGATTCGGCCCTGACGGCAAGCTCTGGGTCACGATGGGCGACGCCGGGAACACGGCGAACGGGCAGAACCCGAACGTGCTGAATGGCAAGGTGCTGCGCGTGAACGGTGACGGCAGCATCCCAGCCGATAACCCGATCATGCCCGGCGCCGCGGCGCGGACGGCCGTGTACACGATGGGCAATCGCAACCCGCAAGGTCTCACCTTCGAGCCTGGGACGGGCCGCGTCATCGAGGTCGAGCACGGCGACGACACGGACGATGAGATCAACATCCTTCGTGCGGGCGCGAACTACGGGTATCCGGTCTGCCGCGGGCCATGCGGCGATCCGCGTTTTGTCGATCCCGCCTGGACGTCCGGGAACGTCACGCTTGCGACGAGCGGCGCCGACTTCGCGCGCGGCGTCCAGTGGGGCGCGTACGACGGATCGTTGTTCGTCGCGACACTTAAGGAGTCCGATCTCCGCCGCTTCACGATCGCGGGGGCAGTGGCGACCCAGCGCAATATCTTCTACGACGGGACGTACGGGCGAATCCGCACCGTACGGCAGGGCCCCGACGGATCGCTCTATCTGACGACGAGCAACGGTTCCGCCGACCGGGTCATCCGTATCACGCCGACGCAATGAGGCGCCGATTGTCTTCGTGTGGATCGGCGTGCCCTGGGGCTCGCGGGAGAGCGCGCGGCTGAGATCGAGCTCGTCCGCTGCGGCCTCCGCGTCGTCGCCCGGAATCAACGCACGCGCTTCGGTGAGATCGACCTGGTCTGTCGCGACCGGGATGGCTACGTGTTCGTCGAGGTGAAGACGCGGAGCGCCGGGTCGTTCGTGGCGGCGGCGGAGGCGGTCGACCGCCGCAAGCTGGGACGACTCGCGCGCCTGGGTGCCGGCTGGCTCGCCATGCGCGGCGAGCGCGACGCGCGGTGGCGGGTGGTGATCGCGGCGCTCACGGTGGGAATCGACGGGACCCGAGTGGAGCTCATCGAGGCTTCATAGAATCAGCGTTGTGGCGACGATCGCGGTCCCGCAGCGACGCCTTGACCTCGCCCGGACCGGCACCGCTCTTCCGCTCGTCGTCGGCCTCACCGGAACGCTCCTCAGCTGGTTCGGCTCGGGATGGGACGTCTCGTGGCATCGGATCTTCGGTCGAGACACGTTCTGGAGCACGCCACACCTCTTCATCTACACGGGCGTAGCGCTG
>DASWCR010000097.1:0-4758 GCA_036389995.1 Candidatus Limnocylindria bacterium | reverse complement strand
TCCTCGGCGGCGACCTGATCGCGATCGTCGCGCCAGTCGCCGGCACGCCAGCGCGCGATCCGGACCGGAGGAGCCTGCGGACGCGGCACGGCTCGATCCTAGGGGGTCGCTAGCATCGCCTTGTGATGAAGATCGGGGCCGAGTTGCGGCTCGGAGGCGATGTCGGGGAGCTGCTCGCTGACGCTCGCGCACTTGAGTCGGCCGGGGCCGACTCCTTGTGGGTGCTCGCGCGGGATGATCAAGACCCCTGGATTCTCGCGGCCGCGCTCGCCGCGACGACGTGGCGGGCTCGGCTGGTCGTGGTCGGCGCGATCGATCGCCCGGAGACGCGTACGACCCTCGACCGGCTTTCCCGCGGACGGCTCGTCATCGGAGAGCGAACCGGTGACACCGTCGCCGCTCCCGACACGGAAGGCGTCTCCGAGCGCTGGGCGCTTGCTCCGCTACCGGCTGGCCGGGCCGAGTGGAAGGCGCTCCGCGCGGATCGCGAGGCCCAGGGGTTCGCCGGCCTCGTCCTTCCAAACGGTCCGCGGCTCCTGGACCTCGTACGGAACCCTGACGTCGAGGACGATCGCCAGGATATGAAGCTCGCGTTCGGCTGAGCTACGCCGCGCGGCGCAGCGCCCGCTGCACGCGCCACGAGTCCGCGTCGGGAGCTATGAAGAGCGTGAGCATGATCCCGTAGTACGGGAGATGCCCGATCAGCTCAGGCAGCCCGAACACGATGAGCGTCACCGTGAAGAGGGCGAACCCGACCGCCATCACGGGGCGAGTGATCTGTCCCGAGAGGATCACGACGCCGACCGCAAGCTCGGTGACGCCCGCCAGCCAGATGAAGACGGGATCGCTCACGCCAACGGGACGGAGCACGTTCAGAAATGGGCTCTGGTCGAGCAGCGCATGCGCCAGCGGAGGGTTGAGCAGCTTCTCGGTCAGCGCGCCGTACGCGATGCCGAAGCCCATCGCGATTCGCAGCAAGTTGATAGCGGCGGCCGGCGCGTTCTCATGCGCGATCGATCGGTCCGCTTGGCGGCGCGCGTCGAGGGACATGACCCCCGGCCGCGCGATGACAAGGAACACGGCGATCCCGAGGATGTGGATCTGCTCGAGGATGCTCTCGACGCTGAAGGGGAACATCGCCACGATCCCGAGGACCGCGAGAACGATCGCGACGTATCGCGTGAACAGCCCGGCAAGGAGGAACAGCCCACAAGCGGCCTCGACCACGCGCAACGCGAGGCCGACCGGGTCCTGAGCGAGAACGAGAGACGGGACGAAGAGCCAGTTCGCGGCGGAGGCCGCGATGAGCGCGACGCCAAGCGCGATCCGCAGAGCGAGCGGTCCGGTCTTGGCGTATCGCTCCAGGGAGCGGACCGCCTTCGGCTCGGGCACGCGATGTTGGATCAGGTAGGCCAGGCCGGTTGCACCGACGGCGAGCAGGAACGCGCCTGTCACCGGCACGCTGAGGAGCAGCCCGTACTGCGTCGGATGCAGCCGCGGATCGGTGAACCATTTGACGTGAGCGAGTACACCGCTGAACAGGGGCGTCACCGGTAGGTCGCGGGCGCGTGCTTCCAGCGCGGCCAGCTCGCGGCGTCGTGGCTCGTGAACACGCGATCGAGGTCGTCCTTCGCGAGCGATCGGATCAGCGCGAGCGAGTCCCTCGCCGCCGCTTCGTCCGGCGCGCGGATCTCGCCGCGCTCGAGGTTCTCGCGCGTGAACGCTGCGTCACCGCAGAGCACGACGCGGCCCGTCTCCGGTAGGTCAACGACGAGCGACTGATGACCCGGCGCGTGTCCCGGTGTCGGCACGACCTCGAGCCCCGACGCAACGCGCACGCGGCCCGCCACCGGCATGTACGTGAGCTCTGGGATATCCCAGTACACGCCCGGGAAGTTCGGCTTTCCTTTCGCGAAGGCCAGGTGGTCGCCCTGGACGATGAATGTCGCCTTCGGGAACGCGCCGTTGTTTCCTGCGTGATCGAAATGCAGGTGGCTATTCACGACGACCGTTATCTCATCCGGGCGAACGCCGAGCGACGCGAGTCGCGCGACCACCGCGTCCTCCTTCGCCATGACGACTTTGAGGCTGCCCGGGCCGAAGGTCGCGTCCGGACGCTCGACGTGGACCGGGTGAAGTCCGGTGTCGAACAGCACGTTGCCCTCGGGCGTACGCAGCAGGGCGGACCACACCGGTACGAGCGTCTTCTCGTCGGTCGCCCCCGGAACGAATGCGGACGCGCCGATCTCCACGCCACCCGTCCGGAAGATCGTGAGCTCGATCACGAATGGGCGCCGTGCACGACCGCATGGCCGAGACCACGCGCGATGGGCCATCGGTTGACCGGGATCACCGCCGCAGGAGCTCCTCGACCGCGCCATACGGATCGATCGTGCGATCGGCGACGCGCGTGACCGCGGCGTCAAGACGCGACTCGCCGACGCGGCCCTCGAGCTCGCGGAGCAGCGCCTCCTGCAGGAGCGCCTCGACCTCGCTGCGAGCTGCAGCGCGCCGGCGCTCGAGGTGATCGCCGGATTCGCGCGACCAGGCGCGATGCTTGTCGATCGCCTCGACGAGCTGCGGCAGCCCGTCGCCGGACTGCGCCGAGGTACGGACGATCGGAGTTTTCCACGGGCGATCCTTCGCGAGCGACAGCATCTGCGCGAGATCGCGGGCCGCGTCGTCCGCTCCGGGACGGTCGGCCTTGTTCACGACGAGGACGTCGGCGATCTCGATGATCCCTGCCTTGATCGCCTGGATGTCGTCGCCCAGGCCCGGAACGGTCACCAGGCAAACGGTATCGACGACGCGGATGACGTCGACCTCCTCCTGACCCACGCCGACGGTCTCGACGAGGACGATGTCCGTACCGAGGGCGTCAAGCACGTTCACGACTCGCGCCGTCGCGCGCGCGAGACCGCCGGCGTGCCCGCGGCTGGCCATCGAGCGGATGAAGATGCCGTCGTCGAGGAACCGCTCGCGCATGCGGATGCGGTCGCCGAGGATCGCGCCACCGCTGAACGGGCTCGAGGGATCCACGGCGACGATCGCGACGCGAGCGGCCCGCTCTCGATACAGGCCGGCGAGGCGATTCACGAGCGTCGATTTGCCGCCGCCCGGCGGGCCGGTGATCCCGACCGTCTGCGCGTGGCCGGTCTTTGGGTAGAGCTCGCGTATCGCTTCGGCGGCGCCGGGCTCGTCGTTCTCGACGACCGAGACGAGGCGCGCGATCGATCGCTTGTCCCCCGAGCGCGCGCGAGCGAGCAGATCGCCCGTCGCGGTCCTCGATGCCGGCATCAGTCGACGCGAAGGAGCTGGCGCGCGATCACGATCCGCTGGACTTCGCTCGTACCCTCCCCGATCTCCATGAGGCGCACGTCCCGCAGATGCCGCTCGATCGGGAAGTCCTGCAGGTAGCCGTACCCGCCGAGGACCTGCAGCGACGAGTCGGCCGCACGCGTCGCGGCTTCCGACGCGTAGAGCTTTGCCTTCGACGCAGCGTCGGTGAAGCGGAGGCCGGCGTCGGCCAATGCGGCGGCCCGGTGCACGAGCAAACGGGCCGCGTCGAGCTCCGTGCGCGCGCGAGCGAGTCTCCACTGGATCATCTCGAATTCGGCAATCGGCCTGCCGAACTGCCGACGCTCCTTCGCATATCCGATCGCGACCTCGAGCGACCCGCGGCCGAGCCCGATCGCGAGCGCGCCGATGCCGATACGTCCTTTGTCGAGGACCTGCTTGACGTGATCGAACGCTTCGCCGTCGCGGCCGATCCGATCCGCGGCGGGGACCCGGCAATCCTCGAGCACGAGCTGCGCGGTGTCGGACGCATGAAGGCCCATCTTTTCTTCGCGTCGGCCGACGCGAAGGCCGGGGGTCCCCCGCGACACCCCGAACGCCGAGAGCTTGCGCTCGCCGGCGCCAACGAGGATCACGCCGAAGCCCGCGATGGATCCGTTGGTGATGAATTGCTTCGTGCCTGTGAGGAGGTAATCGTCGCCGTCGCGGCGGGCGCGGCTCTGCGCGCTGATCGCGTCGGATCCGGATGATGGCTCGGTCAGCGCCCAGCACCCGAGGTGCTCGCCGCGGGCCAGCGGTGGAAGCCAGCGCGCCTTCTGCTCCTCGCTCGCGGCGACCAGGAGGTGTCCGATGCAGAGTGAGTTGTGCGCGGCGATCGTGAGTGCGACCGATCCATCTCCCGCGCCGAGCTCCTCCATCACTAGCGCGATCGTCAACACGTCGAGCTCGGCGCCACCGTATTCGTGCGGTACTGCGAGCCCCGTCAGGCCGAGCGCGGCGAGCTCAGGGAGGAGCTCGAGCGGGAACTCGCCCTTCTGACTCCATGCTCCCGCATTCGGGGCGATCCGCGACCGCACGAAGTCGCGGACGGTCTCGCGGACGAGGAGCTGATCTGCCCGGTACGAGAAGTTCAAACGGTGCTCAGCGCGCCGCCGTCGGGTAGCCCTTGGCCTCTGAAAGGGTCGGAAGGATCTCATCGACCATGCGCTGATCCTCCTCGAGCACGCCGCGGTCGACGTTGTAGGCGGCCTGGCGTGTCTTCGTGATCCGCTCCTGCTGGTCGCTCGGCAGCTGAACGAAAGCCTTCATCCGTGCAGCGGTGAGGCGTTTGCGCTCCTCGCGATTCTCGATGCGCACGAGCTCGCGAAGCTGCGGCGTGAGCGCACCCACCCGCGCGGTGTCCATCGGGATCGCCGATATCAGCCCGAAGCGCTGCTTCCAGAAATCGATGAGCTCTTGCTC
>DASWCR010000096.1:0-13184 GCA_036389995.1 Candidatus Limnocylindria bacterium | reverse complement strand
TCGTTCGGAACACCCGACGACATCAAGCGGGATCTCGTCGAGGAGTACGTGCTCGTCGACGCGACCGACAGATCGGCTTTGCGCGACGAACTCGCGCGACTCGGTCACGCGACGAGTGGCGGCGCGCCCTTTAAGGTCCAGCTGAACGGACACACGGTCCATTCGATCCTCCGGAGCATCGAGACACCGCTCAGCGTCGTGAAGACCCACACGCCGAGCCTCGAGGACGCTTACCTCGAGATCGTGAGCCGCACCAGTGAGTGAAGCCTCCGCAATCCTGGCGCTTGCCCACCGCGACTTCATCAAGCTGCTGCGGGATCGTCAGCGGATGGTGGCCGACTTCGCCTTCCCGCTGATCTTCATTGGCATCCTGGGCACCAGCCTCCAGGCGGGATTCGGCGGCAACTCCAACATCAACCTGCTCGATTACGTCTTCACCGGTGTGCTCGCGCAGACCGTGTGGCAATCCTCGGCGCTCGGACTGATCTCGCTTCTCGCCGATCGTGAGCAGGATTTCAGCCAGGAGATCTTCGTCTCGCCGATCTCGCGCTACTCGATCATCCTCGGGAAGATCCTGGGCGAATCGCTCGTGGCGCTGCCGCAGGCGCTTGGGATCATCGTCTTCGGCTTCATCCTGCAGATCCACATCGGCCCGGATCAACTCGCACGGATGGCACTCGCGCTGGTCGTCATTGCGCTCTTCGGCGGCGCGTTCGGCGTGATCGTGCTCGCGAACCTCTCGAGCCAGCGCGCAGCGAACCAGATCTTTCCGTTTGTCCTGCTCCCGCAGTTCTTTCTCGCAGGGATCTTCAACCCGATCCAGAACCTCCCGCTACCGCTGGACATCCTGTCGCACCTCGCGCCGATGCGGTACGCCGTCGACCTCCTGCGTGATGGGTACTACGGATCGACCTCGCGAGTCGTGCTCTCCAGCGCGACGACGAACCTGCTGATCATCGGCGCGCTGTTCGTCGTGTTCATGGTTGTCGGCACGTTCCTGTTCGTCCGTGCGGAGCGAAATCGCTAGGGGCTGCCCGCTAGGCGTAGACCACGATGCTTCCCACCGCCTTGTCGCGCAGCGCCTGCTTTTTCGAATCCCACAATGGCCACAGAACGTCGATGAGGTTCGGAATGATCAGAAGGATCGATAGGCCGATCGCGACCGCCCAGCGGATGAGCGCGCGAACGTAACCAATTGGCGCGCCCGATTCGTGGACGACGCGGATCCCTGCCAACTTCTTGCCCCAGGTCTGGCCGCTGGCGCCGCCGTGTCCGAGCGTGAAATACACCAGAGACAGCAGCAGGCCCGAGAAGTTCGAGAGGTCTGATCGCACCAAGCCGACGAGGATCGCGACCGGGATAAGCAGAAGGATGTTGAAGATCGCGTCGAGTGTCGATGCCCAAACACGCCGTCCCCAGCTCGCATAACGCGGGACCGCAGGCACCGCGTCGGTTGCCGCCATAGTGCTTTCCATGCCACCCTCCCTCGTTTCGCAACGGAGGATAAGAGGCGCTGCAAGCCCGTTTAGATCGGTAGACCGGTGAGGAAGAAGATCACCCGGGCCGAGACCTCGCCGGCGAACGCGCAGCCGAGCGCGACGTATAGCAAGCCCGTTGACGACTGCGTGTTCATTCCGGCGGTCCACCACGCCGCGACCACGACGACGAGGGTCCCCAAGAGACCTACTCCGATGCGCAGGGCGAGCGCGACCGACAGCGCGGTCTCCCAGGTTCCGGTGAGGTCGCCACGGAGCACCACGATCGCAACGAGCGCGATCTGGAGTGCGACCGCGGCGACGACGATCAGCGACGCGCGCCTGAGAGGCGCCGGCGACAGCTTGGGCGTGACCAGATACCAGTGGCCGAGCAGCATCGCGCCGTCCGTTCCACCAATCGCCACAGCGCCGAGCGGAAGGGCCGCGAGACCGAGCCCCATCCCGATCGGGTCGGATTCGAGTGCCCCGGGCCGCGCTATCGCGACGATGCCCAGAGCAGCTGCCCCGGCGAGGCTCGTCAGAATCCCCGCCGCCATTCGCAGACCGCGGGCGGGAAGGAACGTCGTCACGAGCTGGATGATCACGAGGATCGTCACGACGATGAGGGCCTGACCGAAGGAGTCGAGCCTTCCAGCGTCGATTTGCGCCCTCGCCGCGAGATCACCCCCGGGAAAGGTCGGCACGAGCGCGAGCGCGGCCGCGATCGCACCGGCATCGACAAAAGCGACGAGCTTCAGAAAACCCGACGGCGCTCGGCCACCGCGGTCGACGAGCCACATCAGGAATGACCCGCCGACGGCGAGCTCGGCGAGCACGACCGAAAGCACGATGGGGAGAGTTGCGATCGCCACTCCGAGTCAAGCTAGCGTGACGGGGTGCCACCCTCAAACGAGCACGACCGGCGGATCGCCGCGATGTTCGACCGTATCGCTCCGCGGTACGACCTGCTTAACCGTCTTCTCTCGCTCGGTACCGACCTCTCGTGGAGGCGGCGGGCGCTCGAGCTCGCGCACCTGAGCGAGAGCGGCCGCGCGCTCGACGTCGGCACCGGCACCGGTGACTTCGCGCTCGCGCTTCTCGCGCGCTCGCCCCGTTCCGCGTCGGTCGCCGGCGTCGACATCTCAGCCGGCATGCTCGAGGTGGCCGAGCGACGCGCCGCAAGAGCCGGACTCGGCCCGCGGTACGAGCGGCTGATCGCGAGCGTCGAGTCGCTTCCGTTCGCGGACGGCGTGTTCGATGTGGCAATGGCCGGCTTCGTAATCCGAAACGTGGGCGATATTCCCCAGGGGCTGCGCGAGATGCGCCGCGTGCTGCGACCCGGCGGCCGCGCGGTCATCCTCGATCTGCATACGCCGCGCAATCCCACCGTCCGCCCCCTCTACCGCACCTATTCCTTTATCTCTCCCCGTCTCGCGGCCGCGCTCGGCAGCGATCCGGAGGCCTACCGGTACTTGCCGCGGTCGATCGAGGCTTTCTACGACCCCGAGGCGCTCGCGATGCTCCTGCGAAACGCGGGCTTTACCCGCGTGCGCTTCGAGCGTCTAACCTTTGGCATAGCGGCGATCCACGTGGGGGAGGCGTAGGGCGTGGACTTCGACATCCCGGAGGAGCTCCAGCTCCTTGCGCGCACGGCGCGCGACTTCGTGGAGACGCGCCTTCAGCCACTCGAGAAGCAAGTCGAAGAGACCGACCAGATCCCGGGCGACGTCCTCAAGGAAATGGGTCAGCTCGGCTTCTTCGGGCTTCCGTTCCCAGAGGAATACGGCGGCGTCGGTGCCGGCGACCTCGGATATTGCCTCGCGCTCGAGCAGTTCGGGCGCACGTCGGCGGCTTTCTCGAACATCATCGGCGCGCACACCTCGATCGGGTCGATGTCGATCTTCCTCGGCGGCACCGAAGATCAAAAGCGCCGCTATCTTCCCGATCTGACGACCGGGAAGAAGATCGCCGCGTTCTCGCTCACCGAACCGTCGAGCGGGTCCGACGCGGCGTCGATCCAAACGAGCGCGACGCTACGGAAGGGCTGCTGGATCCTGAACGGCACGAAGATCTGGGTGACCAACGGCCCCATCGCCGACGTCATCGTCGTGTACGCCGCGAACGATCGCGCCAAAGGCGCGCGCGGCGGCATCACCGGCTTCATCGTGGAGAAAGGTTTCAAGGGGTTCCGCGTCGGGAGAGTCGACGACAAGATGGGCCTCCGCGGTTCCCATACCAGCGAGCTCATCTTCGAAGACTGCGAGGTCCCCGAGGCGAACGTCCTCGGCGGTCAGGTCGGCGCCGGGTTCCGCACGGCGCTCGGAGCCCTCGACATCGGACGCGTCTCGCTCGCCGCCGGAGCCGTCGGTTCGAGCCAGCACCTCCTCGAGCTCGCGATCGAGCACAGCAAGCGCCGCCAGCAATTCGGGAAGCCCATCGCCGCGAACCAGGCGATCCAGTGGATGCTCGCGGACTCCGCCGTCGAGATCCACGCCGCGCGCCTGATGGTCTACGACGCGGCGTGGAAGCTCGACCAGAAAAAGCGCGCGTCGCTCGAGGCCGCCATGGTGAAGGTCTACGCGTCCGAGATGGCGAATCGCGTCGTCGACCGGGTCCTGCAGATCCACGGCGGGATGGGCTACATGAAGGACTCACCCGTCGAGCGCGCGTATCGTGACGCGCGCATTTTGCGAATCTACGAAGGCACGAGCGAAGTCCAGCGGATGATCATCGCCGAGGAGCTCTTGAAGAACTGATGGGGACGAGGGTGAAGGTCGAGGTGAAGGAAGCCGCGCCGGTCAGCGGAAAGCCGTGGACCCGGCACTACGATCCTGATGTCCCGGCCTCGCTCGTCTATCCACGCGTTCCGCTCCAGGCGATGCTCGACGACGCGGCGGAGAATCATCCGAACTCGACCGCGACGATCTTCTTCAACCGCAAACGCTCGTACAAGAGCATCTCCGACGCCGCCTGGCGGTTCGCCAACGGGCTGCGTCGGCTCGGCGTGAAGACAGGCGATCGGGTCGCGCTCGTCCTTCCGAACTCGCCGCAGTTCGTGATCGCGTTCTACGGCGCCCTTCGCGCGGGCGCGACCGTCGTTCCCTGCAACCCGCTCTACACACCGCCGGAGCTGCAGCATCAGCTCGCCGACTCGGGCGCGACCGTCGTCGTCGTCCTCTCGCGCCTCTACCCCGTTGTCAAAGCCGCGCGCGCGAACACCTCCGTCGAACACGTCGTCGTCACCAACATCAAAGAGGAGATGCCGCCGGTCCTGCGGGTCCTCTTCACGCTCGCGAAGGAGAAAAAGGACGGTCACCGCCAGCCATTCGCCCGCGACCCTGGCGCGATCTCCATGAGCGAGGTTCTCTCCGCACCGGCGGATCCCTTCGACGCCGGGACGGGCCCCGACGACATCGCAGTCCTTCAGTACACCGGCGGCACGACCGGCACCTCGAAGGGCGCGATGCTCTCGCACCGCGCGCTCGTTGCGAACACCCTCCAATGCCGGGCCTGGTTCACGAACCTGCGCGACGGCGGCGATGCCGCGATGGCGGTCATGCCGTTCTTCCACGTCTACGGGCTCACGGTCGTGATGAGCCTCGCGGTGCAGGGCGCCGCCGCGATGATCCTCGTGCCGCAGTGGGACCTCGAGCATGTGCTCAAGGATGTGCAACGCTACCAACCGAAGCTCTTCTGCGGGTCGCCACGTATCTACAACGCCATCAACAACTCGCCGCTCGCGCAGAAGTACGACCTGCGCTCGATCGAGGCGTGCGTTTCCGGCTCCGCCCCGCTCCTCGTCGAGACCCATCGGCGGTTCGTCGAGCTCACCGGCGCGAGCCTCGTCGAAGGCTATGGCCTCACAGAGGCTGCGCCGGTCACGCACTGCAACCCGCTGTTCGGTGAGGGAAAGCAGAAGGTCGGCTCGATCGGAGTGCCGTATCCCGACGTCGAGTCGAAGATCGTCGACCTCGAGACCGGAGAGCACGAGATGCCGCCGGGCGAGCCTGGCGAGCTCATCCTGCGGGGGCCGCAGCTCATGGATGGCTACTACAAGCGGCCCGAAGAGACGGCCCAGACCCTGCGCGACGGATGGCTCTACACCGGCGACATCGCGACCGTTGATCCCGAAGGCTATGTCTCGATCGTCGACCGCAAGAAGGAGATGATCATCGTCTCCGGCTTCAAGGTGTATCCGCGCGAGGTCGAGGAGGCGCTCGCCCTGCACCCCGCGGTGATGGACGCCGCCGCGATCGGCGTCCCGCATCCCCTCAAGGGTGAAGAGGTAAAAGCCTTCGTCGTCCTAAAACCGGGCGCGACCGCGACGGCCGATGACATCCGCGCGCACTGCGAGAAGCACCTCGCGCCGTTCAAGCGGCCAAAAGAGATCGAGTTCCGCGAATCGCTGCCCAAGACGCTCATCGGCAAGACCCTTCGTCGGCAGCTGGCGGCGGAGGACAAGGCGAAGCGCAAGACTGCAGTCCCGGCGTGAGCCGGTTAAGGCTGGGCGGCTAGCGCTTTGCGACGCTCGCGGTGATCACGAAGTAGTCGTTGATGATGCCGTCGAGGGTGTTGTAGACGATGCGCATCACGATGTTCACCGGCTCGACGGCTGTGGGCTGCACCAGCGGCAGCGAGACGAGCTTCGCGCTCCAGACCGCTGCGTGACCTTGGTTGTTCATGGCCATAAGTTCGCACGGCGCCTCTCCATCGACATCGGTCGGAGAGGTGAGTTATCTCTCCCGCGCACGTACTCCCCCGCGCACGTACTCCCCCGCGCGAGTTAGTAGGGTTACCTCACGATGATCGAACCGGAGGTCGTCGTTGTTCCCGCGGGCGACGCGTTGCTCGGCGATCCTCCGCGGACCGAGCACGTAAAGGTTTTTGCCATCGCTCGGCGCCCCGTGACCGTCGGGGAGTACGCGATGTTCGTCGATGGGACTCGGCACACTCCCCCGATGGGGTGGGAACAGAAACGGCGCGCTTCCGATCGCGTGCTCGACGGCGTCTCCTGGGCGGACGCGGTCGGCTACTGCCGCTGGCTCACCGTCGGGACTGGGCGCATCTACCGCCTTCCCGACGAACGCGAGTGGGAGAAGGCCGCGCGAATTCAGGGCACGCTCGAGGAGCTCGGCGCCTTACGCGAGTGGACGAACAGTTGGCAGAACGGCGGGCGCGTGCTCCGCACAGGCGCGGACCCGGCGGCGCGCTTTTTCGCCGGAGAGGACCTCGCGCACGTGGGGTTTCGGATCGTCCACGGAATGACCGGCCGCTAGTGCGGCGGCGCTCTCTGCCCGTCATCGTCGCGAGTGGGAACGGCGCGTCCGCGCTCCCGGCCGGCATGCGCATCCTCGCGCGCGGTGGTTCGGCGCTCGACGCGGTCGAAGCCTGCGCGAAGATCATCGAGGCCGATACGACCGATACGAGCGTGGGCCGCGGCGGAAAGCCGAACGTCCTCGGCGAGGTCGAGCTCGACGCGTCGATCGTGGACGGCACCACCCATCGAACCGGAGCGGTGGCCGCGCTCACGGGGTACCTCCATCCGATCTCGGTCGCTCGCGCGGTGATGGAGCGCACCCCGCACGTCTTCATCGTCGGCGAGGGCGCGGCGCGGTTCGCGCGCGAGATCGGCGCCGAGCGCACGCAGAACCTGACGCCGTCGACCCGGAAGCTCTGGGTCGAGCGTCTTCGTTCCGTCGGCGAGACGCCGTCGAGCATCCGGCGTCGGACCAAGCTCCTCCCGGTCGTTCGCAAGACCGTCCGCGAGGAACGCGGCACGGTGAACTTCCTCGCGCTGGACCGGCGCGGGGACATCGCCTCTGCGGTGACCACGAGTGGTTGGGCGTACAAGTACCCAGGCCGCGTCGGCGATTCGCCGGTCGTCGGCGCGGGCAACTACTCCGACTCGCGGTACGGCGCCGCGGCGTGCACCGGCTACGGCGAGCTGGCCATCCGCAGCGTCACCGCGAAAACGGCCGTCGACCGGCTCGCCGCGGGCATGCCGCCGGACATGGTCGCGCGCGCCGCGATCGCCGACGCGAACGAGCTCGAGGACGCGGCCTTCAACATCGTGGTCCTCAGCCCGAAAGGCGTGCACGCCTCGGCGACGAATCGCGAGGGGCGCCGCTACGTGTGGATGACCACACGGATGGAAGAGCCGATGTTGGCGGCACGAATCGTCGTCAGGCGAGCTGCTCGGCTTTCTCGATCGTGAGGATCGAGCGGCTACGCCTTGGGTCGATCAGCCGAGCGCGCGAGGTGTACCGCACTGAGGAGAACGTCTCGCTCGATGATCATGCGGTTAGGACCGGCGAGGTCGAACACGATTCCCTCAAAAGGTCCGGCGAGGGCCTGTTCGAATACCACAAGCGCGGGCAGGGTCCCGAAGTGTTCTCCATGGTGGCGCATTCGCAGAAAGTTCGACTCGCTACTGAAGCAAGTCAGAAGCGTCTTTCCATCGTCCGTCTTGATGAATGGAATCGCAATCGGTTCACCTGGCACCGGGAGATTTCGGACCGCGACGACAAGCCTCACTTTCGGGAGAAGCCCGGCTAGTTCTACGAGGGCGCCGGTGGCTCCCGAGTGCACCCTGGAAAGCGCGCGCACAAACCCATCGACGCCGTCGTCGGTCATCGTGCGACAAAGGCGAGGACTTCTTTCGTCTCGGGCCAATGCTCGATCGCGATCGCATCCGGCAGGCTGAGCCACCGATAGGCGTCGTGCTCCTCGTTGAGCACAGGCTCCCAACCCACCGGTACTTCCACCGCAAAGTTCTCGATTTCGACCTCGTGGACTCCGGCGAGGTACTCGCTCCGCCAGTCGTCAGGCACGTGGTACTGCTGCCGGATCCCAACGTCGACGACGACGGCGTCGAGGCCCGTCTCCTCGCGGAGTTCGCGCGCCGCGGCTTCGGCGAACGTCTCGCCCTCCTCGACGACGCCTGCGACGACATGCCAGTAATCGTCGATCGCGCGATGGAGCATCAGGTAGCGCTTGTCTCGATGGATGATCACCGCGATCTCGCGAGCGGTCCTCAGAGCGCCGCCACCGCCGCCTGTATCTTCGCGGTCGCCTCGCCCGCTGAGGTGCCCGCGGCGAAGAAGATGGGATCCCCGAAGACGACCTCGACATCGCCGCGCCATCCGTTGGAGCGCGCGGGCTCCCACGCCCGATCGAGATGATCGAGCGCCGAGACCTTGCTGATCTTCAGCTTCATCGGCACCACTGGGGTCGCGCCCTCGACCGCGATGAGCCCGGTGCCGGACTTGAACGGCTGCATCGGGCCGCCGATCGTGAGCTTGCCCTCCGGGTAGATGAGCACCGAGAACTGACGATCGAGCCGCGCGCCCAGAAGCTCAAGGCTGCGGCGGATCGCGCCCTCGCGCGCGAGCGGGAACGCGTTGGCGAGGACGGACGACGCGAAACCGTTGAGCTTGTTGCCGAAGACATCATCTGCGGCCGCGGCGACCGCGAGCTTCCACCGCCACGAGAGCGGGATCGCCATGAGGATGATGCCGTTATCCCAGTGCAGGCAGTGGTTCGGCGCGAACATCACCGGGCCGCGCAAGCCGATCAGCTTCTCCTGACCGGTGACCTTGACCTTGTAGAACACGTGCACGAGCGGATAGACGAGGGTCTGCTGCAGCAGCAGGCCGAACGAGCGCACGAGCGGGCTGAGCGGCCAGCCATAGATTCCGGTGTCGCGCTTGACGTCGCGCGCCGCAGCGACCATGCGCTCGAGCTCGGCCACGGTCGCGTTCGGCTCGAGCGCGGCGTCGTCGATGTAGGCACCCAGTTCCTCCTCGATCGCGCCGAGGAGATCGACCCGCCCGAGCGAGTCGAGACCCAGATCGGCCGAGAGCGTCGCGCCGGGATGTACAGCGGCCGGCGGGAGATTCGTGATCTGCGTGATGACGCGCTCGACGTCGGTCAGCGTCCGCGTCGCGGTCTGATCGCCGGTGACGGCCCGCGCCTGGTCGACGCGCTCGATGCCCATGGTGAGGAGGCGCTCGACCACGAAGCGCTTCTTCACTTTCTGCGTTGGCGTAGTCGGGAACTCGTCCTCGGGCCAGATCGTCCAGCCGCGGATCTGCTGGCTGCCCGAGAGCTTGACGTTGGTGTCGCGCACGATCGACGCGACCTGCTCCTTGTCCTTCACGAGGAAGACCGCGTGCACCTGGATGTCTTCGCCTGGGCGCTGCAGGCCGACGACGGTCGCGACCGTCGGGCGCAGCGGCGTTGCGAGCGCTTCGATGCGCGGATCGGCCGCGAGCGTGTTCTCAATGTCCTCGGGATAGACGTTCGTGCCGTCGGCGAGGACGATCATGTCCTTCTTGCGGCCGCGCAGCCACAGGAATCCGTCCTTGTCGATCTCGCCGAGATCGCCGGTGTGGTACCAGCCGTCCTTGTCGAGGACGGCGCGTGTCGCCTCCTCGTTTTCCCAATAGCCCTTGAAGACATTCGGTCCGCGCGCGAGAACCTCGCCGTCCGCGGCGATCTTGATCTCGACACCGGGCAGGGGCGTGCCCACCGAACCGAGCCGATTCAGATCGACGCGGTTGAACGTGAGCCCGGGCGAGCATTCGGTCGTCCCGTAGCCCTGGATCACGTCGATCCCCAACTCGCGCCAGGACTCCCCGAGGGCCGGATCGAGCGCCGCCCCGCCCGAGATGATGTAGCGGAAACGGCCGCCGAACTGTCGGTGCACGCTGAAGAACACGAGGCGGCGCAGCGACATCGGCAAACGGCGCGCGACGCGACGCAGCTTCTCGAAGAGCTCCTTCTTCCCCTGCGCCTCGGCGCTGCGCTCGATCGCGAGCATCAGCGACTTCACGACCGCGGGCGTGACGAGCACCATCGAGACCTTGCGCTCCTTGAAAGTGCGCCGGACCACCGCGGGCTGGCGGCTCGTCGGATAGATGACCGACGCACCAGCCAGCAACACGCAGAAGAAGCCGCCCAGCTGCTCGAACATGTGCGACAGGGGAAGGAACGAGAGCAGGCGCATCTTGGGGCCGATGGGGAAAATCTGCGTGGCGGCGATCGCGTTCGACAGGATGTTGCGGTGGGTGAGCATCGCGCCCTTCGGGTCGCCGGTGGTCCCTGATGTGAACACGACCTCGGCGAGATCGTCGCCGGTGAGCGCGGCCTTCTCGAGCGGCGGGCATTCGCGCGCGAGATCGGGCAGTCGCTCCATCTCGTGGAGCGGCAGGCCAAGCGTCTGGGCGCGAGCGAGGGTCTGCGCCGACACGATCGCGGCGCTGGCGCGCGTGCGCGCCGCGATCTTCTCCGCGAACTCGGCCGCGTAGTTCGCCTCGAGCGGCACGAGGATCGCGCCGAGGCGCAGCGCCGCGAGGAAGGCGATGCCGTACTCGGGACGATTCACACCCCAGATGAGAACGCGATCGCCCTGCTTCATTCCCGTGCCGCTCAGATAACGAGCGACGCGAGGTACCACGTCGTTCAGGTCGCGATACGACCAGGCCCGCGTGCGGAAGCCGGGCCGGATCATGAGCGCGTCTTTCGTGCCGAACTTCCGAGCCGACTCCACGAGGATGTCGTTGAGCGTCTCCACCCTTCCCCCCTTAGCTCGCGAGAGCGCGAAGCGCCTCCCGGGCGCCCTCCCGGTACGGTGCATAGTGCGAGAACAGGATGGTCTCCACGTCAAGTTCCGCGAGCCGGCCAATCGAGCGACGCGCCAGCGCCATGTCGTCCGTGAAAAAGGCGTTCGGGAGTGTGACCTTCCCCTTCACACGCTGCAAAAGGTCGCCAACGATCACGAAACGGTCCCTGGGCGAGTACAGGCAGACGCTCCCGGGGGTGTGACCCGGGGTGTGGAGGACGCGGATGCCGCCGAGTACCGGCAGTTCGTCTCCTTCGTCCAGCGGCAGCGCGTGCGACGGGGCACGCGTCAGGAGCGCGACGATCGGACCGGGCGAGAAGTTCGCGATCACTTCGCGGAACCGGATCCGGAGGCGCTCGGCGTCGGCCGGGTGAAGCAGGACCTCGGCGCCGGAGAGTGCGCCGATCTCGTGTACGCCGCCGATGTGATCGGGATGGCCATGGGTGCAGACGATGCGGGTGATGTGCTCGAGCGATCGGCCGATCCGCGCGAGATACGCGCGGAGGAGCCGCGCGGAGCCGGCATGTCCGGCGTCGACGAGCGTGATCTCGTCCCCGTCCACGAGCAGGTACGCCTGGGCGCCGATGAGCCGAACGACATGCACGTTTGGTAGGACTTCCATCACGCTTGATGCTAGGTCCCGATCACTCCGGCAACGTGTGCTGGGCGACGCACTCTCGTGCAATGCTCCGCGCCGTGCTCGACGCAGTTCTGCCGACTTATCAGGTCCGCGAGTACCACGGGACGACGATTCATGCGAGCCCCGAGGCTGCGCTCGCCGCGGCGCTCACGGTCCGGGCGGGGTGCGACCCGATCGTGGCCGCGCTGTTTTGGTTTCGGCGGATTCCTGGCGGGAGCCTTCCGCTCCGCGACTTCTTTCCACAGCTTGGCATCAGACCGGCGATCTCGACACCGACGGCCTTCATCGGACTCGGCGACTTCCTCGGGGTGACGATCGCGTTCGGTATCTGGGCCGTACCGCTGGGCCCGGCTGGTGGAACCCGCCTCGCGACGGAAACGCGCGTCCATGCCACCGATTCCGCCGCCCGACGGCGGTTTCGCCTTTACTGGTTCGTCGTCGGTCCCTTCTCCGCCCTGATCCGCCGTCGCTGGCTCGCCGCCGCGCGGCGCGCCGCCGAGGCAGGTCCCTGATCAGGCCGCGAATGTCCGCCAGAGAAGATTCGCCACGCTCGCGACAAGCAGGACGACGATGACCTGCCGAAAGCGGACCTGATCGAGGCGGCCGCGGACGGCGATGCCGGCCATGAGCGCGACGAGCATCGGAATGCACGCGATCACGCCGAGCGCAAGGAGATCCGATGTGAAGAGGCCTAGGCCGGCGTAGGAGACGAGCTGTACCGCGGACGAGAGCTGGAATACCGCGGCCAGCGTGATCACGTACTCGCGCGGCCGGAGCTTCATCGCGTGAAAGAACGAGCCGATCACGGGACTCGAGATCGAGGTCGTTCCCTGCATGACTCCGCCGACGAACCCGACGACCGGCGTGAGAAGCTGCGCGCGGCGCGCACCTGGATCGCCGACGATTCGGTCGCCGCGCGCGAGGAACAGCACGACCATCGCTGTGATGAGAATCGCGAAGGTCTTTTGATCCAGCCCGGCGAGAAGCAACGCGCCGACCACCGTGCCCGCGGCGTTCGCGACGATGAGCGGCACGAGGCTGCGCAGATAGCCGAACACGCGCCAGGACTGCAGCACGAGGAGCGTGTTCGCCACGAAGATGGGGATCGTGATGATCACGACCGCCTGCTTCGGGCCGAACACCGACGCGAGTATTGGCGTGGCGATGAGCGGCAGCCCCATCGCGGTCGCGCCTTTCGCGAGACCGGCGACGCTGAGGCCGAGGACGAGGGTCAGGAGCTGGAGCGCGCCCAATCCCGCTCGCCGACGAGCGACGACCAGTCCACCGGGTGGAGCCGGTCGCTCGCGATGTAGCGACGTCCGGTCTTCGCCAGCGGACGGCCCTCGACCCGGACGATGTCGGCGGTGTGATCGAATCCGGCGCCGTGCACGAGGGCGGAGCCCACGCCGTAAACGTCTACGGGCACGCGGAGCTCCTCGAACCGGCG
>DASWCR010000095.1:0-2211 GCA_036389995.1 Candidatus Limnocylindria bacterium | reverse complement strand
CCGAGGCGGACCCCACCAAGCGCGCCGAGCTGTACAAGCAGGTGTCGAAGATCGCGCGCACCGATGCGCTCCGTGTGCCACTGCTGTTCGCGGACCGGCCGAACGCCGCGAGCGCGCGCCTGGTCGGGTACACCGGAATCGAGTATTTCGGCACGGTTTGGCTGCGGCCCTGACGGCGTCGGGTAACGTGTAATGAAGTGATGATTCCGATGGGTGGTGGCGGTGGTGTCCACATGTTCATGTGGGGCCAGCGCGGGGATGTGGCGAAGAAGCGACCGACGGTCGCGATGTACCGCAGGCTCCTGCGATTCGTCGGCCCGTACCGCTGGAACCTCGCGGTCGCGGCCGCGCTGCTCATCGTCTCGACCGCGCTCGGCTTGGTGTGGCCGCAGATCGTTCAACGAGTGCTCGACCTCGGCCTCAAAGAGCCGGGGCTGCTCGACGAGCTCGTCGTCGTCCTGATCGCGGTCTTGCTCGTTCGAGCCGTCGTCGACGGCGTCCGCCAGTTCGTGATGGCTTGGACCGGTGAGAAGGTCATCTTCGATCTGCGCATGGCGATCGTGAATCACCTTCAGTCGATGTCGCTGTCGTTCTTCAACGTCCGCAAGACCGGCGACCTCATGTCGCACGTGACGAGCGACGCGACGCTCGTCCACGGCATCGTGACGCAGACGATCATCCAGGTCCTCGGTCAGGTCCTCACGCTCGTCGGCGGTATCACGATCATCTTCCTGATGAACTGGCGGCTCGCGCTGCTCACGCTCGTCGTCGCGCCGCCCATCGGCATCATCGGTCAGTACCTCGGCCGGCGCATCCGGGACATCTCGCGCGCCGCGCAGGACGCGCAGGGCGAGGCCGTTGGAGTTTTGCAGGAGGCGCTCGCCGAGGTGCGCGTGGTCCAGGCCTTCACACGTGAGGACTACGAGGCCAAGCGCTTCCACGAGAAGCTCCTCGTCATGTTCGGGAAGAGCATCGACCGCTCGCGCATCGGCGCGATCATGTTCCCGGCCATCGGCTTCCTCGGCTTCGCGTCGTCGATTGTCGTGCTCTGGTACGGCGGCCATCAGGTCGCCACGGGCGAGCTCACGGCGGGGCAGCTCGTCGCGTTCCTTCTGTACATGGGCATGGTCGCGGGGCCCGTCGGCGGTCTCGCAAGCCAGTGGACCGGGATCCAGCAGGCGTTCGGCGCGGCCGACCGCATCTTCGCGCTCCTCGACACCGAGCCCGACATTCGCGACCTGCCGGGGGCTGCACCGATCGGCGCGGTGCGCGGCGAGATCGAGTTCGACAACGTGTCCTTCAAGTACGGCGAGGGGCCCTTGATCTTCGAGTCGCTTTCGACGGTGTTCGGCGAGGGCAAGACGACCGCGCTCGTGGGGCCGTCCGGGGCGGGTAAGACGACCCTCGTGAATCTCGTCGGCCGCTTTTACGACCCGGTCGGCGGACGGGTGTGCGTCGACGGCCGGGACATCCGCGAGGTCACGCTCCGTTCGCTGCGCGAGCAGATCGCGGTGGTGCCGCAGGAGCCCATCCTCTTCGGGGACACCATCCGCGAGAACATCCGCTACGGGCGACTCGACGCGACACAGGCCGAGATCGAGGATGCGGCGAAAGCCGCGAACGCGACGGAGTTCATCTCGCGAATGCCAAAGGGCATGGAAACGATCGTCGGCGAGCGCGGCGTTCGGCTCTCCGTCGGGCAGCGGCAGCGCATCGCCATCGCTCGAGCAATTCTTCGCGACGCGCGGATCCTGCTTCTCGACGAGGCCACGAGCTCGCTCGACAACGAGAGTGAATTCCTCGTCCAGCAGGCGCTCGACCGACTCATGCGCGGTCGCACCACGATCGTGATCGCGCACCGCCTCTCGACGGTCGAGCGCGCGGACCGGATCCTCGTGCTGGACAGAGGCCGCATCGTCGAGGAAGGGACCCACGGAGAACTCCTCACACGCGGTGGCCTGTACCACCGTCTCTACACAAGAAAGTTCGTCGACGAGAGCGCAGTTCCGCCGACCGAGCCGCCGATGCCCGTCCTCATCGGTACGGCGATCGGAGCGCGCCGCTTCGGACCGCCCAACCAGTAACGATCACGTTTGCGCCCCGGAGTACGCTCGGCGATGAAGTCTGGCCACGCGATCGTCGATCGTCATAGGGGAGGAACAAGATGGGCACAGACAAGATCAAGTTGGCAAAAGAGGGCATTGAGGCGTT
>DASWCR010000094.1:0-4319 GCA_036389995.1 Candidatus Limnocylindria bacterium | reverse complement strand
CGAACCGCGCATCGAGCGCGACGAGCGGGCGATGGCGCGATGGGTCGAAGACCCGAATGATCTGCTGACCGACGAGGATCGCGTATGGCAGGACGATGCTCCCGCGGAGCATCGTCGCGAGGGTCTCCGCGATCGAGGACTTCCCGGTGCCGGGAGGCCCGAAAAGAAAGATCGAGCGCCCGCTGTTGATCGCGGGACCGAGCTGGCGAAGAGTCTTCTCGGGAAGGACGAGATGGTGGAGCGCCTTGCGGATCTCGTCGAATGTGACCTGCATGCTGCCGATGGACTGCGCGCGAACGCGATTGACGTACGCGGGTAGCGGGACTGGCGCGGCCCCGACGTAGCCATTCTTGGCGAACGCTTCGCGCGCGCGCTCCTGGCCTTTCGCGGAGATGACGTAGATGTACGTCGCCGCCGCCGTGCCTGAGCTGCCCTTGACCTCGACGAGGTGCTCCGCCTTGAGGAACTCGAGGATGGCGAGGAGGATCTTGGCGAGGGGCAGGCAGATCACGTCGGCCAGGTCGGCCGCGGTCGCCTGACCTTTTTGGTAGAGGATCTTCAGGACGAGGTCGGCGATGAATTGCTGGGTGAGACCGGTCTCTTCGATCGCGACCGGCGCGATCGGGGCGGGAGCTTCCGCGGATGACGTCGCGGCCGGTGCCAGTTGGGGCACGCGCTCCAGTAATGCCATCTATTCCTCACTCCCGCTCGTCGGTTTCCGCGTTCGCGTGAGTTTAGGGGCGGCCGGTCTCCCCTTTATGGGGGAAATCGTCTCAATCAGTAACGGCCGATGCGGTCGCTGTGATAGGCCTCCGAATACCATTCGGGAGGCCTAATCCACCAGGAGCGGGGAAACCACCACCGGGGCGAAACCTGCGCAAGCAGGCGGGGCGCTAAGCACGCCGCCCCAGCCCGACAGCTAACCTCGCCGGCTCGGCGTGATCACGGCGGAGGTCCAGCGATGTTCCGAGTCCTCGAGCGAATCTTCTACTACCAGTGCGCATGCTGCGACAAGACTGTTCCCTTCGGACGTTATATGGATGGCGCCTACTACTGCCTCGAATGCTCTCGCGGCGAGCACCGTCACGCCGGCTGGGGCAGCAAAGCCGCTTAGACCGCTGCCACTTCTTTTGCCACCGTTCCGGCTGAACCGTCGACCGTGACGTGCTCGCCCGTCGCGATGCGATCGGTGGCGCCGGGCACTCCGACGACGGCGGGGATGCCGTATTCGCGCGCGACGACGGCGCCGTGCGACATCATCCCGCCCATCTCCATCACGAGCGCGCCCGCGGTCAGGAAGAGTGGGGTCCATCCTGGATCGGTCGACGGAGCGACGAGGACCTCTCCCGGTTCGAGCCGAGCGCCGACCGGCGACCGGATGACATGCGCGACCCCGCGCGCGATGCCCGGAGATGCCGGCGTGCCGCGTATGGCACCGTCCGTCGGGGCCGCAATTTCGGTCTCCGCGTCCGTGCCGTCGGAGAGAAGCACGCGCGGTACGTGGCGGCGGCTCTGCTCGCGCCGATAGAGCGCGTGGCGATCAACAACGGTCCCGCGCAGGTCTTCGCCAGCGATCGCACGACGCAACTCATGCAGCGTCAGAAAGAACGCGTCGTCGGGCGCATCGAGCAGTCCCCGTTCGGCGAGCTCCGCGCCAACCGGCGCGATGAGCGCGTGGCCGAGCGCGAAGACACGCATGATCTGGAACTTCGGTTGCTCGCGCAGACCAGCGAGGAGCCGGACCCGCCCCAGAAGGAAGCGCAGGATCGCGCGACGCGGGCCGTGGACGCGCGACGCGAGCGTTTTGATCATCGCCTCCGCCTCACGCGCACCGCGTGCGAACTGCACGTCCGGTGCGGTGGCCTCATCACCCAGCCGGAGATAGTTCGCGATCGCCCCGAGCAGATGCGCCGGATCTTCGGACCAGCGCTTCACTCCCAGATCGATCTCCGCGATCGCGCGGTGCCCGTAGCCTTCGAGAAAAGCGGTCAGCTGCTTTTGGAGCTGGGCCGGGAGTGTTCCGGCACGGTACTGCGCCGAGAGCTCGGCGGGAGGCCGCCTACGCAGAGCATCGCGCGACGTCGGATCCTCGCGCGCGACCCGCGCGATCTCCCAGAGCCCGAGGTCCATCTCGGTCGTGGGGTTGTGCGGAAGACCGCGAAGGACGGTCTGCAGGTCGCCCGGTCGCGCGCGCGCGCCAAGCAGCCGGCCCGCGAGCGCGTAGCTCAGCACCCCGGGGATCACGATGCCGACCAAGCGGGGAAAGAACCGGGGTGGGAAGGTGAGGATGAGTCGCTCATACGCGTCCAGCCGCTCGGCGGATGTTTCCGGAATGCGAACGCTCGAAATAGCTCGATCAAGCTCGGCCAGCACTCTCTTTCGCGTGGCGTCCGGCCGCAGCATGGCGCGAACCGCGTTCTGAGGCGCCCCGGTATGGAGCACCGCGCCGATGAGCCGAAAGCGCGATCGGGACGCGGATCCGCGCGGACGCAACCGTGGATCTTCGAGCAGCTTCTCGAAGATCGCCTTGCTCCGAAACTCCATCGCGCTCATGACGCGAGGCGGGAGCTCCCTGCCGAACGGATCGCGGAGCACGGGGGTCAGGTCGATGAACACGCGCATCCCCGATTCCGCGTACAGCGACGCGCCGGCTGCGGGATCCTTGACCGGCCGCCCGATCGCCGTCGCGAACGCGGAGCTTAGGAGCCGGAATGTCTGCAGCCCCATCGGCGTGAACGGATCGAACACGCCCTGTGCGACGTTGGCCGAGAAGTACACGTGAAGATCGCTCTCGTCGTCGGGTGCGGCCGGCGGAAGTGGATAAAGCGTGGTGATGTCGCGCGACTGCACGATCCAGAGCTTTCCCGCCCTATCGATCGCCCACTCGATGTCCTGCGGACGGCCGAAGTGCTCCTCGATCCGCGCTCCGAGCGCGGCGATTTCGCGGAGCTGCGCGTCGCTCAGGATGTCGCCGCGCCGTTCGAGGACTGCGCCGGATCGGGTGTTCACGACGAAGTGGTCGGGGTTCACTGATCCCGAAACGAGCTGCTCGCCCAAGCCCCGAACCGCTTCGATCGCGGCGCGCTTGCGGCGGCCGGTTATGGGATCGGCGGTGAAGAGCACGCCCGCGCTCTCCGCATCGACCATGCGCTGCACGACCACCGCGAGGCGGAGGCCGCGCGCCGGGACATCGTGTGTTTGTCTATACGCGACAGCGCGGTCGTTCCAGAGCGAGGCCCAGCATTTGCGGACCGCATCGAGAACGGCGTCCTCACCGGTCACGCTCAGGATCGTGTCCTGCTGACCGGCGAAGCTCGCGTCGGGAAGGTCCTCGGCCGTCGCCGACGAACGGACCGCGACCGCCGGCGCGGCGAGCGCCCGGTACGCGTCGCGGACCGCCTCGGCGATCCCTGCGGGGACGGGCGACGCGGCGAGACGCACGCGCGCGGTCGCGGGCGTTTCTCCGGTCACACCGGCGGCCTCAGCGGCGAGCGCGTACGCCGCGGTCGTGATGACGAACCCGTCCGGCACCGGAAAACCTGCGCGCCGAAGCTCACCGAGGTTGGCGCCCTTCCCTCCGGCCTCCGGCAGATCCGCGGCGGTCAGCTCATCGAGCAGCCGAACGAGCACCAGCCGATGCTAGGCCGCATCGAAACATCTGCGGCTCCCGAACGTCATAGCGTTTGGTGATCCGGCGCGCATTGGTCATCGGCGCAGCGCTCCTACTCGTCTCGTGCGGCACTCGTCTCGAGGACGAGCAGGGCGGCGCGGGTACCGGTCGTGAAGCCGTACGCCCGAGCGAACCGACGATCGCGTACATCCAGGTCGGCGCGGATCCGATCGTTCGCGAGGATCGGCCCGCCTACCTGCGCTTCCCCGGAGATGCACCGGTCCGGCTCGGGGACGGCCAGCAGTTCGCGACCGCGGGACCGGAGACGGTTCTCTTCGAGCGATTCGACGGCCACGTCCAGGCCTATCACGTCGCGCGGGCTCCGACGCTCATTTACGAGCGAATGAACCAGGGCGGACCTCCACGCGGGATCGCGTTCGGCGATGAGATCTATGAGATCCAGCACGGCCGGCTCATGGCGACGAACGGACACGGTGCGACGCGTGAAGTTAGCGTGCCCCCGGCGATCCCCGGCCCTTCGGTCTCTTGCGGGTACGAAAAGTCAATCGTCCTTGATCCGAAGGCATCGGTGGTCTGGGGCCTCGCGACGATCGGGGCGCACCTTTTTGCATTCTCGGCGACGCCGGCCAACGGCGCGGTCTTCGATCTGACAGACGGCCGCCGCTTGGATCTCCTTGGTAGCGGGCCG
>DASWCR010000093.1:0-12987 GCA_036389995.1 Candidatus Limnocylindria bacterium | reverse complement strand
ACCGTGATGTCCTGTTATGCGGGTCCCGTCGAGGAGGGGGAAAAGGTCATGCGCCCGATGCGGGAATTCGGATCGCCCATCCTGGACCTCTGCAAGCCCAAGCCGTTCGTCGCTCATCAATCCATGCTCGATCCCTCTTTCCCTCCGGGCCAGTGGTATTACTTCCGTTCCGCCGACCTGGCCGAGCTCAGCGACGACGTGATCGACATCGTCGCATCAAGAGCGCTCCAGATGACCTCGCCTCTCACCGCCTTTCCGATCTTCCAGCTCGGCGGCGCGATCGGGCGAGTGGGCGAGGACGACACCGCGTTCAACGGTCGCAGCGCGGGCCACACGATCAACATCAACGCGACCACCGCGACCGAGAAAGGCTTCGACGAAGAGCGCGAGTGGTCCCGGAACTTCTGGACTGCGCTGAAGCCGTACCAGACGAGCGTCTATGTCAACTTCCTGATGGACGAGGGCGAAGAACGGATCCGGCAGGCCTACGGACCCAAGCGGTATGACCGGCTCAAGGCTCTGAAGCGGAAATACGATCCAGGCAACTTCTTCCGCCTGAACCAAAACATCTCGCCGAGCTGACGCTTCGGTCCGACCGGCGATCGTCGCGCGAGGTTCTTACGTCGAAGTGACGGGTGCGACGAGCAGGTTGAGGCCCTTTGTGCCAATGACCCGCACGGGGGTCCCCTGCGCGATGTCCGTCTCCGCTGTCGCGACGGCCGACAGCGGGTAGCCCATTCCGTCGTGCATCGCGATCTGACCGAATCCACCGGCCGAGATCGGCGCGATCACGCGTGCGTCCCAGCCGACGTACATCGAGAGCCCGTTGCGCGGAGTCGAGCCACGGAGCGCCAGGCCGCTCAGGTCGAGACGCGTGAGGACCGCCACGACCGCGCCAACGACCCCGAGCGTGACCGGAAGATTCGCGGTCAACCCGCCGAACCGGCCAACAGGTCCGAACCTGCCTGGAGGACCGCTCGCGGCGACAGCATCTGGTTGCGCTATGAGGCCGCCCAGCCCGTAGCCCAGGAGAAAGGCACCGAGGATCTCGGTGAGGAGCACATCGCCGATTCGTAGCGCGACCCAGAGGTCCCGCCTCGATCCGCGAACTCGCGACGCCCAGCGGGCGAGCACGATGAGCAGTAGTCCGATCGCGATGGCGATCGTGAACTTCGCATCACCAGGCAAGCCCAACGACGGCATCGAGGGCTGGTTTACCAAAGTTGATGCACGAGGCGCTTCCACCGTCGACCGCCCGGCAGCCTACGGAGCACGTTACTTTTTCGTTGCCTATGACCAACTCCCCGGGCGTCCGCGTGGCGTGGATCCACGTCGCACCGATCAAAGCGCTCGCCATCCAGGAACTGCAGCAGGTCGAGCTCGGTCTCAAGGGCGTCGAGAACGATCGTCGTTTCTGCATCGTCGACCCCGACGGCAGGATGCTGAATGCGAAGCGCGTGCAGCGCTTCGTCGCGGTGCGGCCTCATTTCGACGATGCGACGCGCAGCCTGCTGCTCGACATGCCCGACGGCTCAATGGTGAAGGGGACGATCGCCCTCGGCCGCCCGATCACCGTCTCGATCTACGGGCGAAGCGTCGGTGCGCGCGCGATCGATGGACCGTGGGCGGACGCGTTATCCGCCCTCGCCGATCGGCCAGTGCAGCTCGTCCGCTTCGACAGCCCCGGCGAGGGCGTCGACAGAGCCGACGAAGGTGCCGGTGCGTCGCTCCTCGCGGAAGAATCGCTTCGCGCGATCGCGAGGTCGGCCGGCGCGACCGCTCCGGTCGATCCTCGCCGTTTTCGGATGCTCTTTGGCGTGGCGGGCGTGGAAGCGCACGCCGAGGATGCCTGGATCGGACGTGCCGTGCACATCGGATCGGCTGTGGTCGTGCCGGGCGGGAACATCGGTCGGTGCGCCGTGACGACGCTCGACCCGCGGACCGGGCTGTCGAACCTCGACACGCTTGCCGCGCTCGCGAGATACCGCAAAGAGGAGGTGACGAGCGAGCCGCTCGCGTTCGGGGTCTGGGCCCGCGTTGCCCAGGCCGGTGTCGTCCGCATCGGCGACGCGGTTCACGTCGTCTGAGGCTCTCTCATCACCTTCGCGAGTCCGCGCCGGTCTCGATGATTCCTCGCGATCCAGATCTCGGCGGACTTGAGCCCACCGTGGGTCAGGCCTTCGGAGAGTCGCTCGCCTCCGAAGACAGACCGAAGTCGGCGAAGCGCTGCTTCGTGAGCTGCTCCGCCTCGTCCCACCACTTCGCAAGGCGCTCTTCCTGCTCGCGCAGGCGCTCACCGAGCTGGTGCTCGAATTCGACGAGCTCTTGCATGAGCTGTCCGTGGAACCGTTCCTTCTCTTCCGCGAGCAGGCGCTCGGTGCGCTCACGCTCAGCGACCTTCCACTCCTCGATGCGCGAAAGCTCCATGTCACGCTGCTCTTTGAGCGAGGCAACCATCGCATCGATGCCGAGACCCAAACGGCGTCGCTGGTCCGCCATCCAACGCTCGACGCGGTCCGAGGTCTGCTCGATGGCGCGCTGGAGCTCTTCGCTCGCCGCCGCGCGAAGGGGATCCTTCGACTCGACGGACGCGGTCGCCGCCTCGGTCTTGGTCACCGCGGGGATCTCGATCGTCCCGGGCAGCTCCATCGGGCGGCCATCGTCGTTGGCCGGGTCGAGGGGGCTGTCGCTGAGTGCGTCCTCGAACGCAGGGCGCAGCGGGACCTCCGATCGGGGTCCAAGACGCAAACGAAGTGGGGTCGGCTCGGGCTCGGGCATCCAGCTCATGTCACTCGCCTCCGTGGTACTGCCAAAAGACTCCATCCCGGGGCCGGTCCTTCATATAGTCCAAATGGGGGATTCCCCCGGTGGGGCCCTGCCCGCGCTAGTGGGCGGCGATGAAACGAATGCTGATCATCGTGCGGCAGCGCGGACAGCTGAGCGTCGCGAGCGACGATTCGGTCTGCCCGAGTGCTGGAACGAATCGGAGACCGTCCGCTTCCGCCACGCTGCGCTTGCACTCCGGGCAGCGGAGCTCGCCACGGTCCAGCTCGGCGTGGGTCGCCTGTAGGTCGGCGAAGCCGACTCGCTTCTTTCTTCCCACCTAGGTTTGCCCCCCTGGCCCTCTCCGTGATCTTGATCTCGATGCCCACCGTCGAGTGTGCGCCATCCGGCGCCCCGGCGCCGTCGCCGATACCGCGTTCGCGGCCGCAAGCTTTGCCGCGGCCGGGATGGTGAGGCGCTCACGCCGGAAAGCCACCTTGGCCAGGCGGCGGATGTCTTCGAAGTCCTTGTGCTGGGTCTCGTTGACGAACGTGTAGGCGATGCCGCGCCGGCCGGCGCGTCCAGTCCGGCCCACACGATGCACGTATGTGTCGGCGTTCTCGGGAAGGTCGTAGTTCACGACATGGCCGATGTCATCGACGTGGATGCCGCGCGCCGCGAGGTTTGTCGCGACGAGTGTCGGGAACGTCCCGCGGCGGAAGCCCTCAAGGACGCGCTCGCGCTCCCGCTGGCCGACGTTGCCGTGCAGAGCGCGGGCCGGCCGGCCGAGGCGGCCGAGTGCCTTTACGAGCTTGTCGGCACCGTACTTCGTCCGCCGGAACACGAGCGTGCGCTCGACTCCGTCGCGGCCGAGCAGCTCGTGGAGCGCGCCGACTTTGTCCGCCTCGCGCACCTCGATCCATGCCTGGTCGATGGCGTCGACGGTCGGCGTCTCGGGCCGCACCGCCACGGTCGCGGGGTTTCTTGTGTAGCGCTGGGCTATCGCCTTGACCTCGGCGGTGAGCGTCGCCGAGAAGAGCGCCGTCTGCCGGGATCCAGGCACGAGCGCGACGATCCTCGCGATGTCGGGCGCGAAGCCGAGGTCGAGCAGGCGATCCGCTTCGTCGAGGATCAGGACGCGGACCTTCGATAGGTCGCAGGTCCGGCGGGCGACGAGGTCGAGCAGGCGACCGGGCGTGGCGACAGCCACGTGGGCGCCACGGCGCAGCGCCATCTCCTGATCGCGGTAGCCGACCCCTCCATAAAGCGCGACGATCCGCGCGGAGCGATGACGCCCCAGCGCAACGAACTCGGCGGCGACCTGCGCGCAGAGCTCGCGGGTCGGGACGATCACGAGCGCGAACGGTGCCGTGGCCCGCCCGTCGATGCGCTCGAGGATCGGAAGAGCGAAGGCACCGGTCTTTCCGGTGCCCGTCTGCGCCTGCGCGAAGAGATCGCGCCCGGCGCGAAGGGGCGGGATCGCAAGGTCCTGGATCGGCGTGAGGCTCGTCCAACCGAGGTCACCCGTCGCGCGATCAAGGTCTGGAGCAAGAGTGATCAAGTAGAGCGAGTTCCTTCCTACTGGGGTCCCTACCCCTTCAGGGGCCCCTGCGCCTGGAGCTAGAAAAAAATCGGGTCGCGTACTGCGACCCGGCACATCTTTTCTGGGGTCAGATTGAGTTGACATAAGCATACCGTTCAGATCGCTCGCGGACCGCATCTGCCACTCGCAATGAGCCACTTTGGTTGTACGCTGATATCTACGCGGGCCGCTTTGACGGCCAGAAAGGCGGCCCGCATGAGATCAGGCGGGTTTCCCTGCCGGTTTGTCGGATGCCGCGAGTGTTTCGTGGTGAGCACCCAAGGTTCGATGCCGGCGCTCACAGCCGCGAGCCTTCTTCGTACGCAGCACGAGGTCGCCGTCCACAACTACCAGCACGTCCGTCTCGAAGAGCACCCGCGCGGGCTGCAGACCGCCGTCCGTTTCGTCCCCAAGCGCACGACCACTTAACCAACTCCTGGTTGCCCGACCGGCAGGCGGCTTCGCCGTCGGTCCCCAGACTGCTGGCATGGAGCGTGCGCCGTGCCGCATCATGCGAGGCGGGTTGCTTCATCGTCCGTTGATCGCCGCGCGTGCGCTCGCACTCGCGACCGTGGCGCTCGTCGCGTGCACCGCTTCGACACCGCAGGCGTCGCCGACACTCGGTGACCAGGCGCAGGCCTCTGCGGTGCCGACGGCGACCCCGATCCCGCCGCTGAAACCCGCCCGCTCAGTAGGGCAGGTCGGCGCCGGCGTCGCCGCGAGCGGTGATTTCAGAGGGAACGGCAAATCGCAGATCGCGCTGCTCGAGAGCGGAGCAGGCGACGCGAGCCTCCAGATCGCGGTGCGCGAGCCGAGCGCCGACGGCGATACCTTCACCGAGTCGGTGTGGCTGACGAGCGGGCCGAACACGTTCCGGCTCAGCCGCGCGAAGTTCGCCGTCGCCGACGTCACATCCGACGGTAAGGACGACCTCATTGCGCTGTACGACGAGAGCGAGAACAAGTCCGGCTTCCTCGTCTTCCGCTCCACCGGCTCGAGCTTCAGCCCGGCCGAGAAGTGGTGGGACGGCGAGGACTACACGTGGAACCGAGCGCGCAGCATCGTCGCGGGGAACTTCGGAGGGAACGGACACGACGGCGTGATGGTCGCGTACCAGTACGACAACTTCCAGATGCGCATCCACTACTTCGAGTCGACGGGATCGGCCTTCACATTCGGCGGCACCCAGGGTGCGTACGACTCGGGGCCAGCTCAGTTCGACCTTTCTCTCGCGCGCTTCGCGGTGGGGCACTTCACCCGGAGCGGAGGGGCGCAGCAGATCGCGGCGCTGTACCAATCGCCGAACGCGAAGGCGCGCCTGCTCCTGTTCGACCCGAACCCGAACGGTCTCGCGCTCATGAACAACGTGTACGAGACGAGCGAGGGCGAGTACGACCTGAGCCGCGCGTCGATCGGCGCCGCTGACGTGACCGGCGATGGGAAGGACGATCTCGTCGCGGTGTACGGCGACGCCGATGGAAGCGCGAAGGTGCAGGTTTTCGACTCGGGCAGCTCGTTCCGGCCGGCGGGCGGCTTCGGCGGCTGGGCCTCGCTGCCGGCGGACTCCGCGTGCGCCGGCGCGACGGCGGTCCTGCTTGGCGATTGGAACGGCGACCGCAGGGTGGACGCGGACGCGATCGCGCCGGCTGACGGCGTCCTAGTTCATAGCAATCTTCTGCGGAACATGGGCGGTGGGTTCGGGGTGACGTCCACGTCCGAGGAGACGCTGTGCCCGCGCTGGCCACTGACCGGGATGCCGCTCGCCGGTGGCTCCGCATCGAAGCGGCCGCTCTACGTGAAGATCGACAACAACCCTCATGCCCGTCCCCACTACGGGATCACCAAGGCCGATCAGGTGTACGAGTGGCTCGTCGAAGGGCTCACGACGCGCCTCGCGGCGGTGTTCCAATCCAAAGACCCGGATGTGATCGGATCGGTGCGCAGCGCGCGGATGACCGACACACCGATCATCCCGAGCCTCGATGCGGCTTTCGTCTACTCAGGCGGCGGCCCCGAGGAGCTCATGAAAGTGCACTACGACGCTGCCGTCGTGTATCGGTACCTCGATCTCGCGCCCGGGTACGGGTGGGGCTATCGCGTCGGCTTCCGCGAGGCGCCCTACAACTACTTCACAACATACCGCAATCTGCGCGACGCGCTGGCGGGGGCGCCTGACGGCGACCAGCCAGTGAGCGTCCCGTCATGGAACTTTCTCCCGCCGTCGGCGACCGATCCGCTGGCGGGCGGAATGACGGGAAGCGTAGACGCGAGCTCCATCACGATCCCGTACCGCGAGCTGTTCACGGTCGGGTACAAGTACGACCCGGCTTCACGCACCTACGCGCGCTTCGACGATGGCGTCCGCGAGGTCGATGGCGCGACAGGCCAAGCGGTCGCCGCGAAGAACATCATCGTCATCCAGACGGAGGTCCACTTCACCACCGACTTCGGCCTCGATCCCGCCGGAAACCCGAAGCTCGATATGACCCTGGTCGGGACCGGCAACGGCTCCATCTTCCGCGACGGCAAACGCCAGGACGTCACCTGGACTCGTCCCGACATCTTCGACGTCTTCACGCTCCGGAACGCGAGCGGCGAGGCCGTCCGGCTCGATCCCGGTCAGACGTGGATCCACATCGTGCCCTCCGACTGGACGATCCCGAGCCAGTAGCGCTCGCCCGCGTTGCGGGTGGCACGGTGCCGGATTGAGCAGCGTCGGGGTCTTCTGAGCGAGCGGCCCCTCGCTCGGGGTCCATCGCGATCCCACGAGGGGCCGAGTGAAGAAGACCCCGGCGCTGCTCGCGGCGCGACAGAACCCGCGACGCGGTGGCAGCGCATTCACCACTCCCAGCGCTGTCGCTTCACGAAGATCGCCCATCCCGCGAGGACCCAGAGCGCGATCGGCACGAGAGCTCCGACCGTCGTGAGCGCGCCCAATCCCAGAAGCGCGGTGCGGTCGTTCCCGGTGTAGCCGGCCGCTTCCGTCAGCATCTCGATCCCATCGAAGAGCGCGAGAAGACCGAGCCCGAGGGTGAACACCGAGATCACGGCGAAGAGCAGCAGCCGACGGACGAACGTCACCCAAGAATCGTCGCACGGAGCGACGGCTTTCGCCGCCGCTCCGCGCCGTCACATCACGGGATCGCGAGGATCGCGATGACCTGTTGCTGGTAATGCGCCTGGTTGGTGCCGTCGTCGTATGTCGTGACCGATGTCGTGTAGCTGTTTCCAGCGCCCGAGGCGATACCGAAGTAGTCGCCGATGAAGGTGTTGCGGCACGTCGGACACGAGGTGTGGGGCGAGTGGATCTGCGGATCCCAGGTGTGCTGCGTGAGGCGGACGTTGTGGCCCTTCGGGGCGAGCGTCGGCGTGTAGAACTGGATGCTCGCGTTGACGCAGTAGTTCGCCGCACCGTACGGCGGAAGGGTGCCGGCGTAGTTGACGTTCGCGGTGTCGAGCGCCACACCCGCTGCCGCGGCCTCGGCGGTCCCCGCCGCTGGGCACAAAAGCCGGCGGTCGTAGAAAGCCACGCTCACGGTGCCGTTCGCGGCGACGTCAAGGTTCGGCTGAAACTCATCGACAGCGGTCTGGTTGTCGTTGACCTGGATCGGCGAGCTCCACGTGGCGCCGTCGTCATACGACGCCGCGAGCAGGACGTTCACGACGCCCACGCTGTAGTCCTCCCAGGTCACGTACAGCGGGTAATAGCCTCCGATGCGCTGGTTCCCGACCGCGAAGCTCTCCTCGATGCCGTCGCGGAACGTGGTGTTCGGATAGACGAATGGAGTCGCCGTGATCGTGTCGCTGATGAGCGTGCTCGTCCACGTCACCCCGCCGTCCTTGGACTTGTCGAGGAAGAGGACGTCGCAGCAGTAGCCCTTCTTCGGCATGGTCGTGACGAGGGACGTGTACAGCGCGCCGTCCGGCGTGATGTGCGGGAGCAGATACGACGAGCCCTGAGGCGTGCCGCCAACTTCGGGCAGCGCGATCGGCTTGGACCAATCGGTGTGCGTCCCGTCGGAGCGCGCTTGGGCGATGGAGACGAACGGGTGCGCCGTCGAGGGTCCGGTGAACACGACCCACATCGCGTAGATGCGACCCAGGAATGGGCTGCCCGGGTTCGTGTCGATCGCGATCCACTGTTTGTCAGGCTCGCGTCCCTGACTGTCATAGGGCGCGACGATGTCGGGCTGGCCGTTGTGCGTCGTGATCCACTGAGTTGCGGTCGTGGCGCCGTGCGGGCGTACGGAGGCCGTGATGACCTCGGCCGGTTGCGATGGGTTCGGCTCGCGGTTCTTATTGACCTGGAAGTTGTGGAAGTCGTTGTCGTAGAAGAACTGGTACGGCAGGACGAGCGAGTAGAAGTTGCCGTATTGGTCGAACGCGCCGACGGGGTCGGTGTTGTCGGTCCAACCCTCGTACCCGGGGACGTGGCCCTGCACGGGCCAGGTCGTCCCGCCGTCCATCGACTCGTAGAACCCGAGGAGGTGGTTGTACCCCTCGCCGCTCACGAACCACTTCGATTGACCGATGAGGTGGCTGGGATTCGTCGGATCGACGCGGATGTCGGACTCAGAGTGGTCCTTCACCAGCATCGCCTTCGTGGCCGGATAGCCCGGGTTGCTGCCGGCCTGGGTCGGGTAGGGGCCCGGATCCTCGCCGGTGTTCGCGCCGGTGCACTCCGTCATGCCGTCGTACCCATTCGCCGGAGCGAGGCTGGTGAAGAAGGGGACCTCGGGCGTGTAGCAGCTGGTCCGCTGCGTCGTGGCGAGAACGTTCGTGACGCGATAGGCCCCGCTCTTCGCGTAGGCCCGGTCGCTCTGAGTGCCCTGCGGCACGTTGCCGATCCCGGGCGACGCGGTGCTCGCCGGGGCCGCAGCTAGGGCGACGATCGCAACGATCGCGAGGGTCACGAGACTGGTTCGCCGGAGCATCAGGATCCTCCCCAAAAATGTGGAGCTCGTTAGCCCCTCATCCCCGGCGAGGCATCGTACGCCCTAAAGGTCGACCGAGCAGTTTCGCGATTGCGAAAGCCCTAGCCTTTGCGGGTGCGCGTTCGTCGGCGAGCCGCGGCGATCGCGTTCATCGGTCTCGTGCTCCTCGGGCTGCCCACGGGAATGCTCGGCATCGCGTGGCCCTCGATGCGCGTGTCGCTCGACGCACCATTCGTCGGGCTCGGCGTCCTCGTCGCCGCGATGACCGTCGCGCAGTTCGCGGCCAGTGCCGCGAGCGGTCTCCTCCGCGAGCGGCTCGGGACGATCGCGCTGCTCCTTGCCTCCGTGTCCGCGGCCGCCGGAGGGCTGGCGATCTTCGCGGTCGCGAGCGGCTGGTGGGCGACGATCCTCGCGTCGGCCGTGCTCGGTTGCGGCGTCGGGCTTCTCGACGCGGCGGTCAACACCGAAGCGGCGCTGCGCGGCGACATCCGTTTCATGGGCGCCCTGCACGGCGCGTGGGCGATCGGGGCTTCGCTCGGTCCGCCGCTCGTCGGAGCGACGCTCGTGGCGAGCGATTCGTGGCGTCCCGCGTATGTCGCGGCCGCCGCCGCGTTCGCTTTGCTCGGCGTCGCCATGTACGCAGTCCGATCGGATCTCGGCGGTGTGCCGGAGCTCGACGCGGAGGCGATCGGCGAACGGGGCATCGGGCGCACAGTGGTCCTGGGGTGCGCGCTGATGTTCGTGTACGTCGGGATCGAGCTCGGCGCGGGGCAATGGACATACACGCGCCTTACGGTGGATGGATCGTTGAGCGAGGGCGTCGCCGGACTCGCGGTCTTTCTCTACTGGTCGGCTCTCGCCGCCGGCCGCATCGCGCTCGCTGTGTTCGGCGATCGCGTGGCGCCGTCGCGCCTCTTCGACCTCAGCGTGTTCGGGGCCCTGGCGAGCACCGTCGGTTTCTCGGTCCTCCCTCCGCCGGTCGCGGCTCTGCTCGCGTTACCGTGCCTCGGCGCGGCCCTTTCGATCTTCGTGCCTGTCCTTCTCTATCTCACGCCGCGGCGGATCGGGAGCGCCGCGGCCCCGCGCGCGATCGGCTATCAGGTGGCCGCCGGGATGATCGGCGGCGCGTCGCTTCCCGCGGCGGTCGGCGTGCTCATGCAGTCGATCGACGTGGCCGTGCTCGGCCCGTGCCTGGTCACGATGGCGGCGGTCCTCGCTGGATTGCACGTCGCGTCCTCGCGATCGGTGGGCTCGCGACCCTACGTGCGCCAGCTCTTCAGGTAGAGCGACTCGGCGATCCCCGGACGAACGAACCCGGCGAGGTCGCCGACGTGCGCGTAGCCGTGACGCTCGTAGAACGAACGCGCCCGCCGGTTCGTCCTTGTGACAAGGAGCGCGACGTGCCGGCAGCGTGACGCGCGAGCCTCACGCTCGACGCGGACGAGAAGCGCGGCGCCGACTCCCCGCGATTGGTGGTCCTCGGAGACGAGCAGCAGCCGGAGATACGCGGACCGATCGAGGGCGCGAGTCACGACGATCCACGCGAGCCCCACGACGTCGTCACCGTCGATGGCCGCGAGCACGATCTCTCGTTCACGCAACGCTGCGGCGAGGTTCGCCTTCGCGCCCCGCGCGGTCACGCGGTAGCGGCGCAGGAGCGTCGAGCGTGCCATGAGCGTCGCCATCGGACGGACGTGCTCGGTCCTCGCGCGGACGATCCTGCTCATCGGCGCTGCGGGTCGAGCGCGTCGCGGAGGCCGTCCCCGAGGAGATTGAACCCAAGGACGGCGATCATGATCGCGAGGCCCGGGAAGATCGCGAGGTGCGTCGCGAACTCGAGGTACTGCCGCCCCTCGTTCAGCATCACGCCCCACGATGGCGCGGGCGGCTGTGCCGAGAGGCCCAGGAATGAGAGCGCTCCCTCGGTGAGCACCGCCCACGACAGCGCGAGGCTCACCTGGACGATGAGCGTCGAGAGAAGGTTCGGCACGATGTGCCGGACGACGATGCGGACGCGCGTTGCGCCGACGGCGCGCGCGGCCTCCACGAAACCCTGCGCCTTCAGGGCGAGGACCGGACCGCGGACGACGCGCATGAAGATCGGCGTGTAGACCACCGCGATCGCGATGATCACGTTCCTCGGATCCGGCCCGAGCGCGGCGACGATCCCGAGCGCGAGCAGGATCGCCGGGAACGCGAAGAAGACGTCCATCACGCGGCCGATCACCAGATCGACGAACCCGCCCAGGTATCCCGACACGAGCCCGAGAACGCCACCGGCGACGGTGGCCGCCGCGACCGAGAACAGCGCGACCTGCATCGAAAGACGCGCGCCCCAGAGCACGCGGCTGAAGAGGTCGCGCCCGAGAGCGTCGGTCCCGAACGGAAATGCCGCGCTGGGCCCGGCGAGGCGGTCCGCCGAAATTTGCAGCGGGTCACGGAGCGGCAGGAAGCCCACGGTCAGCGAGATCACTGCGTAGACCGCGACCATCGCGAGGCCGGCGAGGGCAACCCGCTCGCGCGCGATCGCGGCGAGCACGCGGGTCGGGCCGAGACCGAACGCCGCGGGCGCGCTACGCGAGGCGGATTCGGGGATCCAGGTAGCCATACAGAAGGTCCACCACGATGTTGAGCGCCACGAAGAGGATCGCGATCGCGAGAACTCCGCCCTGAACGAGCGCGTAGTCGCGTTGCACGATGGCGGTGAGGAGCATGCGGCCGACGCCCGGGACGGCAAAGATCTCCTCGACGACCACCGCGCCTCCAAAAAGCTGACCGACCTGGATGCCGAGCAGCGTCACCACCACGATCAATCCGTTCTTAAGGACGTGGCGCCGCAGCACGATCGCCGGCCGCAAGCCCTTGGCCCTCGCCGTGCGCACGTAGTCCGCGCTCAGGACGTCGAGCATCGCCGAGCGCGTCATCCGCATCGTCGCCGCCGCGAGCGCCAGGCCGAGCGTGATCGCCGGGAAGAGCAGGAGCCTCAGGTTCCCGAGCGGGTCGCGCACGAAGTCGACGTAGCCGCCGGTGTTCGGAAGCCAGCGGAGATACAGCGAGAAAAAGACGATGAGCAGCGTTCCGAGCCAGAAGCTCGGCAGCGACAGCCCGATCAGGCCGCCGATGCGCGCCGCCACGTCGAGGCGCGAGCGCGGCCGGACCGCGGAGAGCAAGCCCAGCGGTATGCCGAGCGCGATCGCGATCAGGGCCGCGGCGGCAGCGAGCTCGAGCGTCGCGGGTAACCGCTCGGCGATCTCGACGAGGACGGGGCGTCCGGTGCGGATCGAGTACCCCGCCTCGCCGCGCAGCAGCGATGTCAGCCAGGTCCAGTACTGGACGAGAAGAGGCTGATCGAGGCCGAAGTACGCGCGCAGGCTCGCGAGCTGTTCGGGGGACAGAGCGGTCGACGTCCCGAGGCGCGCCGCGATGGCGTCGCCAGGAATGAGCCGGATGAACAGGAATGTGAGCAGCGAGACGCCGATTAGGGTCGGGATCGCGCCGAGCAGTCGCTGCGCGAGATATCGGCTCACGCGTCGCGCAGCGACCGCCGCTTACTTACTTGTCGAGCCAGGTCTGCCGGAGATAGATGATCGAGCCGGTCGGAAGATGCGTAAAGCCCTTCGTCGTCGGCAACGTCGCCACGTAGTCGCGGCCGACGAAGAGCCAGATGAACGGCACGCCGTTCACGAGCTCCTTCTGGGCGGTGGTGTA